>DATKRG010000288.1:0-48152 GCA_035532275.1 Streptosporangiaceae bacterium | reverse complement strand
CATGACGACTACGTACCAGCACACCCCCCATGAGCACACCGTCAGGCGGCTTTCCGGCAAGGCACCGGGCCCGGCCAAGGTGAACCAGGGGCGGGTCGGATTCAACGGCCGGGTAGGCCTGGCGATCACCACCGCGGTCGGGACGATGGTCTGTGCCTACGTGTTCGCCGTGATCGCCTTCATCAGCCTGCCATCGGCGCTGAGCAGCGGCAACCTGACCATCATCATCGCCTGGGTGTCGTCCAACTTCCTCCAGCTGATCCTGCTGCCGGTGATCATTGTCGGCCAGAACCTGCAGGCGGGGGCCGCGGACAAGCGCTCCGAGCAGACCTACCGGGACGCGGAGGCCGTGCTGCACGAGGCCATGGAGATCCAGAAGCACCTGCTCGCCCAGGACCAGGTGCTGGCCGGGCTCATCGCGGCCAAGGCGTGACCGGACGGCCACCGGGCAGGCAGCGGCCATGACGCTGCTGGTGCTCAGCGCCGGGGACCTGCCCGGCCTGCTGCCCTATCCCGAGGTGGTGGAGGTGATGGGGCAGGCGCTGGCCGCGCTCGCGGCCGGGCAGGCCTGCCAGCCGGTGCGGACGGTCCTGCAGCCGCCGGGCGCGGCGGGCCTGATGGTGCTGATGCCCTGCCATCTGCCGCCCGCTGGCGGGGCAGCGGACGAACCGGGCTACGGGCTCAAGGCGATCTGCGTCAGTCCTGGCAACCCGGCGCTGGGCAAGGACGCCCACCAGGGCGGGGTGCTGATCTCCAGCGCCCGGACCGGGGAGCCGCTTGCCCTGCTGAACGCCTCGGTGCTGACCGAGATCCGCACCGCGGCCGTGTCGGCGCTCGCCACGTCGCTGCTGGCCCGGCCCGGCGCGGCGCAGGTCGCCATCATCGGCACCGGCGTGCAGGCCCGGGCCCACATCCAGGCGCTCGCGGCCTGCCGTGACCTGGCCGGGATCCGGGTCGCCGGGCGGGACGCCGGCCGCGCCCGCCGGTTCGCCGACGCGACCGCCGGGCTGGTGCCGGTGCCGGTCATCGCCTGCGACAGCGTCGAGCAGGCCCTGGCCGGGGCGGAGATCGTGGTCACCGCGACCAGTTCCGCGGTGCCGGTGCTCCAGCACGGCTGGCTGGCACCTGGAGCCCACGTCAACGCGGTCGGGGCGTGCCTGCCCGCCGCGCGTGAGATCGACGCGGCCACCATGGCCGCCGCCGCGCTGTACGTCGACAGCCGGGAGTCGGCGGCCAGCGAGTCCGGGGACTTCCTGCTGGCGGTGGCCGACGGTGCGATCGGGACCGGTCATATCCGGGCCGAGCTCGGTGAGGTGCTCGCCGGGCGGGCCCCGGGGCGCGCCGATGACCAGGAGATCACCGTGTTCGAGTCGCTCGGCCTGGCGGTGGAGGACTTCGCGGCGGCGGTGCTCGCCTACCGCAAGGCGCTGGCGTCCGGGGCCGGCACCCGGGTCGGCTTCTGACGCGGCCTGGCGCCTTGGGCCCGTGCGTCAGGGGGCCCGTGCGTCAGGCCAGCGGGCTAGGCCGGTGCGGTTTCGCGGTCGGCACGGGCCGGGAGTTCGGGCGGTGACAGGCGGTAGACGGCCGCCCCGGCGGCGGCCAGCGCCTGCCCGGATTCCCGCCAATGGTGCCCGCACAGCCACAGGTCCACTGCCTGCGGCCGGGTAGCCGAGCCGGGCATGATCACCTTCACCTGGGGCTTGGCCGGGCAGCAGCATGCCTGCCCGGGCACGGTCTCCGGCCCGTCCAGCCAGCCCACCGTCGCGCCCGTTGGCGTTGGTACGACCCGGCTGCCGGGGGCGGTGCTGTCGCCGCCAGCGCTGCGGTGCGGGAATCTCAGGCCCATGACAGCAGCGTCGCACGAGAACAGGTGCCTGGATAGGGACGTACAGCACTGGTGGGCCGGACGAAAGCCCGGCCGGGGAGTCCCGGTGGTCCCCACCCCGGCATGGGGGCCGATGATGGGGTGAGGGATGCCCCCCGGGGAAGGTCTGCCTCTCGTGGCAACGACGATCGCCGTGGTTGGCGCTCTCGCTGCCGCGCTCTGCTTCGCTGTCGGCTCGATCGTGCAGCAGGGGGTCGCCCGGGAGTCCGGCGAGGAGGCGCTGCGGTTCGGGCTGCTGTGGCACCTGGTCCGGCAGCCGCGCTGGGTGGCTGGCATGGGCCTGGACGCCTTCTCGTTCGTCATCCAGGGGGTGGCCCTGGCGTTCGGCCCGCTCACGCTGGTGCAGCCGCTCGCCGCCACCGATGTGCTGTTCGCGCTGCCGCTGATCGCGCGCAAGCACCAGCGGCGGCTCACCCGCCACGACATGGCCGGGGCGCTCACCGTCACCGGCGGGATCGTGGTCTTCCTGGCCGTCTCGCCACCCACCAGCGGGGTGAGCACACTGCCGATCACCACCTGGATCCCGGTGTTCGGGGTGGTGGGGGCGGTGGTGGCGGTCGCCGCGGTGGCCGCGCTGCGGGTCCGCGGCCGGCCCCGGGTGATCTGGCTGGCCGCCGCCGCCGGTTCCCTCTACGGGCTGCTGGACGCGCTCACCAAGTCCACCGTGGACCTGCTCACCACCCACGGGGCTGGCACGCTGGCGCACTGGGAGCCCTACGCCCTGATGGCGACCGGCGTGCTGGGCGCGCTGTTCGGCCAGAGCGCGTTCGGCGCAGGCGCACTGTCCCTGAGCCTGCCGGTCATCGACACCCTGGAACCCGTCGGAGCGGTGATCATCGGCGCCACCGTGTTCGGGGAGCAGCTGGCGTCCAGCCCGGCGCACCTCGCCCTGCAGATAACCGGCGGGGTGGCGGCGGCTGCCGGGATCGCGCTGCTGTCCCGGTCCACGATCGTGGAGGCCGAGACCCGTGCCGCGCCCGAGCCCGCCCAGCACCGCTGAACCCGTCCGTGACGGGGCGGAACCACGGCCGCTGACGGCGCGTCGAAACGGTGGTCATTCCCGCCGATCAGGAGGCATACCATGCCTGTCTCGCTTACTCCCACCCAGCGGGGCCTCGCCGCCGGCGCCGCGGCCGCCGCCCTGCTGATCGGTGCCTTCGCCGTGGGCACCGGGCAGGGTGGCGGCACCCCCGCCGCGGCCGCCGCCGGCGCCAGCGCCCAGCTGCCCGCCGGCATCACCGGGTCCCGGATCACGGTGACCGGCACCGGGGCCGTGTCAGGCACGCCCAGCCAGCTCACGCTGTCAATGGGGGTGCAGACCAGCGCTTCCTCGGTCAGCACCGCACTGCAGCACGCCAATCAGGCGGTCCGGGCGGTCACCCGGGCATTGACCAGGACCGGCGTGCGCGCCGGCGACATCCAGACCTCGGGCCTGTCCATCCAGCCCACCTACAGCGGCAGCTCCGCGGTCCCGGCGGGTTACGGGGTCAGCGAGTCGATCCAGGTCACCTTGCGCACGCTGGGCACCGCGGGCACCCAGATCAGTGACGCGGTGCGGGCAGGCGGCAACGCGACCGTGGTGGACGGGGTGTCGCTCGACCTGAGCGACAGCAGCCACCTGCTGGCCGCTGCCCGGGCCAGGGCGGTGGTGGACGCCCGGACCAGGGCGGCTCAGTACGCCAAGGCGCTCGGCCGCTCCCTCGGGGCGCTGGTGAGCATGTCCGAGCAGAGCCCGGTGGAGCCGGTGCCGGTGTTCGGTGCGGCGGCGCGGTCCTCGGCGGGCAGCGCGGTGCCGGTGTCTCCCGGCAGCCAGCAGGTGAGCGTCACGGTCACCGCTGTTTTCGCGCTCGCCTGACCGCCGTGGTGGCGCCCAGGCCGGCGCACCGGTAGGCTCGCGCCATGCGAGTCACCGGTAACCCCCAGTGGTGGCGCCGCCGGTGAGGCGGTGACTGGTTCGCGCGCAGCGTACATCCAGAAGCGACCGCCCGGCCCGGGCGGTCGCTTCTGCCGTTCGCCGGCCCGGGCCCAGCCCCAGGGGAGCATAGGTGGACCCGGCAGCACAGCCTGACCAGCCAGAACAGTCGGTGACCACCGGCGGGGTGCGCGTCACCCGGATCGCTGAGCCGTTCGGCGAGCAAATACTGGACAGCATCTGCGAGCAGGTGGAGCACGTGCGCGGCGGGGTGCTCAGTTCCGGCATGGAGTACCCCGGGCGGTACAGCCGCTGGCACCTCGCCTACGTGAACCCGTGCGCCGAACTGGTCACGCACGGCCGCACGGTCACGATCCGGGCGCTCAACGCCCGCGGCGAGGTCCTGCTCCCGGTCCTGGGCGCGGCTCTGCTCCGGGTCGGCGAGCCGGCCGACGCGCCCGTCCCCGGGCCTGAGGGGACGGTCTTCCCGCAGGTCGCCGTGGTGATCCCGGAGCCCACCGGGCTGCTGGCCGAGGAGGACCGCAGCCGCCGTCCCACCGTCTTCTCCGCCGTGCGTGAGGTCGTCGCCGCCATGGCCGGCGGCGACCCGCACCTGGGCCTGTACGGGGCGTTCGGCTACGACCTGGCATTCCAGTTCGAGCCGGTCGCGCTGAGCTACGAGCGCCCCGCCGGCCAGCGCGACCTGGTCCTGCACCTGCCGGACGAGCTGTACGTGCTTGACCGCAAGCGCGAGCAGGCCACCCGGTACCGGTATGAGTTCGCGGTCGATGGGGTGTCAACGCGGGGCCTGCCCCGGCAGACCCCGCCCGCGCCCGCCACTGGCCCACGGCCGCCGGCCACCGTGCCGCCCGGGCCAGAACCGGGCTCGTATGCGCGGATCGTGGAGCGGGCCAGGGAGCGTTTCGCCCGCGGCGACCTGTTCGAGGTGGTGCCCAGCCACGCCTTCCACGCTCACTGCGCCTCCCCGGCCGCTTTCTACCAGCGGCTGCGCCGGCGCAACCCGGCCCCCTACGAGTTCTTCCTCAACCTGGGCGAGGGGGAGTGCCTGGTCGGCGCGTCACCCGAGATGTACGTGCGGATCACCGGGGACCGGGTGGAGACCTGCCCGATCTCGGGCACCATCGCGCGCGGCGCCGACCCGCTGGAGGACGCCGCCAACATCCGGGCGCTGCTCAACTCGGCCAAGGAGGAGTCCGAGCTGACCATGTGCACCGATGTTGACCGCAACGACAAGTCGCGGGTCTGCGTGCCGGGCAGCGTGCGGGTGATCGGGCGGCGGCAGATCGAGATGTACAGCCGCCTGATCCACACCGTGGACCACATCGAGGGCCGGCTGCGGCCCGGGCTCGACGCACTGGACGCGTTCCTCACCCACATGTGGGCGGTGACCGTCACCGGCGCGCCCAAGGCCTGGGCCATGCAGTTCATCGAGGACCACGAGCGGACGCCCCGGCGCTGGTACGGCGGCGCGGTCGGCATGATCGGCTTCGACGGGGCCATGAACACCGGGCTGACCCTGCGCACCGCGCACATCCAGAACGGGGTGGCCAGCGTGCGCGCGGGCGCGACACTGCTGTTCGACTCCGACCCGGCTGCCGAGGAGGCCGAGACCGGGCTGAAGGCGCGTGCCCTGCTGGAAACGCTGGCCGAGGCGGTGCCCACCGCCGCCACCCCCGCTGCAGAACGCGTGCCCGCACCCACTGCCGCCACCCACCCGCCGGCCATCCTGCCGGGTGAGGGAATGCGGGTGCTGCTCGTGGACCACCAGGATTCGTTCGTGCACACACTGGCCGGCTACTTCCGTGAGCAGGGCGCGCACGTGCTCACGCTGCGGGCGGGCCTGCCACTGGCGGCGCTCGACGAGTACGGCCCCGACCTGGTGGTGCTCTCGCCGGGCCCGGGCCGCCCGGCCGATTTTGCCTGCACGGACCTGCTGGCCCAGCTTGACCTGCGCGGGCTGCCCGCCTTCGGGGTGTGCCTGGGCCTGCAGGCCATGGTGGAGCACGCGGGCGGCCAGCTGGCCCTGCTGGGCGAGCCGGTCCACGGCAAGCCCGGCCGGGTGATCAGGGAGCCGGCCGGCGATGACGGCGCCGGCGGGCTGCTGGCCGGCCTGCCGGCCGAGTTCATCGCGGCCAGGTACCACTCCCTCTATGCGGCGCGGGACCAGGTCAAGGGTGGCTTCGGGGTGACCGCGGTCACCCCGGACGGGGTGGTGATGGCGATCGAGGATGCCGCCGCCGGCCGGTGGGCGGTCCAGTTCCACCCCGAGTCGATCCTGACCGCGGCTGACCGGGCCGGCCACATGGTGGTCGCGAACGTGCTCGGGCTGTGCCGCGCCCGGCTGGCGGCGGGCCGGCCCGGGTAGCGGACCCCACGGGGGCAAAGCACGTACCGGCACACCGGTAACGGCACCGCTTATGTTGGCGGGCGCCGGTATCGTGCCGTGTCAGGACGTGTGATGCCCGGGCATCGCGCCCGGCGACGACAGGGGGCGAGGGTGCGTTACCTGCCGTACGAGAAGCGGGAGCCGGACGCCCAGTACCGGCAGCTGCTTACGGCGATCCTCGCCGAGGGGATCCCGGTGCCCACCCGGCAGGGGCCGGCCGCGCTCACGCTGATGCAGCAGACGATGCGGTTCGATCTGGCCAACGGGTTCCCGGTCATCACCGAGCGGAGCGTGAAGTCGTTCTGGCGCAAGCCGATCGGGGAACTGTGTGCCTTCATCAACGGCGCCACCACGCTCGACGAGCTGGCTGACTTCGGCTGCACCTGGTGGGGGGCCTGGGCGACCCCGGAGAAGACATCGTCCCGTGGCCTGCTGCCCGGTCATCTGGGCCCCGGCTCCTACGGCGGGGCGTTCCGCCATTTCCCTACCGCCGACGGCGGTGAGTTCGACCAGTTCGCGCACCTGGTGGAGCAGATCAGGGAGCTGCCGGGCGACCGTACCCACTTCGTCTCGCCCTGGATCCCGCAGTACCAGGTCCGCGGCGAGGGCAAGACGCCGCGGACCACCATCGCGCCCTGCCACGGCTGGGTCCATGTCCGTGTCCTCGGCGGCGGCCTGCACCTGCACATGTTCCAGCGCTCCGGCGACGTGCCGGTCGGCGTGCCCGCCAACATGATCCAGTACGCCGCGCTGCTGCTGATGCTGGAGCAGCTGACCGGGATCGCGGCGGTGGCCTACTACCACACGATCTCCGACGCCCACATCTATGAGAACCAGGTGGACAGCGTCACGATCATGACCGGTCGCGAGGCGCGCCGGCTGCCCACCGTCCGGCTGACCGAGGCGGGCGGGAAGGTGAACGACATCCATGCCTTCCGGGCCGAGCACTTCGAGCTGACCGACTACTACCCGCATCCCGCGATCCCGGCCATCCCCGTCTCGCCATGACCGTTTCGCTCGTGGTCGCGGCGGCCGCCAACGACATCATCGGCCGGGGCGGCGACCTGCCCTGGCACCTGCCGGGCGACCTGCGCCGGTTCCGGCAGCTGACCACCGGTCACGTGGTGGTGATGGGACGGCTCACCCACGAGTCGATCCTGAACCGGCTCGGCCACCCCCTCACCAACCGCACCTCGATCGTGATCAGCCGGACCCTGCGGGACGCCGGCGAGGACAGGGTGGTGCTGGTGGACTCGGTGGAGTCGGCGCTGGCTGCCGCGGCGAGCCTCGGGGCGCTGGCGGGCAGCGGGGAGTTCTTCGTCATCGGCGGCGAGTCGGTCTACCGGCAGGCGCTGCCAGCGGTGGACCGGATCTACCTGACCCGGGTCCATGTAGTGGTCACCGGCGACCGCCGGATGCCGCGGGACTGGCTGGCCGGCTTCGAGCTGGTGCGCCAGGAGGACATGGCTGACCCCGGGTCCGGGACCGGGTACTCCTTCCTGGACTACCGGCGGGCACCGTGACGCTCTACTGCTTCGGCAACGCCAGGACCGCCGACCAGCTCGCCGAGATGCGCCGGCTCGACGCGGCGGGGATCTGCCTGTTCTGCCCAGACGCGCTGGCCCGGCACGCCAGGCAGCGGATCCTGTTCCGGACCCGGCACTGGGCCGTCACCCCGAACGAATACCCCTACCAGGGCACGAGCCTGCACCTGCTGCTGGTGCCGGATCAGCACGCGGCCGGCCTGCTGGATCTGGCCGAGGACGTGCGGCAGGACTTCTGGGTGGCACTGGACACGGTCGCCCGTGAGCATCAGCTGAGCCACTACGGCCTGGGCGTCCGCAACGGGGACTGCCGCTACACCGGCGCGACCATCGCACACGTGCACGCGCACGTGCTGGTGGGTGATACCGGGGCGGCCGGCGCCCCGCCGGTCCGGATGCGCTTCAGCGCCCACCCGGACGGCCGGGGGGCTGGCTAGCGGCCCGGGTATCCACCCAGATCAGCCTGATTCCCGCCGCCCGCAGCACCTGCTCGCCATCGAGCATGGAGTACCTTCCGGCGAAGTAGCACCGCTGGAACCCGGCTTCGGCCACCAGCCGCGCACATGGCGGGCAGGGGAACGTGGTCGTGTAGAGGTCGGCTCCGGCCAGGCTCAGGCCGTCCCGTGCGGCCTGCCCGACCAGCGCCGCCTCCGCGTGGATCGCGGTGGACAGATCCGGCCGGACGCCGCGGCCGAATCCGTCCCGGGGATCCCCGTTGAGATAGGGCGCGTACTCCGTGGGGCGGTGCTGGTTCCAGGCGCAGCCAAGCACCTTGCCGTCCCGGGCGGCGACCGCGCCCACCTGCCGCCACCAGTCCGAGCTCCACCCGGAGATGACCTCTGCGATCCCGAGCAGCTCCCGGGGCAGGTCCGCGGTGGTGATCTCACCGTCGAAGGCGGCTGGTTCGCGCGCCGACGCCCAGTCCCGGTCCCAGCGCAAGAAGGTGCGGTCGAAGGCCACACCGGGACGCCCGGCCAGGCCGTGCTGCCGGGCCAGGTCGCGGATGACCTGCTCGTCGGGCAGGACCAGGCTGTCGCCGGTGATCACGCCCGGCAGGTCCGCGGGCTCGATCACGGTGACGCTGGCCCGCGGCGCCACCAGCCGCAGGTAGCCGGCGGCGCGCTCCGGAGGCAGGGCACGGATGTCCTTGGCGAGGCTGGGAAAGACCCGCTGGAAGCCACGGCCCAGGAGCAGGATCTCGTCCGCGTCGCCGTGGCGGGTGAGGAACTCCTCATACCCGGCGTGCAGCACCGGCAGGTAGAGCAGGACCTGCTTCACCCGGGTTCCCGGCCGGCCCCGGGCGGGCCGGGCGGGCCGGTGGGGTCGTCCGGCTCGGGCAGGCCGAGCTGGATCCGGCGGAGCCGGGCCGAGGTGCTCACGGTGGCCATCCGCTCCAGCACTTCCACCCGGCCGCAGTAGTGCGCCTCGAGTTCGGCGATCTCCGCGGGGGAGTAGGTCTCCTCGGTGGCAACGAGCACGTCCGGGCGGACGGCCTCGATCAGCGCCCACCGCTCGTGCTGGAGGTGCTTGAGTGTCACCAGGCCCACGCCCCGCTGATGGGTGACCATCCGCAGCCGCTCCATCTGCGGGACGGCTGGCCGGTGCGGGCCCTTGCGCGCCGCGATCTTCTCGTCGCTGTCCAGCCCGACGATCAGGAAGTCGCCGAACCGCCGGGCCGCCTCCAGGTACATGGAGTGGCCCTCGTGGATGATGTCGAAGGAGCCGCTGGTCAGGACGACTTTGAGGCCCAGTGTCCGGAGTGCGTCGACGATCGCGGTGATCCGCTGGTAGTCCGGCACGAAGCGCAGCTCGAAGTTGGAGGCATCGGCGAACAGCCCGCTGTTGACCAGCGCCAGGGTGCCGGGAGGCACACTGACCTGCGCGGTGCCTGCCTTAGCCTGGACGGTGCCCGCCCCGGCGAGGATGGTCCGCCCGTCGTTCACCGGTGAACCCCGCGACCACCTGCCCACGGTCCCGATCCTAGCGGCCGGCCCGGGCCCATCGGCCCTGGTGCGGACGTTCCACACCGGTGTCGGATGGAGGGGGAGCCTGATGGACGCCTCGATGTGGCTGCGCGGCCTGCCGGGCCGGCTGCGTGGCCACCAGCCGCCGCCACCGGCCGAGCTGCGCCTGGCTGACAGCGGCGGGCTGCCCGGATGGCTGCTGCTGGGGGAGCGGGAGGGCCGCGAGATCGCGTTCGGCGCGGTCGGCGTGTTCTGGCAGCCCTCGATCAGCTGGCATGATGTGGCACCCGCCGACTACGCCGCGTTCGCCGAGCCCGGATACGGGAAGATCGCGTGCAATTTCACGGTCCGCGGCTACGGGGCCGGGCGGTCGCTGGTCAGCTATGAGGTCCGGGTCGCCACCACCGATGTGGCGACGCGCCGCAAGTTCGCCAGGTACTGGTGGCTGATCCGCCCGGTCGTCGCCCACATCATGCGGGCCACCCTGGCCACCGTCGCCGCCCAGGCCGGCAGTCACCGGGCAGCGCTGCGGACGGCCGCTCCGGTCAGGTAGGCGGCGGGCCCGAGCCGCGGGGCTGATCGGCCAGAAGCGGCCCAGGCGGGTCGAAGTGGATCCGTGCGCCCGGGGCGCGGGCGGCGACGACCTCGGCGGTCGCCGTGACCATGGCCGGGGGCCCGCTGATGATCACGTCACCGGTGCCCGGTGGGAGGTAGCGGGGCGTCACCTCGGGCAGGGTGCCGCGGCTGCCCGGGTAGCGGGGGTCATCCGAGACCACCGGGATCACCTCCAGGAACGGCCATGCCCGGGTGAGCTGCTGCAGACCGGGCAGGTCGTAGAGGTCCTCTTCCCGGCGGGCGCCGACGAGCAGCCGGATGCTGGGCCGCGGCGGCGGCCGGCCCGGGCTGGCCAGCGCCTCCAGGATCGCCCTGACCGGTGCCAGCCCGGTGCCACCCGCGACACAGACGACGACCGGCGATGTGACCGCGTCGGCGGTCATGTCGCCGCGTGCACGCCCGATGAGCACGGTGTCGCCGATCCGGGTCTGGTGGACCAGCGCTGTGCTCACCCTGCCACCCGGGACGGCACGCACGTGCAGGCGCAGCAGCCCGTCCGGCCGCGGCGCGTTGGCGATGGAATACTCGCGCCACACCCGTGGCCAGCGCGGCACCTGGATGCTGATGTGCTGGCCGGGCCGGTACGATAGCGCCTCTGCCGCATCGGGCCGGATCCGGAGCACGGCAAGGTCGGGCCGCCGCGGATCGTGGCCGGTGACCTCGGCCAGCGACCACGCGGGCTCCTCCTGTGCCCCGTGTGCCGCGTCGGTCATGATGGTCGCGATGTAGCTGAGGGCGCCCTCCCAGGCCGTCTTCATCTCCGGCGTCCACGCGCGGCCGCTGAAGGCCTCGATCGTGGTGAGCAGCGCATCGCAGAAGGGCCGGTAGTGAGCCTCGGTCACCCCGTACTTGCGGTGGTCCCGGGCCAATTCGCTCAGCCAGCGCGCGAGCGATTCCGGGTGGTCGCAGCTCCACACGTACCGGGTCAGTGCCCCGAACAGGCGGCGCCGTGGCGTATCCATCGCCAGCGGGAAGATGGGCCGCAGCTCGGGATTCCGCAGGAAAAGGGTCGCGAAGAAATATGCCATCACGTGCTCGGACTCCGGCTCCAGCTGGGAAATAGATTTCCGCAGCAGGCGGGAATTGACCTGGGCGGCCGTCTCTGCCGCGCACCGTTCTTCGCCGCAGCAGGAGCCGCCCGGGCCGGCAGCTGCACCTTCCGCCGCTTCCTGCGCGGCTGGCGGGCAGTTCCCGCTGGACACGGCTCCAGCGGCGGGAAGCAGGCGCCCGCTGTCAGCCGTGACACCCTCGGCGGCGGAGCGCAGCGGCACCGGGCCGGCTGCCCCGCCGTCAAATGTGACCCGGTCCCCGGGTTCCCCGCCGAACCCGCTCAGCGCAATCGCCATGGGCAGAGTCTTTCACCGGCACTTGGTGCAGACAAGTGATTCCGGCACAACCCATAACACGAATACGGTTAGTAACGAAATTGGCGGTGCAACTACGATTGCCATTAGTAAGCAAATCCCCGGAAATGGACCGCGGGAGCGCATGTTACGCCGATAGTACAAAGTACACAATGGGACGGCCGGGAGCACGGCCCTACAGCGGCAGGGTGTAGCCCAGGATCCAGTGCAGCTGGATCCACTGCAGGGCAGCCGTCCACGCCCCGGTCACCTCGAGGATGCCGACGGCGACCAGCATCGCCCCGCCCACCCGGCTGATGAGCCGCGCGTGCCGCCGGGCGAACCCCAGCCCGGCCACGCCGCGCTGGAATGCCAGCGCGACGACCAGGAACGGGATCCCCAGCCCCAGGCCGTACACGAACATCAAGATGGCGCCGCGCATGGCCGTGCCGGAGGTGAAGGCGAGGCTCATGACCACGCCGAGGGTGGGGCCAACGCATGGTGTCCAGCTCAGCCCGAACATCGCCCCGAGCACCGGCGCACCGGCCAGGCCGGCGCGTGGCCGCACCGAGGGCCGCATGATCTTGCCGGTGACCGGGAACCGCTCGAACACGCCAGCGAACAGCAGCCCGAGAATGATCGTGAACACACCCAGGATCTGGGTCAGCCCGGCTGCATGGGTCCGGAGCACCGTGCCGAGCCCACCGAACGCCACCCCCTCGCTGGCGAACACCACCGAGAAGCCGAGCACGAACAGGGCCGTGCCGGCCAGGGTCCGGCGCCGTGCGGGCTGCGGCGGGGCGGGCTGGGCCGCGGCCGGCAGGAGCGCGGTCCGGGCGCCGCCGCCCGCCTGGACGGCAGCGGCGGCCTGGCTGCCGGCGGCCCCGGCCCCGGCAGCGCTGGCAGCCGAACCACCCGGGCCGTTGGCGGAGCCAGCGGGGCCGTCTCCCGCGCCCTGCGCGGCCTGGGCATCCACCCCGGACATCCCGGTGACAAAGGAGAGGTAGCCCGGCACCAGGGGCAGGACGCACGGGGACAGGAAAGTGACCGCGCCCGCGGCCGCCGCCACCGGGATGGCCAGGAGGAGCGGCCCGGCGAGCACCACATGCCCGGCACCGCTCATGGCTGCGCTCCTCGGTGACTGGTCTGTTTTCGGTGGCTGGGTACCCGGAGGGCCGGGTACCCAGCCACGCTACCCCGGCCCGGCCTGATCCGGCCGGGCAGGGCATTGTTGGCCCACCGCTCGTAGGTTACTGTTCGGATTGGTTGGATTCTGTGCGATATCTGGGCAGGACGGAACCCAGGAGGGACACCATGGCAAACCCGAGGGCCCTCGTGGCTGGGGCCGGACTGCTGCTGATCACCGCCGCCGCGCCTGCCGCCGCCGCCGTCCCCACCGCCCCGCGCCTGGCCTCGTTACCCGGTGCGGCCGGGGCGGTGCGGGCAGGCCTGACGCGGGCAGCGGGCCCCGCCGCCGGGCGCGAGGGCGGCCCCAGCATCGACTGGGCGCTGTCCGGGCAGGCCAGTGCGGACTCGTCCGAGTCAGGAAACCCGGCGGCGAGCGCCATCGACGGGGATGCCGGCACCGACTGGTGCCCGAACTCCTGGACCGGCAGCCTGGTCGTGGACCTTGGCCGGGTCCGGTCCCTGGACGGTGTCGGGATCACGCTGGACGCGGCCAGCCCTTCGGCCAGCGCCGTCGTCGAGGTGGCCAGCACGGCCGGTAACTGGACGGCCCTGCCCGCGGCCCAGCTTGTCGCGCTCGATCCGGGGAATCCGGTGTACGTGCCGGTCCCGCCTGGCACGCAGGCGCGGTACGCCCGGCTCACCCTCAAGAGCGGCACCGGGGCGCCGGTGTGCGTGGGGGAGCTGCGGCTGTTCGGCCCCGACCCGGCGGCCGCGCAGATGGCGCTCGGCGGGGACCTCTCGTTCACCCCGCAGGAGCTCGCGGCGGGCGCCCGGTTCAGCTACCGGGGCCAGCAGGCCAGCCCGGTGACCATCATGCGCGAGAACGGAGCCGACTACGTCCGGATGCGGCTGTGGGTGAACCCCCCGCCGGGCTACAGCAACCTCACCAGCGACCTCGCGCTAGCACGGGCGGTCCGGGCCGCCGGGATGAAGATCTACCTGGACGTCATGTACTCGGACTTCTGGGCCGACCCGCAGCACCAGAACATCCCGGCGGCATGGCAGGGCCAGGACCTGAGCCAGCTCACCGACACCGTCCGCACCTACACCCAGCAAGTGGTCGCCGCGTTCGCGAACCAGGGGACGCCCGCTGACCTGGTGTCGATCGGGAACGAGATCCGCAACGGCATCCTCTGGCCGGTCGGCCAGGTCGACTGGACCGCCGGCACCGGCTGGGACAACCTGGCCACCTTGCTCAAGGCCGGCGTCGCCGGGGCACAGGCGGGCAACCCGCCCGGCCACAAGCTCCAGATCATGATGCATTTCGATCAGGGCGGCAACAACCAGCAGAGCCAGGAGTTCTACTCCAACCTGGTCTCGCGGGGCGTCCCGTTCGATGTGATCGGCCTGTCGTACTACCCCTTCTTCCACGGCACGATCTCACAGCTGCGGGCGAACGTGGACGCGCTCGCCGGCCAGTTCCACAAGCCGATCATCATCGCGGAGACCCAGTACCCGTGGACGCTGGCGAACGGGGACAGCACCGGCAACTTCATATGGCAGACGAGCCAGGTGTCGGCGGGCTACCCGGCCAGCCCGGGCGGCCAGCTCTCGTTCGTCAGCGACGAGCTGTCGATCCTCGCCCAGGTCCCCGGTGGCCTGGGCGACGGGCTGTTCTACTGGGCGCCGGAATGGATCCCCGGGGTCGGCTGGGAACCAGGCGCGGGCACGCCCAACGACAACCTCACCCTGTTCAATTTCCAGGGGACCGCCCTGCCGTCGATCGGCATCTTCGGCAACCCGGCCGCGGTGTGCGCCAGCTACGACCCCTACGACGTCCCCTGTGCCATCGGCTGAGCGCCGGCCTCGGGCTCCTCCAGCGGCAGCAGGTGGGCCGCACCCTCCACCACCGTGACCTGGCAGCCGAAGCGGGCGAAGACCTGCCCGAGCTCAGCCCCGATCGCCCCGCCGCCCAGCACCACCATCGACCCGGGCACCCGCTCGGTCTCGATCGCCTCGTGATTGGTCCAGAACGGGGTGCCTGCCAGGCCCGGGATCGGCGGCACGCTCGGCGCTGTCCCGGCGGCGACAACGATCCCGCGCCGTGCCCGCAGCACCTGCGGGCCGCCAGGCCCGCCCGGCCCGGCCGGCCTGGCGGGGACCACGGTGACCTCACCGGGCGCGCTGATCCGGCCGTGACCGCGGACCAGGATGCCGCCCTTGCCGGTGAACCGGCCGGCTGCCACCTTGTCGTCCCAGCTGTCGGTGGCCTCGTCGCGGATCCGGCCGGCCACCGGAGCCCAGTCCGGGTCGGCCTGCCCCCGGCCCGCCATCCCGTTGATCCGGTTACCCTCCGCGAGCAGATCGGCGGCCCGGATCATCATTTTGGAGGGCACACAGCCCCAATACGGGCATTCCCCGCCGACCAGCCGGGCCTCCACCCCGGCCACCACCAGCCCCGCCTCAGCGAGCCGGCCCGCGGCGTACTCACCGCCCGGCCCCATGCCGATGACCACAACATCGACCTCACGATCACGTTCTGTCATCTTTTCCTCCGGGCGCATCGCATTCGTGAGCCAGGGTATGACAGGAGGGAATGCCAGCGATGGCAAGCCGGTTGGTGCGTACGTGCCCGGCGATCTGACCGACACGGACGGGGCAATCTGATGAGGAGTAGCCGCGAGGGTGCGGCGCGCTCACCCATGGAGCCGCCGGGATCCGAGCCCTCATCGACTACGGATAGTGACGACCCGCTTATTGCCGGGCCCGGCTGCCTGGGCCCTGGGGACGGCGGGGAACCCCTGACCGAGAGCGATGCGGAAGCGCAGGCGCACGGCATCTGCTTCAAGACCGGCCCGCCCGGCCAGGTCGGGGTGGAGCTGGAGTGGCTGGTCTGCGACGGCCGCGATCACACCGCAGCCGTGGACCAGCACCGCGTGGCCGCCGCCCTCGCCCGGCTGGACACCCCCGGGGCGCTGCCCGGACGGGGTGCGCTCACCACCGAGCCCGGCGGCCAGGTGGAACTCAGCTCCGCTCCCGCGGCTGGTCTTGGCCAGTGCGTCGCGGTCACAGGCCGGGATCTTTCCGCGCTCCGGCAAGCCATCCACCAGGCGGGTTTCTGCCTGAACGGGCAGGGACTCGACCCGTTCCGACCGCCGCTCCGGGTGCTCCACCAGCCCCGGTATGCGGCGATGGAAGAGTTCTTCGACCGGGCCGGCCCGTGGGGCCGGCTCATGATGTGCAGCACCGCCTCGGTCCAGATCTGCCTGGACGCCGGCGACGAGGGCCCGGGCTGGGCCGGTTTCCGCTGGCGCTGGCACCTGCTGCACGCACTCGGCCCGGTGCTGGTCGCGGCCTTCGCGAACTCACCGCTGCGGGGGGGCAGGCCCACCGGCTGGAAATCGACCCGCCAGGCCATCTGGGCCCGCCTCGATCCCACCCGCACCAAGCCGCCGGCGCACGCCGAGCCGTCGGCTGACCGCCGGGCAGGCCGGGCCTGGCCGCCGGCCAGCGATCCCCGCTCCGCCTGGGTGGACTACGCGCTGGCTGCCGAGGTCATGTGTGTGCGCAGGCCAGGCCCACGGGACTGGTCAGCGCCCGCCGGCCTCACCTTCCGCGACTGGCTGCGGGGCGCCGGGGAGCGGCCCCCGACCAGCAGCGATCTCACCTATCACCTGTCCACCCTGTTCCCGCCGGTCCGGCCGCGCGGGCACCTGGAGTTCCGCGGCATCGACGCGCAGCTAGATGACGGCTGGATCGTGCCGGCCGCCGTCCTGTCCGCCCTGCTCGACGACCCGCTCGCCGCTCAGCAGGCGATGGCCGCCGCTGAGGACCTGTGGCACGTCCGGGATCACGTCGCCGGCGGCCCCGATGGCTGGCGCGCCGCCAGCCCGTGGCTGCGGGCGGCCCGGCTCGGCCCGGCCGACGCCGGGATCGCCGCCGCGAGCCGGCGGTGCTTCGAGGCGGCGGAGGCAGCCCTGGCCCGGGCCGCTGTGCCCGCGCCGATCCGGCAGGCGGTCGCCGCTTTCGCCGGGCGCTACGTGGACTGTGACCGGTGCCCCGCCGACGACCTGCTTGAGGCGGCACGCACCGGGCAGGGAGATCCCCCGCTGGCTGGCTCACCCGCACCCCCGGAGAGGAAGGGCCATGACGCACACGCCTGAGACCGCCACCGGCGGCGCCGAGGCGCTTCGGGAGCAGATCGCGGACCGCCTGGTCACCGCCCGGGAGCGGACGCACCTGCTGACCGGCTGCGTGGACGAGGAGGACCTGGTCCGCCAGCATTCGCCGCTGATGTCACCGCTGGTCTGGGACCTCGCGCACATCGCCAACCAGGAAGAGCTGTGGCTGCTGCGGGCTGTGGGCGGCCGGGAGCCGATGCATCCCGAGATCGACCCGCTGTACGACGCGTTCGAGCATCCCCGCGCGCAGCGGCCCACGCTGCCGCTGCTGCCGCCGGGGGAGGCGCGCCACTACGCCCACGAGGTCCGTGGCCGGGTGCTCGACCTGCTGGAGGGCGCCACGTTCGCCGGAGCGCCGCTGGTCGCCGACGGGTTCGCGTTCGGGATGATCGCCCAGCACGAGCAGCAGCACGACGAGACCATGCTCATCACCCACCAGCTGCGGCGTGGGGCTGCCGCGCTGACGGCACCGGAGCCGCCACCGCCGCCCGCCGACGCGCTCGGGCTGCCCGCCGAGGTGCTCGTCCCCGCCGGCCCCTTCACCATGGGCACCTCCAGCGAACCGTGGGCGCTGGACAACGAACGGCCAGCCCACACCGTGCACGTGCCCGCCTTTTACCTGGACACCACGCCGGTCACCAACGCCGCCTACCAGGAGTTCATCGCCGATGGCGGTTACGGCGACCCACGCTGGTGGAGCCAGGAAGGCCGGGACCACCGGCAGCGGGCCGGCCTGACCGCACCGCTGTACTGGCAGCGGGAGGGCCGGGGCTGGGCGCGGACCGCCTTCGGCGTCACCGGGCCGGTGGCACCGGCCGAGCCGGTCCTGCACGTGTGCTGGCACGAGGCACAGGCCTACGCAACCTGGGCCGGGCGGCGGCTGCCCACGGAGGCGGAATGGGAGAAGGCGGCCAGGTTCGACCCGGCCACCGGCCGCTCGCGCCGCTACCCGTGGGGCGACGGCAGCCCCACCCCCGGGCTGGCCAACCTGGGCCAGCGGCACCTGCGGCCGGCACCCGCGGGCAGCTACCCCGACGGGGCGGCGCCGTGCGGCGCGCGGCAGCTGATCGGCGACGTCTGGGAGTGGACGAGCAGTGACTTCCTGCCCTACCCCGGGTTCCGGGCGTGGCCGTACCGGGAGTACTCGCAGGTGTTCTTCGGCCCCGAGTACAAGGTGCTGCGCGGCGGCTCGTTCGGGGTGGACCCGGTCGCCTGCCGGGGCACGTTCCGCAACTGGGACTACCCGGTCCGGCGGCAGATCTTCGCCGGGTTCCGCACCGCCCGGGACGCTACCCCCGCCACCGGCCGGGCGGTGTGATCGCGCCCGATGTGCCGCCATCTGGCCTACCTCGGCCCGCCCACGACCGTGCGGGCGCTGGTCAGCGACCCGCCGTTCGGCCTGGCCCGGCAGGCGTGGGCGCCCCGCCGCCAGCGTCACGGCACGATGAACGTGGACGGGTTCGGGATCGGCTGGTACGCCGAGGGTGATCCGGTCCCGGCCCGCTACCGCCGGGCGGGCCCGATCTGGGCCGACCCCGGCTTCGCCGACCTGGCCCGGGTGACCCGGACCCGCGCCCTGCTCGCCGCGGTGCGCTCAGCCACCGAGGGAACCGAGGCCGGGGCCGCCGCCGCCGCGCCCTATGCGAGCGGCCGCTGGCTGTTCAGTCACAACGGGCGGCTGAACGGATGGCCGGCCGCGACCGCCAGCCTGGCCGCTGGCCTGCCCGCGGCGGATCTGCTGGCGCTGGAGGCGCGCTGTGACTCGGCGCTGGTGTGGGCGCTGGTGGCGGCCCGGCTGCGGTCGGGCACGTCGCCGGCGGACGCGCTGGCCGGCGTCATCGCCGACCTGCACCGGCACGGCATCACGGGCCGGTTCAACTTCCTGCTCACCGACGGTGCCGTGATCGCCGCCACCGCCGCTGGGGACACCCTGTGCTACCGCGTCGGCGGGCCGGCCGGGCCCGGTGTGGTGGTGGCCTCCGAGCCCGGCGACGACGGGCCCGGCTGGACCGACGTGCCCGGCCACAGCCTGCTGACGGCCACCCCTGGTGCCGTCGACGTGCGACCTCTGCTGGTCACGTCCGCGCCGCCGGTGGTGGGCGACACCGAAAGGACCTCCGCGTCATGACCGCACTGCACGTGGAACGCTGTCTCCCCGATGGCTACCTGGCCAGCGCCCTGCGCGCGGACGCACGGGCCGGCCTGACCGCCTCGCCCAAGACACTGCCGCCCAAGTGGCTGTACGACGAGCACGGCAGTGAGCTGTTCGAGAAGATCACCCAGCTGGACGAGTACTACCCGACCCGCGCCGAGCGGTCCATCCTGGCCGCGGTGGCCGGCGAGATCGCGGACCGGACCGGCGCCGCCACGCTGGTCGAGCTGGGCGCCGGAGCGGCGGACAAGACCCGGCTGCTGCTCGACGCGCTGCGGGCCGGCGGCACGCTGCGCAGCTTCGTCCCGGTCGACGTGAGCGAGGCCGCGCTGATCGAGGCGGCGCACCGGCTGCTGGCCAGCTACCCGGGCCTGCAGGTCCGGGCGGTGGTCTCCGACTTCGAGGAGCACCTGGGCCTGCCGGAGGAGACCGGCTCCCGGCTGGTGGCGTTCCTCGGCAGCACCATCGGCAACCTGCTCCCGCCGCAGCGGGCTGCCTTCCTGGCCTCCCTCCGGGCCCGGCTGCGCACCGGTGACGCGCTCCTGCTCGGCACCGACCTGGTCAAGGATCCCGGCGTGCTGCACGCCGCCTATGACGACGCGGCCGGGGTCACCGCCGCCTTCAACAAGAACGTGCTGGCCGTGCTCAACTCCCAGCTCGGCGCCAACTTCGACCTGGCCGCGTTCGACCACGTCGCGCTGTGGGACCCGGCCGCGGAGTGGATCGAGATGCGGCTGCGATCGGCCGAGCGGCAGGTGGTGAGCCTGCCGGAGATCGCGCTGACGGTGGAGTTCGCCGAGGGGGAACAGATGCGGACCGAGGTGTCCGCCAAGTTCCGCCCGGACGGGGTGGCCGCCGAGCTGGCGGCGGCCGGGTTCACGATGACCAGGTGGTGGACCGACCCCGAGGGCAGGTTCGGGCTGTCCCTGTCAGTCCCGGTCTGAGTCAGTCCCGGTCTGAGCCGGCCGGGCCCCGCTCGATCCGCCGCATCGCGACGCCGTCCAGCCGCAGCAGCCGGGTGAGTTCCGCGGCGACCAGCTGGCCGTCGATCGTCCCGCAGCTGAACAGGTCGATCGCGATCAGGTTCTCCTCCGGCCAGGTGTGGATGGCCAGGTGCGACTCGGCCAGGATCAGCACCAGCGTGACCGCGCCGTTGGGGAAGATGACATGACTGGTGTCCAGCACGTGGCCGCCCCCGGCCTGGACCGCCGCGGTCGCCAGCGCGGTCAGCTCGCCGATGTCGCTCACCGGGGAGGCGGGGGTGAGGACCGCGTCGACCGCGTAGAGCTGTTTGCCCGGCACCGGCCCCGCTGGCGGGCGCGGGTGACCACCGGACCGGCTCTTAGCTGGCATGATGTGGGAGGATATCGCACTGCACCCGGTGACCCGGTGAGCGTGAACGCGAGCTAGAGAACACCTGATGGACGTAGATGCCGTAATGGCCGAGGTCGCGTCGGCCGTCGGGCTGGCCGAGGGGCCGGCCGGCGTGGCCGACGTGCTCCGGGTGATTGCCCACCACGAGCCGGTGGCGACCCGCGAGGTTGGCCGCCTGGCCGAACTGCCGGTGCCGATCGTCGCCGCCGTCTGCAACGAACTGCGCAAGCGGGGGGTGGTGGACCGGGCCCGGCCGGTGCGGCTCACCCCCGCGGGCCGGGCCGGGCTGGCGGTGCCCGCCGCCGGCCAGCACCGGATCAGCGGGCAGTGCCCCGGCTGCGCCGGCACGGGGGTGGCGGTCCCGCCGGAGGTGAGCGTGCTCGCCGCCGGCCTGGAGCTGGCGGCGGCGCAGGTGCCCGCAGCCAAGCTGGAGCTCGACCAGACGCACTGCACCGTGGACACCAAGCTGCGCCGGGTGCTGCGGATGCACGAGGCGGGTGCCCTGGCCGGCCAGCGGGTGCTGCTGCTGGGCGACGACGACCTGATCAGCGTGGCGATAGCCGCCTTCGCCGCACTGCCAGCCGCGGCGGCCAGGCCGCGGCGGCTGGCGGTGCTGGACTGTGACCAGGACCTGCTCGGCTTCCTGGCCGGGCAGGCGGCGGCCAGTGGGCTGGCGGTGGACCTGATCGGCCACGACCTGCGCCAGCCGCTGCCCACGGACCTGGCCGGCGCCTTCGACGTGGTCTGCACCGACCCTCCCTACACGCCCGCCGGGGCCGAGCTGTTCCTGTCCCGTGCGGTCACGGCCCTGGCACCGGGGGCGGGCCGGCATGTGTTCTTCTCGTTCGGTGCCCGCCGTCCCGAGGAGACAGTGCGGATCCAGCGCCTGATCAGCGACCTCGGCCTGACGGTGCGCTCGCTGGTGCCCGGCTTCAACGCCTACACCGGGGCGGGCATCCTGGCCGGCACCAGCCACCTGTATCACCTGCGCAGCACCGCACAGACCCGGCCGGCTGTCACCGGGGCCTTCCCTGGCCCGCTGTACACCGCTGACAACCGGGCGGCCACCACCCGGCCCTACCGCTGCGCCGGGTGCGCAGCGGTGCACCAGGTCGGGCCGGGTGCCCGCTGGACGGCCATCGCCGGGCTGAAGGCGGCCGGGTGCCCGGACTGCGGCGGCACCGTGCTGCGCCCGATGGCCCTGGGAGCCCGATGACGCCCGCCGAGCCCGGCTTCCGCATCCGGCCGGCCCGGGAAGAGGACCTGGACGTGATCGCCGGGTTCGAGATCGACATCGCCCGTGCATCGTTCGGCAGCGAGGCCATCGAGGACCCCGCGCTGCACCGCAAGCGGGTGGCCGGGGCGATGGGCAAGCCCGGCGAGGTCACCCTGGTGGCGGTGGCGGCCGGGGCGCCGGCCGTGCCGGTGGGCTGGGCCTGGCTGTCCGGGCGCACCAACTCGCTCACCGGCGCCCGCTACGGCAACTTCCGCTCACTGGCCACCGCCGACGTCCCGGGCCGCGCCCAGGCCGCCGAACTGCTCATGCGGGCCGTGCTGGCGGCCGCCGACGAAGCCGGGTTCGGGCAGCTCACCGGCAAAGTGCACGCCAGCAACCTGGGCATGCGGGCGCTCTACCGGAAGTTCGGCTTCGAGGCGACCCACATCACGATGGAACGGCGCCCGCCCGCCGGCCCGCCCGGAGCGCCATCATGACCCGCGCCGGCACGGTCAAGTGCGTGGTCTGGGACATCGACAACACCCTGCTGGACGGCGTCTACCTGGAGTCCGGTGACCAGCCGCCAGCGGCGGACCCGGTGCTGGCCGGGGTGCTGGCGCAGCTCGGCGGCCGGGGCATCCTGCACGCCCTGGCCAGCAAGAACCCACCCGAGGCCGCGGCCCACACCGCCCGCGTCACCGGCTGGCAGTTCGCGGCGGCCGAGTGCGGGTGGGACAGCAAGTCCGCCGCTCTGGCCAGGATCGCCGCGGGACTGGGCATCGGGATCGACACGCTCGCCTTCGTGGACGACGACCCCTACGAGCGGGCCGAAGTCGGCTCGGCGCTGCCGCAGGTGCTGGTGCTGTCGCCGGAGGAAGCCGCGGAGGCGGCCGGCTGGCCGGAGTTCAGCCCGCCGGTGGTGACCGCGGAGGCCCGCGGCCGCGGCCAGATGTACGCGCAGCGGCAGCGGCGCCAGGCGGCCGGGCGGGCATTCGCCGGCACCCGGGAGGCGTTCCTGCGTGCCGCCGGAACCGAGGTGACCATCGCCGCAGCCACCTCCGCCGACGTGCCCCGGCTGCACGAGCTGGCCCTGCGGACGCGGCAGTTCAACTCGGCAGCCGGGCAGCCGGCGGGCGGGGAGGCGACCCAGGAGTGGTTCACGCAGCTGCTGTCGGCCCGCGACCACGACGTGGTCACGGTACGGCTGCGGGACACCTTCGGCGACGACGGTGTGGTCGGGGGCTGTGTCATCGCCCACGAGCCGGGGACCTGGACGGTGCCGCTGCTCATGATGTCGTGCCGGGCGATGGGCCGCGGCGTCATCGACGCCGTCCTGGCCTGGCTGATCCGGCAGGCGGCCCGCGCGGGCGCCGGCCAGCTGCGGATCCCGTGCACGGCGAACACCCGCAACGTGCCGCTGCGGCTCGCGCTGGCCGCAGCTGGGCTACGGGCACCGCACGCCGGTGGCCCCGGTCCCGCCGTGTACCAGCGGGACCTCAGCGGCACCCTGCCCGCCCTGCCGGCCGGGGTGCGGGCTCCCGGCGAACCACCCGGGGAGGGGCAGTGACCGCCGCCGGGCGGCCCGGCTGTCCGGGCATGCCGGGCAGCCTTCAGCTCGCGGCGGTCACCGATGACCTGCGGGCCTTTCTGGCATCGGCGACCGGCCGGGACGAGCTGCGGCACATCCCGGCCGGCACCGAGCTGTTCGGCCCTGCGGTCGGGCTCGACTCGCTGACCGGGACCCTGCTGCTGCGGGAGATCCAGCGGCGGTACGGGGTGGACGTGGCAGCCGAAGACCTGAACCTGGACTCGCTGGCCACGCTCGGCACGCTGGCCGCGTTCGTCGCCAGCCGGTCAGACCCCCCGGGGCCGCCCTGATGCGGCCCGTGCCTCTCGGTAACCCCGTGCCTCTCGGTAACCCCGTGCCTCCCGGTAACCCCGTGCCTCCCGGTAACCCCGTGCTTCCGGATAACCCCGTGCTTCCGGATAACCCCGTGCCGTCCGGGCGCAGCGTGCACGTCTGGTGGTTCGACATCCGGGCCGTCAGCCCCGGTGCGGCCGGCCTGGCCAGCCTGGACGACGGGGAGCGGGAGCGGGCGGCCGCCTTCGCGTTCCCCGCTGACCGGCACCGCTACCAGGTGGCGCACGTGATGCTGCGGCAGGTGCTCGCCAGGTACACCGGGACAGCCGCCGCGGGCCTGGCGTTCGGCCGCGAGCCGTGCCCGCGCTGCGGCGGCCCGTCCGGCAGGCCCGTGCTGGTACCGCCCGCCGGCGGCGTGCCCGTTCCCGGCTTCTCGCTGGCGCACTCCGGCGACATGGTCGCGATCGCCGTGGCCGGCCTGCCGGTGGGCGTCGACACCGAACACGCCGCCCGCGGCTGCGTCTGCTCGCTGGCCACCACGCTCCATCCCGCCGACGCCGCCTGGGTCGCCGGGCTGGCCGAACCGGCCCGGCACGAGGCCATCATGACCTGCTGGGTCCGGGCCGAGGCCGTGCTGAAGTGCACGGGCGAGGGCATCGGGCACGGGCTGGACGGCTTCGAGGTGCGGCCCGTGCCCGGCGGAGGGGGCCCGGCAGCGGCCGCCGCCGTGCACGGATGCGCGGTGCGGGAAATGACCGCGCCGGCCGGCTACCGGGCCGCGGTCGCGCTGGCCGGCGCCGGGCAGATTGCGGTGCAGACCCGGAGGTGGACATGACGGCGGTTTTCGCGGTCGACGCATGCCGGACCCCGGTGGGCCGGATCAAGGGCTCGCTGGCCGCCATCCGGCCCGATCACCTGACCGCCGATGTGATCAGCGCGCTGCTGGCGCGCAACCCGTGGCTGGACCCGGCCCAGATAGACGACGTCTACTGGGGTGCGGCCAACCAGGCGGGCGAGGACAACCGCAACGTGGCCCGGATGGGCGTGCTGCTGGCCGGCCTGCCGGTCGAGGTGCCGGGGGCGACCGTGAACCGGCTGTGCGGCTCGGGCATGGAGGCGATCGCCAGCGCCGCCAGGGCGATCGCGGCCGGTGAGGCCGATGTCTGCCTGGCGGGCGGGGTGGAGTCCATGACCCGGGCCCCGTTCGTCCTGCCGCGGGCGGCCGAGGCGTTCCCGCGCGAGGCCGGGGTGGCCGACACCCGGCTGGGCTGGCGGCTGGTGAGCCCGCGGATGCAGGAGCTGTACCCCCCGGTCAGCCTGGGGGAGACAGCGGAGAACGTGGCGCAGCGGTACCAGGTCAGCCGGGAACGTCAGGACGAGTTCGCGCTGCGCAGCCATGAGCGCGCCGCCCGGGCGCAGCGGGAGGGCCGGTTCGCCGGCCAGCTGGTGCCGGTCGCCACCCCGGCCGGTGAGCTCAGCCACGACGAGGGCGTCAGGCCCGACCTGACGATGGCCGAGCTGGCCGCCAAGCGGCCAGCGTTCCGCGCCGGCGGCACGGTGACCGGGGGGAACTCTTCACCACTCAACGACGGGGCGGCCTGCCTGCTGCTGGTCTCGGAGCGGGCGCTCGCCGCCGCCGGCCAGGCGCCGATGGCCCGCTATGTGAGCACGGCGGCGGCCGGCGTCCACCCCGATTACATGGGCATCGGGCCGGTGCCGGCGATGGGCAAGGCAGCGAGCCGGGCCGGCTGGCAGCTGGACACGCTCGACCTCATCGAGGTCAATGAGGCTTTCGCGGCGCAGGCGGTGGCGGTGGCCGACGAGCTCAAGCTCGACCCCGACCGGGTGAACGTGAACGGCGGGGCGATCGCGATCGGCCATCCGCTCGGCTGCTCCGGTGCCCGGATCACCACCACACTGCTGCATGAGCTACGCCGCCGCGGCGCCACCCGGGCGGCGGCCAGCATGTGCATCGGGGTCGGTCAGGGCATCGCGACCCTGTGGGAGTCGCCCTGACCGGTCCGCCGGGATTACATCGCCGGTGTCTAGTAGACCGGCTGCGGCGAGACGCTGAACGCGACCCCGCCCTGGTCGTCTACCTCCGCATCGAGCGACTTGTCCGCGAGCGCGTCCGCAGCCGCGGCTTCAAGGAACACCCGGGCCCCCTCGGCCTCGATCACTTGATCGCCATCGCCGGGGGTCTCGGCTAGCGCCAGCTGGAACGGCGGGACACCCTCGCCCTGCCCCATGATCCGCAGGCCCGTGTCCGGCGATTGTTCCGGCTGCGACGTGAGCGCGCGGATGGCGGTGACGGCGTTATCGGTGAGCGTGAGCATGATCTGCTCCTCCCCGTATCGCTGCTGGTTAGGAGTTGTGCTCCCTACCCGGGCCAGCTGAGCCGAAACCGGGTAGGACCGGAACAGGCCGGACGGGGGCGGTCAGGGCGCCACTGTCCTATGTGGTGCTGGACCGGGAGGCCGGTGAGCGGCATCACCGCCAGCCGGGAGGACCGGCTGCTGACCTTCGGTGCCGGGCCGCACTACTGCCTGGGGGCCAACCTGGCCCGGGCGGAGCTGGAGGAGGCGCTGGCGTTCCTGGCCCCGCGCATGCCCGGGCTGGCCCTGGACGGCAACCCGCGGCTGGGCGGGGTGGAAGGCATCTACGGCGTGGACGAGCTTGCCCTGCGCTGGTCCGCCGCAGGCCCGGCCGGCCGGTAGGGTCGGCAGCGACTGCGAGCAAGGGGGCGTCAGCGTGGCGCGAGCCGACAGCGAGACGGCCGGCGGCGCCGCCGCGGCCGGCGACGAGCAGGGGCGGATCCTCACCGTCCCGAACGCGATCAGCGTGGCGCGGCTGGCCGGGGTCCCGGTCTTCCTGTGGCTCGTGCTCGGCCCCAAGGCGGACGGCTGGGCGGTCGCCCTGCTCATCGCGGCCGGCCTGTCCGACTGGCTGGACGGCAAGATCGCCCGGGCCTGGAACCAGCAGAGCCGGCTCGGCCAGGTCCTCGACCCGGCGGCGGACCGGCTGTACATCGCGGCCACGCTGATCGGGCTGGCGGTGCGGGCCATCATCCCGTGGTGGCTGGTCGCCCTGCTGGTGGCCAGGGAACTCGTGCTCGGCGTGGCCCTGCTCGGCCTGCGCCGGGCGGACTACGGCCCGCTGCAGGTCAGCCTGGTCGGCAAGGCGGCCACCATGTGCCTGCTGTACGCCTTCCCGCTGCTGTTCCTCGGCGACCACGCCGGCCCGGCGGCGGAGGTGGCCCGGGTGCTCGGTTGGGCGTTCGCTATCTGGGGAAGTGCCCTGTACTGGTGGGCCGCCGCGCTCTACCTGGCACAGGCACGCCGCCTGATCACCGGCACCCTGGCGGCGGCAGGGCAATGAAATGATAGGACCGGCAGCACCCACCGGGAGGGAGACGGGTCGCAGGTGAAGGCAGTGGTGATGGCCGGCGGGGAGGGTACCCGGCTGCGCCCGATGACCGCCAACCAGCCCAAGCCCCTGCTCCCGGTGGTGAACAAGCCGATCATGGAACACGTGCTGCGGCTGCTCAAGCGGCACGGGTTCGCCGAGACCGTGGTGACGGTCCAGTTCCTCGCCTCGCTGGTCCGCAACTACTTCGGCGACGGCGAGGACGTCGGCATGAGCCTGCAGTACGCCACCGAGGAGATGCCGCTCGGGACGGCCGGCAGCGTGAAGAACGCCGAGGACGCACTGAAGTCGGGGCCGTTCCTGGTGATCTCCGGCGACGCCCTGACCGACATCGACCTGACCGCCATGGTCCGGTACCACAAGGAGAACGGCGCCCTGGTCACCGTCGGTCTCACCCGGGTGCCCAACCCGCTCGAGTTCGGCATCATCATCGTCGGCGAGGACGGGCGCATCCAGCGCTTCCTGGAGAAGCCCACCTGGGGTCAGGTCTTCTCGGACACCGTGAACACCGGCATCTACGTGATGGAGCCCGAGGTGCTGGCGGATGTGCCGGCCGGGGTCTCGGTGGACTGGTCCGGCGACGTGTTCCCGCAGCTGCTGAAGGCGGGCGCACCGCTGTACGGGTGGGTCGCCGACGGGTACTGGGAGGACGTCGGGACCCACGAGAGCTACTTCAAGGCGCAGGCGGACATGCTGTCCCGCAAGGTCGAGGCCGAGATCGACGGGTTCGAGGTATCGCCCGGGGTCTGGGTGGCGGAGGGGGCGGAGGTCGACCCGGAGGCGCTGCTGTCCGGGCCGCTGTGCGTCGGCGACTACGCCAAGATCGAGGCCGGTGCGCAGCTGCGGGAGTTCACCGTGGTCGGCAGCAACGTGGTGGTCAAGGAAGGCGCCTTCCTGCACCGCGCGGTGGTGCACAACAACGTCTACGTCGGCCAGGGAGCCACCCTGCGGGGCTGCGTCATCGGCAAGAACACCGACGTGATGGGCTCGGCCAGGATCGAGGAAGGCGCGGTCGTCGGGGACGAATGCGTGATCGAGCGGGAGGCGTACCTGTCGGCCGGGGTCAAGGTCTACCCGTTCAAGACCATCGAGGCCGGCGCGGTGGTGAACACCAGCGTCATCTGGGAATCGCGCGGCCAGCGCACCCTCTTCGGCCCGCGCGGGGTCTCCGGCCTGGTCAACGTGGAGATCACGCCCGAACTGTGCGTCCGGCTGGCCAGCGCCTACGCGACCACCCTGAAGAAAGGCACGGTGGTCACCACCTCGCGCGACGTCTCCCGGGCGGCCCGCGCGTTCAAGCGGGCGGTGCAGGGGGCGCTGAACGCCAGCGCCATCGACGTGGTGGACCTGGAGGCGCAGCCACTGCCGGTGGCCAGGTTCCAGACCTCCCGCAGCGAGTGCAGCGGCGGCATCGCCCTGCGCACCACGGCGGGCGACCCGCAGTCGATCGACATCATCTTCCTCGATGAGCGGGGAGCGGATCTGTCCCAGGCCGCGGCCCGCAAGCTGGAGCGGGTGTTCTCCCGGCAGGAGTACCGCCGCGCCTTCCCTGGCGAGATCGCCGAGCTGACCTATCCCTCCCGGGTAGTCGAGTCCTACGCCGCCGAGCTGCTGCGGTGCGTGGACATGACCGGGGTGCGGGAGGCGGCGCTCAAGGTGGTGGTCGACTGCGCCGGCGGTACCGCCTCGCTGGTGCTGCCGGGGCTGCTGGGCCGGATCGGGGTGGAGGTGCTCACCGTCAACAACCGGCTCGACGAAGGGTCACCGACCCAGAGCCTGGCCCAGCTGCGGGCGGGCATGCAGCGCCTGTCCGAGCTCGTCGCCTCCGCCCGGGCCGCGTTCGGGGTCCGGTTCGACCAGGTCGGCGAGCGGATCCAGCTTGTCGACGACAAGGGTGCGATGGTCAGCGACGACCGGGCGCTGCTGGTGGTGCTCGACCTCATCGCGGCCGAACGGCGGGCGGGGCGGGTCGCCCTGCCCGTCACCACCACCCGGGTCGCCGAGCAGGTGAGCCGCTTCCACGGGGTCCAGGTCGTGTGGACCCCGACCTCGCTGCACGGGCTCACCGAGGCGACCGCCGCCGACGACGTGATCTTCGGGGCCGATGGCCGGGGCGGCTTCGTGGTGCCCGAGTTCAGCCGGACCCTCGACGGCATCGCGGCGTTCGCCCGGCTGCTCGGCCTGGTCGCCAGGACCAGGCTCACGCTCAGCCAGATCGACGCCCGCATCCCGCGGGCGCATCTGCTCAAGCGCTCCATGCCCACCCCGTGGGCTGCCAAGGGCAGCGTCATGCGTACCGTGGTGGAGGCCGCCGCGGGCCGCGTGATCGACACCACCGACGGAGTGCGGGTGGTGGAGCCGGACGGCGGCTGGGTGCTCGTGCTGCCCGACCCGGCGGACGCGGTCACCCATCTGTGGGCGGAAGGCGCCGACGCGGACGTGGCACAGGCGCTGCTCGACCAGTGGGCCGCGGTAGCGGAACGAGCCGGGACCTGAGCGTCACCTGGCTGACTGGCCAGCGCAGATGTCACGCGCCATGAGAGAATTTCACCTCATGTGGTTACGGACACCGATGGGTCGGAGGTAAGGCCTGATGTGGCGGAGGCGTCGCGAGGATACGGGCCGTCGCGGCTGGCGCGGGCGGCTGGGGCGCGGACGCCGGAATGCGTGGCGCATGGACCACGCGCCCGTATCGCAGGTAGCGTGGGCGAACGTAGGTGAGTTGACGCCGAGAGCCGCGCCGGCGGAGGTGGTTCCCGGCCCGAGCCCATGGTCGGCAGAGGAGAGGCTGGGCCAGGACATGCCGCGCGTCTACTGCACTCGTTGCGGGCAGGCCAACCCCGACGGTGCCCGTTTCTGTTCCCACTGCGGGATCCCCCTCATGCGCGGCGGGGGCGAGCGGCCCGGTGAAAGCACCTCCACGATCTCGCTGGGCGGCTCCGATCTGGCCGAGGCGGAGTTCGACGAGCCGCTCGCCGACGCGGCGGCGATCGAGGCGCTGCCGGTGGGCACGGCTCTGCTCATCGTCAAGCGCGGCCCGAACGCCGGCAGCAGGTTCCTGCTCGACAGCGACCTCACCACCGCGGGCCGGCACCCGGAAAGCGACATCTTCCTCGACGACGTGACGGTGTCCCGCCGGCACGCCGAGTTCTACCGGCACCCGCGCGGCTTCACGGTGCGCGATGTGGGCAGCCTGAACGGGACCTATGTGAACCGGGAACGGATCGAGGAAGCCGAGCTGAGCGACGGTGACGAGGTCCAGGTGGGCAAGTTCCGGCTGATGTTCCTGGCGGGGCGCCGGTCCCAGGCCGACCGGGGCGGTGGAGGTGCGCAGGTAGGGGCATGAGTGCTGAGCCTGCCCGGGCGTATTTCGGCATCGGCGAAGTGCTGGACCAGCTGCGCGCCGAGTTCCCCGATGTGAGCGTGTCGAAGATCCGCTTCCTGGAGACCGAGGGACTCATCCAGCCTGCCCGGTCGCCGTCCCGCTACCGGAAATTCTCCAGCGCCGACGTGGAACGGCTGCGCTACATCCTCACCGTCCAGCGGGATCAGTACCTGCCGCTGCGGGTGATCAAGGATCAGCTCGACGCGGGCGAGGAAGACCCGGCCCCGGGGCACCACCGGCTGCTGGTGGACCGCCCGGCCGCCCCGCTGTCCCGGCGGGAACTGCTGGAGGCGACCGGCCTGGACGAGGCCCGGCTGGCCGAACTGGAGGACTTCGGGCTGGTGCGGCGCAGCGGCCGCCAGTATGGCCCGGACGCGCTGGACGCCGTGCGCGCCATCGTGGCCCTGGACCGGTACGGGGTCCAGGCCCGGCACCTGCGGGTCCTGCGCGCCTCGGCGGAACGGGAGACGGCCCTGATCGAGCAGGTGGTCGCCCCCACGCTGCGCCAGCGCAGCCCCGGGGCACGGGACCGGGCGGGCCAGACCGCGCGCGAGATCGCCGCCCTGGCACTGCGCCTGCACGCCGCGCTGATCGAGGCGGCGCTGGCCGACGCGGGTTTCGGCGACCGGGGACCAGGCCGGGCCGATGGCTGACCGTGCGATGGCTGACCGTGCCGTGACTGCCCGTGCGATGGCTGACCGTGCGGTGACTGACCGCGGGGCCATTGAGCACAGGGCGCCGGCGTGGCTGCCGCCCGGGCGGGTGTACGTTGACAGAGGAGTGCCTTCGGCAGAGGTTCAGGACGCTGGCAGTGTCCGGCGCAGGTGAGGACGGAGCCGCCGTGAGGAAGATGGAGGTCGTAGGCGTCCGGGTTGAGATGCCCACGAACCAGCCCATCGTCCTGCTCAAGGAGGTGCAGGGGGAGCGGTACCTGCCGATCTGGATCGGCCCGGTGGAGGCTACCGCGATCGCGTTCGCGCAGCAGGGCATGGTGCCCGCCCGGCCGCTGACCCACGACCTGTTCCGTGACGTGCTGGAAGCCCTGGGCGTCCAGCTCAACACGGTCAACATCACCGCGCTCAGGGACGGCATCTTCTTCGCCGACCTGGTCTTCTCGAACGGCAAGGAAGTGAGCGCCCGGCCGTCGGACTCGATCGCGCTCGCCCTGCGCACCGGAGCGTCCATCTTCGCCAGCGAGGAGATCCTCGACGAGGCCGGGGTGGCGATCCCGGACGAGCAGGAGGACGAGGTCGAGAAGTTCCGGGAGTTCCTTGACACCATTAGCCCGGAAGATTTCGGTAGAGCCACCTAAGCGACGCGCCGCGGAGATCGTTGACCTGCCGGGCCGGTCGGCCTAGCGTTCGAAACGAGTACCCAGGGTGGCCAGCTCCCGGGGCGGAGGCGGGTGTGGCGGTAACCAAGAGCGACGACGGCGAGTCGCGCGAGCGCGGCGCGGCGATCCAGCATGCCGGCGAGCAGGGCCTCCTGTTCGGAGACGAGCTGGTCGCCCACCCCGAGAACGTCGGCTACCGTGGCCCGACCGCCTGCGCCGCCGCCGGGATCACCTACCGCCAGCTCGACTACTGGGCGCGGACCGCGCTGGTGGAGCCGAGCGTGCGGGCCGCTCACGGCTCGGGGTCGCTGCGGCTCTACAGCTTCCGCGACATTCTCGTGCTCAAGGTGGTCAAGAAGCTGCTGGACACCGGCATCTCGCTGCAGCAGATCCGGGCCGCGGTCCACCATCTGCGCGACCGGGGCACCAGCGACCTGGCGCGGCTCACCCTGATGAGCGACGGCGTCAGCGTCTACGAGTGCACCTCCGCCGATGAGGTGGTGGACCTGCTCGCCGGCGGGCAGGGGGTTTTCGGGATCGCGCTCGGCCGGATCTGGCAGGAAGTCGACGGGACGCTGTCCGAGCTTCCCGCCGAGCGGGCCGAAGAGGTCAGCGAGCAGCGGGGCGACCAGGACAGCCGCAGCCACCACGACGAGCTCGCCCGGCGCCGGGCCAAAAGGACCGGCTGACCGCCGCCGGGTCGGCGCGTCGGCCCGATCTGGGCCGGTCTGTCATCACCGGTCCGTCATGTTAGGGTTCCGGTCGTGACGGCGGCCATCTCGGTGCGGGACCTCCGCAAGTCCTATGGCAGCCTGCGCGCGGTGGACGGGGTGACGTTCGAGGTCGAACCGGGGGAGTTCTTCGGCATCCTCGGCCCCAACGGGGCGGGGAAGACCACCACCCTGGAGATCATCGAAGGGCTGCGCGAGCCCGACAGCGGCGAGGTCAGCGTGCTGGGCATGAGCCCCTGGCCGCGGAACCCGGCCCTGCTGCCCCGGATCGGCGTTCAGCTGCAGGCATCGTCGTTCTTCGAGCGGCTGACCGCGCGGGAGCAGTTGCGCACCTTCGCCGACCTGTACGGAGTGCCGGCCCGGCGGGCCGACGAGATGCTGGACGTGGTGGGCATGGCCGACGTGGCCGGTACCCGCACCGAGAAGCTCTCCGGCGGGCAGGCGCAGCGGCTGTCGATCGCCTGCGCGCTCGTGCACCGCCCCGAGGTGCTGTTCCTCGACGAGCCGACCGGCGCGCTGGACCCGCAGGCGCGGCGGAACCTGTGGGACCTGCTGCGGGGCATCGCCGGGGAGGGCCACACCGTGGTGCTGACCACCCATCACATGGACGAGGCCGAGACCCTCTGCCAGCAGGTGGCGATCATGGACCACGGCAAGGTACTGCAGACCGGGCCGCCCGCCGCCCTGGTGCGGGAGCTCGCGCACCCGGTCAAGATCAGTGTGGAGTCGGGCCTGCTCGGCCCGGAGGAGGCCAGGACGCTGGCGGACGGGGCGGTGGTCGCCGACGACGGCGTGTCCCTCACCTTCACCACCACCGAGCCGGCTCCGGTCCTGGCGGGCCTGGCCAACCGCGACGCCCTCAAGGGGCTGCAGGTGACCGGCGCCACGCTGGAGGACGTCTTCCTGAGCCTCACCGGGCGGGAGTACCGGGCATGACCACGCCCCCGCCACCCGCGCCCGGCAGCCGTGCGGCCCGCTGGCAGGCGTTCCGGAGCCTGTCCAGGGCGATGTTCCGCGGCTTCGCCCGCGACCGGGCGGCCATGTTCTTCTCGATCCTGTTCCCGGTGATGTTCCTGCTGCTCTTCGGCTCCATCTACAAGAGCAGCAGCACCCCGAAGATCAGCGTGGTCGAGGTGGGCCGGGTCAGCGTCCTCGACCAGGCCCGCGCGGGCAGCCATGGCCAGCTGGACCAGGTGCTGTCCGTCACGCACAGCTCCAGCCTGGCCAGCGCCCTGAACGAGGTCCGGCAGGGCAACGTGGACGCCGCCGTGCAGCAGCAGGACGGCACGCTCGTGGTGCGCTACTCGGTCGCCAACCCGACCACGGCCGGGGTGGTCAACAGCGTGTTCTCCGGGATCGTGCAGGCGGCCAACCAGGCGGCATCCCGCCGCCCGCCCGCCTTCCAGCTGAGCTCCCGGCAGGTCGAGGACAAGTCACTCAAACCGATCCAGTACCTGACGCCGGGCCTGCTGGGCTGGGCGATCGCCTCCGGCGGGGCGTTCGCGGCGGCCATCACCCTGGTCAGCTGGCGGCAGAACAAGCTGCTGCGCCGACTCCGGCTCGCGCCGGTCGGCACGGGCTCGGTGGTCACCGCGCGGATCGCGGTCAGCGTCGCGGTCGGGATCGTGCAGATGTTCGTGTTCATCGCCATCGCCATCACCCCCTACTTCGGCCTCAAGCTCACCGCCTACTGGTGGATGGCGATCCCGATCGTGATCTGCGGCACACTGGCCTTCCTGTCGATCGGGCTGCTGGTCGGGGCCATCGCCAAGACGCAGCAGGCCGCGACCGCACTGGCGAACCTGATCATCTTGCCGATGGCGTTCCTCGGCGGGGCGTTCATCCCGCTCACCTTCGCGCCGCAGTGGATCCAGGACGTCTCGTATGCCTTGCCGCTGCGGTACCTGGTGGTCGGCATGCAGGATGTCATGGCCCGCGGCGACGGGCCCGCCGCGGCCCTGCCCGCCATGGGCATCCTGCTGGGGTTCGCCGCCGTGCTCACCCTGATCTCGGTGCGTGTCTTCCGCTGGGACGAGATCTGACCTGCGCCCTCGGGTAAGCTCGGGGCCAGCCGACGACACCGTCCGGGAGAGTCCCCGCGCGGCCAGCACGGGGCGCCGAAGGGGCAACCTCCCCGGAACCTCTCAGGCACCAAGGACCGGACGGGACAGGCGTCTCTGAAGTCGTGGCACCCGTCACGCAGCCGATGCCAGCGGGTGATGCCGGCGGGTGACGACAGAGGGGGAGGACCACAGCCGGGTGCCCAGCACCCGGTGGCTCCCTCTGGAGGCTCCCATGGACTTCGCATCACGCCACGTAGGGCCATCCCCGGCCGAGCAGCGGCAGATGCTGGCCACCGTCGGCTACTCCTCGCTGGATGAGCTGACCACGGCCGCGCTGCCACCCGCGCTGGCCAGCACCGGCGCCGCCCCGCTGGACCTGCCGCGGCCGCTGTCCGAGCCGGAAGCGCTCGCCGAACTGCGCCGGCTGGCGGCCCGGAACACGGTCCTGACCTCCATGATCGGGCTCGGCTACTACCCGGCGGTCACCCCGGCCGTGATCCGGCGCAACGTACTGGAGAACCCGGCCTGGTACACGGCCTACACGCCCTACCAGCCGGAGATCTCCCAGGGCCGGCTGGAGGCCCTGCTGAACTTCCAGACGATGATCGCCGACCTGACCGGGCTGCCGGTCGCGGGTGCGTCCTTGCTGGACGAGGCGACCGCCGCCGCGGAGGCGATGACACTGGCCCGCCGGGCGGCCGGGAAGGGCAGCATCTTCCTGGCCGACGCCGGCTGCCTGCCACAGACCCTGGCAGTGCTGGCCACCCGCGCCGAGCCGCTCGGCATCGAGCTGGTGGTCACCCACATCACCCCCGAGGTGGTGGCCGGACAGCCCGCCGGCGAGCTGTTCGGTGTGCTGCTGGCCTACCCGGCGGCCAGCGGTGAGATCGCCGACCCGCGGCCGGTCATCGCCGCAGCGGCCAGCGCCGGCGCGCTGACCACGATCGCCGCCGACCTGCTCGCCCTGACCCTGCTCACGCCGCCGGGGGAGCTGGGAGCCGCGATCGCGATCGGCACCACCCAGCGGTTCGGCGTCCCGATGGGCTTCGGCGGACCGCACGCTGCCTACATCGCGGTCCGGGACGACCTGCGCCGGCAGCTGCCGGGCCGGCTGGTGGGCGTATCGGTGGACGCCGACGGGCACCCCGCCTACCGGCTCGCCCTGCAGGCCCGCGAGCAGCACATCCGCCGGGAGAAGGCGACCAGCAACATCTGCACCGCCCAGGTCCTGCTGGCCGTCATCGCCGGCATGTACGCCACCTACCACGGCGCCGACGGGCTGGCGGCGATCGCCGGCCAGGTGCACCGCAAGGCGGCCGCGCTGGCGGCGGCGCTGCGTGCCCTGGGCCTCGCCGTGCCGGGGACGGCGTTCTTCGACACCGTCGCGGTCAGCGGGGTGCCGGGCGGCGCGGCGGCCGGGGTGGAACGCGCCCGGCAGGCGGGCTACAACGTGTACCTGGCCGGCCCGGACACTGTGCAGGTCGCCTGCGACGAGACGACCACCGACGGCCACCTGCGTGACGTCGCGGCCGCCCTGGCCGGCCGGCCCGCCGGGGAGGTGGACATCGCCAGCGGCCCCGAAGCGCTCCCAGCAGGCCTGCGGCGCACCTCCGCCTACCTCACCCACCCGGTGTTCAGCGAGCACCGCAGCGAGACGGCCATGCTCCGATACCTGCGCAAGCTGGCCGACTTCGACATCGCCCTGGACCGGTCGATGATCCCGCTTGGCTCGTGCACGATGAAGCTGAACGCGGCGGCCGAGATGGAGCCGATCAGCTGGCCGGAGTTCGCTGACCTGCACCCCTTCGCCCCGCCGGAGCAGTGCGAGGGCTATACCGAGCTGATCGGTGCGCTGGCCGCACGGCTGGCCGAGATCACCGGCTACCACGCTGTCTCGCTGCAGCCGAACGCCGGGTCGCAAGGGGAGCTGGCCGGCCTGCTCGCGATCCGCCACTACCACGCCGCCCGCGGCGACACCGGACGCGACCTGTGCCTGATCCCCGAATCGGCGCACGGCACGAACGCGGCCAGCGCGGTGCTCGCCGGGCTGCGGGTGAGCGTGGTCAAGTGCGGCGGCGACGGTGCTGTCGACCTGGGTGATCTGCAGGCCAAGCTGGCCGAGCAGGAGGGACGGGTGGCGGCGATCATGCTGACCTACCCATCCACGAACGGGGTGTTCGAGGAAACGGTGACGCAGGTCTGCGACCTGGTGCACGCGGCCGGCGGCCAGGTCTACGTGGACGGCGCCAACCTCAACGCGCTGGTCGGGCTGGCCCGCCCGGGCCGTTTCGGCGCCGACGTGTCCCACCTCAATCTGCACAAGACGTTCTGCATCCCCCATGGCGGCGGCGGGCCGGGCGTGGGCCCGGTCGCGGTGCGCGAGCACCTCGCCCCGTTCCTGCCCGGCGCTGGCAGGACCGGGCCGGTCGCTGCGGCACCGTACGGGTCCGCTGGCATCCTGCCGATCTCCTGGGCCTACATCGCGATGATGGGCGCCGACGGCCTGCGGCAGGCCACCCAGGTGGCCATCCTGGCCGCCAACTACGTCGCGAAACGGCTCGCCCCGCACTACCCGGTGCTCTACACCGGCCAGGACGGGCTGGTCGCCCACGAGTGCATCATCGACCTGCGGCCCGTCACCAAGGAGAGCGGGGTGAGCGCCGAGGACGTCGCCAAGCGCCTCATCGACTACGGCTTCCACGCGCCGACCATGTCCTTCCCGGTGGCGGGGACGCTGATGGTGGAGCCGACCGAGAGCGAGAACCTGGCCGAGCTGGACCGGTTCTGCGCGGCGATGATCGCGATCCGGCAGGAGATCGCGCGGGTCTCCAGCGGCCAGTACGACCCGCACGACAACCCGCTGCATAACGCTCCGCACACGGCATCCATGCTGCTCGCCGCCGACTGGAAACACCCCTACGAGCGGGAGGAGGCGGCCTACCCGCTGCCCGGCGACCGCCGGGCCAAGTACTGGCCCCCGGTCCGCCGCATCGACCAGGCCTACGGCGATCGCCACCTGGTCTGCGCCTGCCCGCCACCGGAGGCCTTCGCGAACTGAGCGGCCCGGCTCGCACGGGACCGGGGACGGGACGTTCGGCCCTGTGCGCTGCCGCCGCTCGCTGCCACCGTCGTGGCGTGGACTTCGCACAGCGGCCGATGCTGGTGTTCTGGGAAACGACCCGGGCCTGCCAGCTGGCCTGCCGCCACTGCCGCGCGTCCGCCCAGCCGCGAGCCCTGCCCGGTGAGCTCAGCGGCGCCGAGGGGCACGCGCTCATCGACCAGGTGGCCGGGTTCGGGCGCCCGCACCCCATCCTGATCCTCACCGGCGGCGACTGCCTGCTGCGGCCCGACCTGTTCGGGCTGATCGGGCATGCCCGGTCGGCCGGGATCCCGGTCGCGCTCTCGCCGTCGGTGAGCCCGGCGCTCGACGGCGCCATGATCGCCCGGATCGCCGCCTCGGGCGTCAAGGCGGTGTCGGTCAGCCTGGACGGCGCCGCACCCGCCACCCACGACCAGATCCGGGGCATCCCCGGCCACCACGCCGACACCGTCGCCGCCATCCGCTCGCTGGTGGCCGCCGGTCTGCCGGTCCAGGTCAACACCACCGTCATGAGAGCCAACGCGGGTGAGCTCGCCCGGGTCGCCGCCCTGCTGGACAGCCTGCGGGTGCACGCCTGGGAGGTCTTCTTCCTGGTGCAGACCGGCCGGGGAACGGCCGAGGGCGCGATCACGCCCGGCGAGCACGAGGACGTCTGCCACTTCCTGTACGACGCCTCCCAGCACGGCTTCGTGGTGCGGACGGTGGAGGCGCCGTTCTTCCGCCGGGTGGTCGCGGCCCGGCGGGCCGGGGCGCCGCCGCCACGGCGGCCGCTGTACCAGGCGCTGGCGGGGGAGCTGCACCGCCTGGCGGGCGAGCCGGCCCGGCGGCCCCGCGCGCACACCGCCGCCACCAGGGACGGCAAGGGCATCATCTTCATCGGGTACAACGGGGACGTGTACCCGGCCGGGTTCCTCCCGCTGGCCCTGGGCAACGTGCGCCGCCAGCCGCTCAGAGCGATCTACCGGGAGGACCCGCTGCTGCTCGCCATCCGCGCGGCCCGGTTCAGCGGCCGGTGCGGCTACTGCCCGTACGCCGATCTGTGCGGCGGGTCCCGCGCGCGTGCGTACGCGGCCTGCGGCGATCCGCTCGGGCAGGATCCGGCCTGCCCGTTCCAGCCGGCCCGCACGGAACCCGTGCCCGCATAGAGTTGCCTGCGTGGCGGATCCGCATGCCTACCGGCCCGCCCCGGGCTCGGTTCCCGAGTCTCCGGGCGTCTACCGGTTCCGCGACGGCCACGGCCGGGTCATCTACGTCGGCAAGGCGAAGAACCTGCGGGCCAGGCTCAGTTCCTACTTCGCCGACTTCGCCGGGCTGCACCCCCGAACCCAGTCGATGCTCACCTCGGCGGCCGGGGTGGACTGGACCGTCGTGGGCACCGAGGTCGAGGCGCTGCAGCTGGAGTACTCCTGGATCAAGGAGTTCGATCCCCGGTTCAACGTCCGGTACCGGGACGACAAGAGCTACCCCTACCTCGCGGTCACCCTGGACGAGGAGTACCCACGGGTGTTGGTGATGCGGGGCGCCAAGCGCCGCGGCACCCGCTACTTCGGCCCGTACTCGCACGCCTGGGCGATCAGGGAGACCGTGGACACCCTGCTGCGGGTGTTCCCGGTCCGGACCTGCTCGGCGGGGGTGTTCCGGCGCGCCCGCCAGATCGGCCGGCCCTGCTTGCTCGGGTACATCGGCAAGTGCTCGGCCCCGTGTGTGGAACGGATCAGCCAGCCCGAGCACCGCCGGCTGGCGGAGGAGTTCTGCGACTTCATGGCCGGCCAGACGGCCCGGTTCACCCGCCGGCTGGAGGCGGAGATGCGGGCGGCGGCCGGGGCCGAGGAGTTCGAGCGCGCCGCCCGTCTCCGCGACGACATCCAGGCGCTGGGACGGGCGCTGGAGAAGCAGGCGGTGGTCCTGCCCGACGGGACCGACTGTGACGTCATCGCCCTCGCCGAGGACCAGCTCGAGGCGGCCGTCCAGGTCTTCTACGTGCGCGGCGGCCGGGTCCGCGGCCAGCGCGGCTGGGTCGTGGACAAGGTGGAGGACGTCAGCGACCCCGAACTCGTGGAGCATTTCCTGAGCCAGGTGTACGGCGAGGACGGCGTCGCCGGGAACGGGACCGGATCAGCGCAGCCGCCTGCCCGGGAGCCGGGCACGGCCGGCCCCGGCGTGCCGCGGGAGGTGCTCGTCCCGGTGCTCCCGCCGAGCGCGGCCGCGGTGGAGGAGTGGCTCGCCGCCCGCCGGGGTGGCCGGGTGAGCCTGCGGGTTCCCCGCCGCGGCGACAAGAGGGCCCTGCTGGACACCGTGGCGCGGAACGCGGCCGAGTCGCTGGCCCTGCACAAGACGCGGCGGGCGAGCGACCTCACCACCCGCAGCCTGGCCCTGAACGAGATCCAGGTGGCGCTGGGCCTGGACCAGGCGCCGCTGCGGATCGAGTGCTACGACGTGTCGAACCTGCAGGGCACCCATGTGGTGGCGTCCATGGTGGTGTTCGAGGACGGCCTGGCCCGCAAGAGCGAGTACCGGCGGTTCAGCGTCCGCGGGACCGGCGGCGAGGGTGACGTCGCGTCCGTGCATGAGGTCATCACCCGCCGGTTCCGGCGGTTCCTGGAGGAACGGGAGGCGACCGGCGAACTCGACATGCTGGGCGATCCCGCGGCCAGGGCGGGCGAAGACGGCACCCGCCAGCGCAAGTTCGCCTACCCGCCCAACCTGGTGGTGATCGACGGCGGCCCGGCACAGGTGGCCGCCGCGGTCTCGGCCCTGACCGCGCTTGGCATCGACGAGGTCGCGGTGTGCGGGCTGGCCAAGCGCCTGGAGGAGGTATGGCTGCCGGGCGAGGACGCGCCGGTCATCCTGCCGCGGACCAGCGAGGGGCTGTACCTGCTGCAGCGGGTACGGGACGAGGCGCACCGGTTCGCCATCACCTACCACCGGGCGAAGCGCTCCAAAGCGCTCGCCGTCAGTGAGCTTGACGGTGTACCGGGACTGGGCCCGGCCCGGCGGGCTACGCTGCTACGGCACTTCGGCTCGGTCCGCAAGATCGCCGCCGCGACACCGGCGGAGCTGGCGCAGGTGCCCGGGATCGGGCCGCACCTGGCGGAGGCGGTGCTGGCCACGCTGCGGCCGGACGGGGCAGACACTAGGACCACCGGCACGGGGACCACAGACACTAGGGCCACGGGCACGGGGAGCACGGGCACGGGGACTTCGTGAAGGGCGGGGGTATGCGGGGATGGATCGCAGGGCTGCGAGGCGGGAGCTGCGCGACGCAGGTACGGCGGGTCCGGTGATCGACGTCGTCATCATCACGGGCATGTCCGGCGCGGGCCGGAGCACGGCCGCCAAGACGCTGGAGGATCTCGACTGGTTCGTCATCGACAATCTGCCGCCCGGCCTGCTCCCGACGATGATCAACCTGGCCCGGCGGGCGAAGGGTGCACTGCCGCGGATCGCCGCCGTGATGGACGTGCGCAGCCGCGCCTTCTCCAGCGACCTGGAATCGACCATCACCGAACTGGCCGCCCGGGGGGTCCGGCCGCGGGTGGTGTTCATGGAGGCCGCTGACGACACCCTGGTCCGCCGGTTCGAGAACGTGCGCCGCCCGCATCCGCTCCAGGAGGACGGCCGGGTGGTGGATGGCATCGCGGCCGAGCGGGAGCTGCTGCGGGGGGTCCGCGGAGAGGCCGATCTGGTGCTCGACACCTCCGCGCTGAACGTGCATGAGCTGCGCGCCCGGATGCACGACTACTTCGGGGACGGGCCGGCGAACGCGCCCCGGGTCAGCGTGGTGTCGTTCGGCTACAAGTACGGGCTGCCGGTGGACGCCGATCTGGTGGCGGACTGCCGGTTCCTGCCCAATCCCCGCTGGATCGAGGCGCTCGCCCCGCTGACCGGTCAGGACGAACGGGTCAGGGAGTACGTGCTCAGCCAGCTGGGCGCCGCCGAGTTCCTCGATTCCTACCTGACGGCGCTGCGGGTGATCCTGGCCGGATACGAACGGCAGGGCAAGCAGTATGTGACGCTGGCGATCGGCTGCACCGGCGGCAAGCACCGCAGCGTGGCGATGGCCGAGCAGATCGCCGAGCGGCTGGAGGAGACCGGCCTCGGCATCCAGGTGGTCCACCGTGACCTGGGGCGCGAGTGACGGCGGGCGGAACCGGAGGTGAGCCGGCCCGGGTGGTGCCCGCCGTGCGGCCGCTCAACCCACGGGTGGCCGCTCTCGGCGGCGGGCACGGGCTGTTCGCCTCGCTGTCCGCGCTGCGGCGGGTGACCCGCCAGCTGACGGCGATCGTCACGGTGGCTGACGACGGCGGCTCCAGCGGCGTGCTGCGGCGCGAGTTCGGCGTGCTCCCGCCGGGCGACCTGCGGATGGCGCTTGCCGCCCTGTGCGGCGACGACGCCTGGGGCACGACCTGGAGCAAGGTGGTGCAGCACCGCTTCACCGGCGGCGCCGGGCTGGACGGGCACGCGGTCGGCAACGTGCTCATCGTGGCCCTCTGGGAGCTGCTGGGGGATACCGTCCAGGGGCTGGACTGGGTGGGCCGGCTGCTGGGCGCCCACGGGCGGGTGCTGCCCATGGCCTCGGTCCCGATCGATCTGGTGGCCCAGGTGGAAGGGGCCGACCCGGCCCGGCCGAATGAGATCAGCACGGTGTACGGCCAGGCCGAATGCGCGGCAACCACCGGGCGGGTCCGGTCCATCTCGCTGATACCGTCCGACCCGCCCGCCTGCCCGGAGGCGGTGGCCGCGATCCGTACCGCCGACTGGGTGGTGCTGGGGCCCGGCTCCTGGTTCACCAGCGTCCTGCCGCACCTGATGGTGCCGGAACTGGCCCAGGTGCTGATCAGCACCCGGGCCCGCCGCCTGGTAGCGCTCAACCTGGCGCCGCAGCCGGGTGAGACCGAAGGATTCTCGCCCCATACCCACCTGGAAGTGCTCGCCGATCACGCGCCAGCGCTTACGGTCGACATCGTGCTGGCGGACAGGGGCGCGGCGGGTGGCACGGCCGCCCAGCTGGAGAAGGCGGCGGGGCGGCTCGGCGCCCGGCTGGTACTGGCGGATCTGGCGATGCGGGACGGCTCGCCCCGGCACGATCCGCGGCAGCTGGCGGGGGCGTTCGCAGAGATCTTCGAGGGGGAATGAGCAGATGGCCATGACCGGCCTGGTGAAGGATGAACTGAGCCGTGTCACCGTGCTCAAGCCGTGCTGCCGCAAGGCGGAGGTATCCACGCTGCTGCGTTTCGCCGGCGGCCTGCACCTGGCCAGCGGGCGGATCGTTGTCGAGGCCGAACTGGACACCGGTGCCGCCGCGCGGCGCCTGCGCAAGGACGTGGCGGAGGTGTTCGGCCACGCCTCGGAGCTGATCGTGCTGGCCCCGAGCGGGCTCCGCAAGGGCAACCGTTACCTGGTGCGGGTGCGCCGGGACGGGGAGAGCCTGGCCAGGCAGACCGGCCTGGTGGACGCGCACGGGCGGCCGGTCCGCGGCCTGCCCCGGCAGGTGGTGGCCGGCACCACCTGCGACTGCGAGGCGGCGTGGCGGGGCGCCTTCCTCGCCCATGGCAGCCTCACCGGGCCCGGCCGCTCGATGGCACTGGAGATCACCTGCCCCGGCCCGGAGGCCGCACTGGCCATGGTCGGGGCCGCCCGGCGGCTGAAGATCCACGCGAAGGCCCGTGAGGTGCGGGGGGTGGACCGGGTCGTGGTCAGGGACGGCGACGCGATCAGTGCGCTGCTGACCCGGCTGGGCGCCCACGACAGCGTGCTCGCCTGGGAGGAGCGGCGGATGCGGCGGGAGGTCCGGGCAACCGCCAACCGGCTGGCCAACTTCGACGACGCCAACCTGCGCCGCAGCGCCCGGGCGGCGGTCGCGGCCGGTGCCCGGGTGGAGCGCGCGCTGGAGATCCTGGGCAGCGACGCGCCGGAGCATCTCACCGTGGCGGGCCGGCTGCGGATCGAGCACCGGCAGGCCAGCCTGGAGGAGCTGGGCCAGCTGGCCAGCCCGCCGCTGACCAAGGACGCCATCGCCGGCCGGATCCGGCGGCTGCTCGCCATGGCCGACAAGCGCGCCCGCGACCTGGACGTGCCGGGCACCGAGGCGCTCCTGACGCCAGAGATGCTCCTGCCGTAGCGGCAAAGGACCTTCGGCCCGCGACCCGCTGCCATCTGCCCATCCGGGCGGCGACACGGCCGCGAGTAGGGTTTCGCAGCAGCGGGAACGTTGTCCGGTAGGGTCTACTGCTCGGGGGCGCGCCCGGGCGACATCGCAGCTTCTGATGAGGAGATCAATGCCGTGACCATCCGCGTGGGCATCAACGGATTCGGCCGCATCGGGCGCAACTTCTGGCGCGCTGTCCATGCCGGAGGGCAGTCCGCAGACATCGAGATCGTGGCCGCCAACGACCTCGGCGACATGGCCACCTTCGCTCATCTGCTCAAGTACGACACCGTGCTGGGCACGCTGGACCTCGACGTGCACGCCGGTGACGGTGCCATCGTGGCGGGGGACCAGCGCATCACCTGGCTGGCCGAGCGGGATCCGGCGGCGCTGCCCTGGCGCGACCTCGGGGTCGATGTCGTGATCGAGTCGACCGGCCACTTCACCAACGCCGCCGACGCCCGCAAGCACCTGGCGGCCGGTGCGAAGAAGGTCATCATCTCGGCTCCCGCCAAGGGCGAGGACATCACCATCGTGATGGGCGTCAACGACGGCGCCTACGACCCCGGCCAGCACGACATCATCTCGAACGCCTCCTGCACCACCAACTGCGTGGCGCCGATGGCGAAGGTGCTGCTGGACAGCTTCGGCATCGTCAAGGGCCTGATGACCACCATCCACGCCTACACCAACGACCAGGTGATCCTGGACTTCACGCATAAGGACCTGCGCCGGGCACGGGCCGCCGCGCAGAACATCATCCCCACCACGACCGGCGCCGCCCGGGCCACCGCGCTGGTGCTGCCCGAGCTCAAGGGCAAGCTGGACGGGATGGCGATGCGGGTGCCGGTCATGGACGGCTCGGTCACCGACCTGGTGGTCCAGCTGAGCCGGGAGGCGAGCGTGGACGAGGTGAACGCGGCGTTCCGGGCGGCCGCGGACGGCCCGCTCAAGGGTTACCTGCACTACACCAGCGACCCGATCGTGTCCTCCGACATCGTCGGCACCCCCTACTCGTGCACCTTCGACTCCGGCCTCACGATGACATTCGGCGACCAGGTCAAGGTCATCGGCTGGTACGACAACGAGTGGGGCTACACCAGCCGCCTGGTGGACATCACGGCGCTGGTCGGCGGGCGGCTCGGATGACCGCTGCCCGCGGTCACCAGACCCCCCAGCCCCCATCCGAAACGAGACCAGGACGCTGATGAAGCGGGTCGATGACCTCGACGTGGCGGGGCGGACGGTCTTCCTGCGCGCAGACCTCAACGTGCCGCTGGACGGGACCACAATCACCGACGACGGCCGGATCCGGGCCAGCCTCCCCACCCTGACCACGCTGATCAGCCGTGGCGCCAGGGTCATCGTCTGTGCCCATCTCGGCAGGCCCAAGGGCGGCGATTACGCCGAGCGCGCGGCCGGCGGCCCGTCGCTGCGGCCGGTCGCCGCCCGGCTGTCGGAGCTGCTGGGCGGCGAGGTCGTGCTCGCCGGTGATGTGGCGGGGGAGTCGGCCGCCAGCGCCGCCGCGGGACTGGCCGACGGCGACGTCGCGCTGCTGGAAAACGTCCGCTTCGCGCCCGCCGAGACCAGCAGGGACGACGCGGAGCGGGCCGGGTTCGCGGCCAGGCTCGCCACCCTGGCGCAGCTGTACGTGGGCGACGGGTTCGGCGCGATGCACCGCAAGCACGCCAGCGTGTACGACCTGCCCCAGCTGCTGCCGCACGCGGCCGGGCAGCTGGTGGTGGCGGAGATCTCGGTGCTGCGCCAGCTCACCACCGACCCGCCGCGGCCGTACGTGGTGGTTCTGGGCGGCGCCAAGACCTCGGACAAGCTGGCGGTCATCGGCAACCTGGTCCAGATCGCCGACCGCCTGCTCATCGGGGGCGGCATGGCGTACACGTTCCTGGCCGCCCTGGGCCACCAGGTAGGTGACTCACTGCTGGAGACCGATCAGATCCCGCAGGTGTCGGCGGTGCTGGCGGACGCGGCCCGGGCCGGGGTGGAGGTGGTGCTGCCCGCCGACCACATCGTGGCTGATCACTACGGCGCCGACGCCACGCCCGAGGTGGTGCCCGGCGCCGACATCCCGGCCGGGCGGCTGGGCCTCGATATCGGCCCGGCCACCCAGGATCTGTTCGCCCGCAAGCTGGCCGACGCCAAGACGGTGTTCTGGAACGGGCCGCCCGGCGTGTTCGAGCTCCCGGCGTTCGCCGGCGGTACCAGGGCGGTCGCCCAGGCGATCAGCGCCGTGACCGGGCTGACGGTGGTGGGCGGCGGTGACTCCGCGGCGGCCGTTCGGCGGCTGGGCTTTCCGTCCGGTGCGTTCACCCATATCTCCACCGGTGGCGGGGCAAGCCTGGAGTACCTGGAGGGCAGGACACTGCCGGGCCTGACCGCGCTGGAGGGCGAATGAGCCGGGCCAGCGGCGGGCGGGTGCCGCTCATCGCCGGCAACTGGAAGATGCACAACACTCATTTCGAGGCGATCGCGCTGGTCCAGAAGCTGGCCTTCACCCTGACCGGCAAGGACTTCGACGCCGCGGAGGTGGCGGTGCTGCCGCCGTTCACCGCCCTGCGCAGTGTGCAGACCCTGGTGGCCGGGGACAAGCTGCGGATCCGGTACGGGGCACAGGACATCTCCCGCCACGACCAGGGCGCCTACACCGGTGAAGTGTCCGGGCCGATGCTCGCCAAGCTCGGCTGTGCCTATGTGCTGGCCGGCCACTCGGAGCGGCGCCAGTACCACGGCGAGGACGACGCGCTGGTGAACGCCAAGGCCGGGGCCGCGCTCCGGGCCGGGCTCACCCCGATCGTGTGTGTGGGCGAGAACCTGGCCGTGCGCCAGGCCGGTGACCACCTCGCGTCCACCCTGGCCCAGCTCGACGGCTCCCTGAGCGGGTTCAGCGGCCAGCAGGTGGCCGGCCTGGTAGTCGCCTACGAGCCGGTCTGGGCGATCGGGACCGGCGAAGTGGCCCGGCCGGAGGACGCGCAGGAGGTCTGCCACGCGATCCGGGAGCGGGTTTCCGCGGTTCACGGGCACGATGTGGCCCGTGATGTGCGTATCCTGTATGGCGGGTCGGTGAAGGCCGACAACATCGCTGCGATCATGGCGCAGCCAGCCATCGACGGGGCGCTGGTTGGTGGTGCCAGCCTCGATGCCGGTGAGTTCGTCAAGATCTGCCGGTACCGTGAACTGGCCGTGCGGGCCTGAGGGCAGGACAAGCAGAGCACCCGGAAGGACGAGCATCGGCAGTGGTCATCGGAGTTTCTGTCGTCCTTATCATCACCAGCCTGCTCATGGTGCTGCTGGTGCTGCTGCACAAGGGTAAAGGTGGTGGGCTGTCGGACCTGTTCGGCGGCGGGATGAGTTCCTCGCTGGGCTCGTCGTCCGTGGTGGAGCGGAACCTCGACCGGCTCACGATCTTTACTGGGGTCGTCTGGTTCCTCTGCATCGTCGGTCTCGGCCTGTTGCTGAACAACTGACGGCCACGGAGCATGGTGCGGTGAATAGGGCAAGGGGTGGTCTGTGAGTAGTGGCAACGCCATCCGGGGAAGCCGCGTCGGGGCGGGTCCCATGGGCGAGGCGGAACGTGGTGAGTCGGCACCGCGGGTGCGGGTCTCCTTCTGGTGCTCCAACGACCATGAGACCCGGCCCAGCTTCGCGAGCGACGCCGCCGTGCCGGAGACCTGGGATTGCCCGCGGTGCGGGTTCCCGGCCGGACGTGACCAGGCGAACCCGCCCGGGCCGCCCCGCAGCGAGCCCTACAAGACCCACCTGGCCTACGTGAAGGAGCGGCGCAGCGACTCGGACGGGGCGGCGATCCTGGCCGAGGCGCTGGACAGGCTGCGCAGGAGCGTCTGAGGCCACTGGCCCGCCGCTGGCATCGCCGGCCCTCCCGGCAAGCGGTTACCTGACCTTCGCGTCTTTTCTGGCTGCCCTTTCCCGGCCATCAATCGCGCCTTCTTCCGGCGCCTTTCCGCCATTGCATTCTGGTGTGCCCGTGACCTCATACCAATTCATGACTCATTTCTGCCAGACATTTTGCCTGGCAGAAGGTGTATGGCGGAACTAGGCCGCATTCGCTGAACGTTCTTGATCACGATGACCGGCCGTCCGGCCGGACGCGGGCAGCCGGAGCGTGCCTCATCAGCGAATCAGTCGTCACCCCAGCACTGAGCCCAGCCCTCGCCAGGACGCGGCTGGCGGGCTGGGTGGCTGGTGCGGGTATCGGCACCGCCATTGTGATCATGGTGATGGTGTCGGTGGCGGGGCCGAGCCGGGCCGTGGTGACCGTGCCGTCCGCGGGTGGCGGGCCGCCGTGGTGGGTGCCGTTGCATCTGCCGGCGTTGCTGGTGACGGTGGCGTTGTGGGTGGCGGCGGTGGC
>DATKRG010000287.1:0-5653 GCA_035532275.1 Streptosporangiaceae bacterium | reverse complement strand
GATTCTCTGAACTTGACGAATTGTTTTGCTTTAGTCCGTTTTGGTGGTGCTGGTTAGTGGCGGGCTGACGGGATGCCTAGGTCTGCGGTGGTGACGGTGCGGCGGTTGATCTGGGTGAGTTTGTCTTCGGCTCCGGTGAGGCTGATCTTGAGTCCTTCCATTTCCCCGTGCCAGCCTTCGCGCTCGGCTTCGGCGATGCGTGCGGCGAGGTTGTCGCGGATCTCGGTGAGGCGCTGCTTCTGGGCCGGGTCGGGCCAGAGCATGGGGCAGCGGATGCAGGCGTGCTCGTGGGCGCAGGGGGTTCCGAAGGCGCGCCCGCAGGTTCCGGTGGCGACCTTGCGGCGTTCGAAGTGGCCGAGGAACTGCTGCCATTCCTCGTCGGTGGGGGCGCGGTATTCCTCGCCGGGGCGCAGCGCCCGGCGGCGGGCGAGGAAGGCCCGGTGGGCCTGGATTGCCTCGTCGGGGTAGACGGCCTTGTAGCCCATGGTGACGTTGATGTCGCGGTGCCCGGCGATGACCTGGGCGATGTGCGGGGGAAGTCCGCTGAGGACGACATCGGTGATGAACATGCGGCGGAAGTCGTGCGGCGTGTAGACCAGCGGCTGGCCGGCGGCCGGGTCGGCGAGGCCCGTGCGGGCGACGGCCGCGGCGAGCATCTTGCGGACGGTTCCCTCGTGCAGGGCCTGGTCGTAGCCGCGGAAGCGGCGCTGGAACAGCAGGGGGGCCGGGTGCCTCCAGCGGCGCTCGCTGTCGTCGTAGGCCGCGACGAGGGGGACGGCGCCCGAGGGCGCGCGGACGCGGCTGATGACGGCCGCGAGGACGTCGGCGAGGTCGGGGCTGATGAGCAGGAGCCGTTCGGTGTCGGTCTTGGAGGGCACGATCTGGAGCAGGGGGACGAGCTCGCCGGTGCCGGGAAGCCGGTACTGGACCAGGCTGTGGTGGCTGAGCTCGAGGAGCTCCTCGATCCGGATCCCGGTATGCCGGAGCACCTCGATGGCCGCCCAGCCCCAGAACGCGTAGTCTTCCTCGCCGGTGAGGTCGGCGCGCCGGCCCGAGGCGGGGTCGCGGGCCCAGACCTTGAGCGGGGACCCGCCCCGGACCGGCAGGCGGACCAGGGTCCGGCCGGCCGCCGTGAATTCCTGTCCAGCCGCTGCCTGCCGTGCCGCGGCGAGCAGGCCGGCCGCATCGGCGCGGTGCCGGGTGACCGCGTTCACCAGGGCGGGCAGCACGGGAAGCCGCTCGCGGGTCCGGGCGTCCATCCGGGACTTGCGGTGCTGGGTCATCTTCCGGCTGACGGTCTCGTTCTGCCGGACGGGGCAGGGGACCGCCCACCGCGCCCAGCGGGACGGGTCGTCCAGTGCCCACTGGGCCAGGTCGAGGTAGAAGGCGCGGACGTTGGTCAGGCAGGGCCGGAAGGCAATCCTCTCCCCGGCGGTGCCTCCGGACTCCTTGACCTGGAGCCGCTGCTTCCAGGCGCGGGCGACGTCGTCGGGCAGGTGCAGGCCCGAGATGCCCGGGTGGTGCTGCTCGATGTCGGCCCAGAAGAGCTTGCCGAGGACGAAGCCGAGTTGCTGGAGGGTCGAGTAGTCCAGCGCCGGCTGGCGCTCGCGCAGGTAGTCCACGAGCACGTCGCGGACCGGCTGGCAGGCAATGCCGTACCTGTCGATCATCTGCTCCGGGGTCCGCGGGCCGCGGGCGCGCAGCTGGCGGAACGTGGCCGGGCCGGCGATGACGCCCATGGCCCGCAGCGCCCCGTAGATGGCCTGCATGCCCTCGCATGGCCGCCGCAGGGCGATCTCCTCAGCGGCGTGCTCGGCCAGCAGGTCGCCGGCGGTGACCTGGCCGAGGCTCCCGCCCTTGGCCGCGACGATGACGGCGGCCCGGTGGACCGTCACCCGGCATGCCTTTTCCGACAGCTCGGGATCGGCGTCCAGCAGCCCCTGCAGCCGGGCGAAGCCCGCAGGGTCCCGCTCCGCCGCGAGCGCCCGGGCGAACCAGTTGTCGGCCATGCCGCCGCTGAGCAGCCAGCCCAGCGAGGGCCGGATGATGTCAGCGCAGACGGCCGCCCGCAGCGCCACGGACAGGGCGGTGACGTATTTCCGTGACGAGAGGCCCTGGCCGGCCAGCCAGCGTGCGGGAGCCGCCCGCCAGCCGGCTCCCCGCGCGCTGGACCCGGTGGCGAGCCAGCGTTCCTGCCATGTCGTCCCGGGCTGCTCCTCCAGCCAGTCGAGGAGCAGCCGCGGGCCGGGCCTGTTGCTGGCCCGGGTGCCCGGCGCGGCCGGCCAGGCCGCCAGCAGGCGGTCAAGCTCGCGCTCCGCATCCGCGCGCGGCACCGCGGTCGCCGGCCACCAGGCAAGGTCAGGGCGTCCCGGGAAGCGGTCCCGGGCCGGCTGCCAGAGCGACCGGCGGTCCACCGCGCGGCCAGTGCCGGCAGGCGCCTGCGCCAGTGCCCGCTGCCCGCTCGCGGCGGTCACGGGGCACCCGTGCCGAACAGGATCTCCAGCGTGCCGGGCTGGTAGCCCGGGGCTGGCACCGGGGCCTGCCGCGCCGCGGACTGCCTGGCCTGCTCCCCGTGATGGGCGAGCATCCGGCGGATCACGTCCTCCCGGCGCGGGGTGAGGTAAAGCTGCGTGGTCGTGAGCTGCGCGTGGCCCAGCACCCACTGCACGTCGGTCAGCGGCAGCGCCGGGTCCTCGGCCATCCGGCAGGCGGCCGTGTGCCGCAGCGCGTGCAGCGTCACCGGGATCCCGGCAGCGGCGGCGGCACGCTCGAACATCCGGTGGACCGCGTGGTAGCCCAGCGGGCGGGCCGGGCGGCGCAGCGTCCACCACAGCGGCTCCCGTGCCCCCCGCGGGACCAGCCCGTCGGTCTCCGCCTGGTAGAGCCGCAGCCACACGAACGCGTCCGGCGACGCCGGCAGCTCCTGCACCCGCCGCGTCCCCTTCCGCGTCACCGCGATCACCTGGCGCCCCGGGTGAACGCCGCCCTGCACGGCCGAAAGCAGCTCCGAGGCCCGCGCCCCTGTGGAGACGTAGAACGCCACCAGCGCCCGGTCCCGGTGCGACGGCAGCCGGGCGAAGACCTCGTTGAACTCCGCGTCCGGCACGCTGCGCGGGACCCGCGACGGCAGCGAGGGCCGGTAAAGGCCCGCCCGCTCGTCCCGGTAGCGGTCCATCGGGTTGTGATGGGCATGCGCCCGCCCGCCCCGCCGGGACCGGTCCAGCGGGAACGGGTTGACGATCGGCCCCGAGCCCGCCTCCAGGCGGAAGTCGTAGAACCCCCGCAGCACCGTCTCCGCGTGCGCCCGCACCGCGGCCGAGTACGGCTCCCGGGCCCCGGCCCCTCGCCCCCGCGCCGACTTGCCCGCCACGATCATCCACCGGCAGAAGTCACGCGCCTCCGCCCGCGTCGCCCGCTCCCACGGGACTCCCGCCGCCTGCAGGAACCGGAACCACCGCAGCAGGTCAAGCCCGTAAGACCGGACCGTCGAGTCCGGACGGCCCGCCGCCTGAAGATCACAGAAGAACACCGCAGCCGCCGCAACGACCAGGCCGTCGCCATCGACCAGCCGGAACGGCTCCTGCCGCTCGCCCGTGGCAACCAGGCCGCCCCGCTGCGGCACGACCAGGTTCACGAGGTCACGCGGGACCTCAGCCTCCTCGAACATGGCAACAGAACGTAGCCAGCCCGCAAGTAAAAGTCACGCACGCCGAAACCGCCGGCATGTCCTCTGAGCTGCGGAAACCCGTTAGGTAGTTCAGTAAACAGGGAATTGCTGACGAATGCGGTCAGGGCATCCTTTCGGACGGGCAATCCGGTCTGCCTGCATCTCCTTGCCGATCGCGAGCAGCTGCTTATCGAGGTATGGGATCACAATCCGGCTGAGCCCCGGCCGCGTCATGCGGGTTATGAGGATGAGAGCGGGCGGGGGTTCACGGTGATTGAGGCGGTCGCTAGCCGCTGGGGATGTCAGCGGGTCAGTCCGGCCTTGAAGGTCGTGTGGGCTGAGTTGCTGTGCGAGGGTGGTCTGCGGTGACCGGGGTCACGTTGGCGTACCTGCGGTTCCACTGGGACGGGCTTATATGTTCGCGGTCGCGGACGGTAAGTATACCGCCAGGGCCTGCTTCGGTGCTCATGACGTGCTGGAGGCCGGTACTGCCGGGGAGTTGCTCGTGATGGTCCGGCGTCACTATCCCGGTAGCACGAGCGCTGACCCGTGTAGCACGTAGCGCTGCCATACCCCCCGGTTATCCGGGGCTGTTTCCGCTGTTCCTGTTCCTGTTCCGGGTGAGCGGGAAAGCTGCGCTCTGGGCGGCGGGGCTGCCTCGCTCGGGCGGCGGAGGCCCTGGCCCCTACCGCTCGTGGCCGGGCGGGGCCTGGTTCAGCCTGGCCAGGAACGCGTTGTAGGCGGCCAGGTGCTCATCATCGTCGATTCCGCCGCGATCCGACCAGCGCCCGGCGGCTACGCCGGCCGACTCGCTGTCAGCGGCACCGTCAGCGGCACCGCCCTGGGCGCGGCCGTCCGCGGGACCGGCCGCCGCCGGCTGGTGCGAGGCGACCAGGGTGGCCATGCTGGCCTTACGGGCGCTCTCCAGCCAGCCATGCCCGCTCGTCGCGGCCCGCTCATCCAGGCTCCACATCAGGAATACGAGCATCATCAGGCCGAACATGATGCCGTCGCCGCCGATCCACATCACCGCGCCGCCCGCGTGCAGGTCCGCCACCGGGCCCGGTGCCCAAGCAGGACGCGGCCCGGTGGCCACTCCCGGCGTCCCGGCGCCGCCGTATCCCAGCACCAGGCCCGTGAAGGTGTCGACCGGCATGATCAGGATCAGGATGACGAACCGCATCGGGTACGACAGCCGCCAGCGGATCGGCTCCTTGCCCAGGATCGGCAGGAAGAACAGGTAACCAACGACCAGGAACGTCACGTGCTCGGCGTTGTGCAGCGTCTGGTTGGTCTCCACCAGGTTGGCGAGGCTGGTGAGGTGCGCCGCTACGACCGCCCCGGTGTAGGCCATCGCGCCGAGGACCGGCCACGTGAGGAAGCTGACAGCCTTCGAGCGGAACACGCGCTTGGTCCAGGTGTGCAGCGGGTTCCTGCTCGCGTGCATCAGCAGCGTCATCGGCTGGCCGAAGATCAGCAGCGGCGGGGCCACCATGATGAGCATCAGGTGCTGCACCATGTGGTCCCAGAACAGCACGTCGTCGTAGGCCCCGACGCCGCTCTGGGTGGCGATCACGATGGTGGCCAGGCCGCCGAGGAACATGCCCGTCCGCCACGCGGGCCACGGCCTCGCCGGGTGCCGCCGCGCCACCCGGACGACACCCCAGCCATACAGGACGGCGGAGATGGCGACGGACACGGTGACGACGGGGGCGAACTGCCACTGCGTGAGCACGGCCGACCAGCCGAACGGGGGAAGCATGCGACCTCCTTACACCGGCGAGCCTACTCACCAGCCCGGGCACCAGGCCGAGTGCCCGGGGAAGCCTCCCATTCGGCCCAAACTCCCCGGGATCATGCGGCGGGGCCGGCCGGCGCGGCTATCGTTAGCGCCGGAGGGTTCGCCTAGTGGCCGAGGGCGGCGGTCTTGAAAATCGCTGTGGCGAGCAATCGTCACCGTGGGTTCGAATCCCACACCCTCCGCTC
>DATKRG010000286.1:0-9787 GCA_035532275.1 Streptosporangiaceae bacterium | reverse complement strand
GGTCAGCGGGTTGGCGTCCACGTAGGCGAACGGGTTCGCCGCGGCGGAGTCCGGGACCGGGCTGGCCGATGTGGTGTCCCTGCTGGTGAACTGGCCGGCGGCCGGGCTGTACCAGCGGGAGCCCATGTTCACGTTGCCGGTCACGGAATCGGTCCACCCGGACTGGTAGCCGAGCCTGCCCGCGGCGGTGCCGCTGGTGGCCGTCACATTGCCGAGGGGGCCGTAGGTGACCGAGGCTGTCAGCGCCGCCGCGGACGCGGTGAACTCGCCGGTGACGTCGGTGTGCTGGTCGGTGAACGCGAGCACCCCGGCGGGCTGGCCCTGCCCGGCGGCACCGACCCCGATCAGCCCGCCTGACGGATCCCAGGTGTAGGTGCTGGCCCCGTCAGAGGCCAGGGTGCTGCCGGCGCCGCTGTAGCTGAGGGTGACCGGCGCGCCGCCCGACGGGGTGCCGGTGATCGTGCGCCCCAGGCCGTCGTAGGTGTAGGTCTGCGGGCCAGCGGTGATCTGCTGCCCGTAGGCGTCGAAGGAGTAGCTGGCTGTTCCCGCGGACGAGGTCTGCGAGGCCAGGGTTCCCCGCGCGGTGTAGGTGTAGCTGGTCCCGCTCTGCACTTGTCAAGTCGAGCCCCTTGCGGCGTATCGGCCCACGGAGATGCTGGGGTCCGATGGTTCGGGCTGGAGGGGTTTGTAGATTCGGTGGATGCCCGATCAGCTCGTGGAGATCGTTGAGTACGACCTGGCGTGGCCGGGCGAGTTCGCCGGCCAGCGGGACACTGTGACCGCAGTGCTCGGCCCGTGGCTGGCGGGCCCGGTTGAGCACATCGGCTCGACATCGGTTCCAGGCCTGCCCGCGAAGCCTGTCATCGACATGCTCGCGCCGGTCGGCTCGCTGCGGGCGGCGCACTACGCGGTGGGAGCCCTCGAAGCGGACGGCTGGCTGTTCTGGCCGGACGACCCGTGCCGCTACTACCGCCTGTGGTTCCTGCGGCCCCGGCCCGAGGCCCGGACCCATCACCTGCACGTGATCGAGTGCGATCATCCCCATGCTCAGGCGCTGCTCGCCTTCCGGGATGCCCTGAGGGCCGATCCGGGCCTGTGCCGCGACTACGCGCAGATGAAGAGGGATCTCGCCCGCCAGCACGGCGACAACCGCAATGCCTACTCCAACGCCAAGGGCGGCTTCGTCGAGCGAGTGCTGCGCGGGGCGGGCATCGAGCCGCCGCTGCGGGACCTGCTGCCGGAGTAGCCGGAGCCGGCCGGGGTAACTCACGGGGCACGCCCTGTGGCGAGCATGGCTGGCATGCCAAGGTCGGTGGGCGCGATACGGGCCAGCCGCCGGGTCTGGTCTCGTTTCTGGCGCAGGAAGGTGAGGGTGAGGCCGATTCCCTCGATCTCGCCGAGCCAGCCCTCGTGTCCGGCCCGGATCCGGCGGTCCTGGAGATCCGCTTCGATCTCGTCGAGCCGGGGCAGCATCTTCGGATTAATGTTGATCATGGGACATCTCAAGCATGCCTCAGATGCCCGCTGCTGCGGCCTGACCCCGCCCAGCGTCCCCGCCTGGTGCAGATCTGCGACAACCTCACCGCCCGTATCGCCGAAGCCGAGGCAGCCCGCTGGCTCGGCGAGGCCGAGGGCCTGAAGGTCAGCCTGGCCGGCGCCCGGGACAAGCTCGCCCAGATGGACCAGATCGCAGATCGCCGCAGCGCGGCCGTGCACCTGGGCATGCCCGCCTTCGCCGACGCCGCCGGCCGCGCGGTCACCACCCCCGGCTCCCCTCCCCCCGTGCTGGAGACCAGATGACCGCCAGCAGCACTAACCCGCTGCATGCCGCTCTCCGTGGCTGCGCGCGTGGCATCTACCCTGACGAAGCCGGCGTCGAACTGCTCATCGCCCACGCCGCCATCCCGCCCCGGCCAGGCCACGCCGCCCCGCAGGCCACCGCCAGCGCCACCTCGATCATCGTGATGCATAGGTGTGTGGTAGAACGCGAGCGACTACGAAACGGGCGAAACGGGCAGAGGGGCGAAGGCGGCAGGAGCCAGTGACATGTCACAGACTCAGATCTCCGGTAGTGCTTGATGCAACCCCAGCGTGAACTGGGGTTTTGTTCTAGGTGCCGTGGTCGGTTTCCCTGCATATTTTGCAGTCGCGTGGCGCCGGGGCCTTCTGGCTGCCCGGGGCCTTCTGGCGGCCCGCCAGGCCGGGCGGCGGTTCCGGCGTGGCTGGCGCCTGTGCCGGCGGGCCGCAGGACACCGGATGCTGATCGGGGCGGCGGGCGCGGAATTACCAGCGGGCACGGCGGTGCGGCCGGCCGTTGCCCGCCGGCGGGCACGCTGCCCGGGCCGGGGCGGCGATGGCGATGCCGGCGCGGGCGCGGGCGCGCGCGTGGCCGGGAGGGGTCCTGGCGGGTGCGGCCGCTGCCGGCGCGGCGGCCGTGGCCGCGGCGGTCGCTGACGGTCAGGGGGCCAGGGCGTAGCTGATCGGCCGGGGGTCGCCGGGCATCCGCGGCGCGGTGGCGTTCAGCTGGCCGAGGAGGGTCAGCACGGCGGCGGCGGTGGGCGCGTGGTGCGGGCGGTTCAGCCGGACGGTGATCGCCCGCGGGGTGTAGGTGATGGTGCCGGGGGTCCGGCGGATCAGGTTCCTGGTGATGGAGCGGTACTCGTCGTCGTCGTTCAGGGTGGCGTTGAGCAGCCCGGCGAGCCAGTGCTCGGCGTTCGCGGCGGTCAGCCGGAGCAGCATCTGCAGGGCGCGGCGGCTGGTGGCATGGATGGCACGGACCGCTTCGGGGTCGGCCTGGTTCGCGGCGATCTCGGCGGGGATCGCGTCGCGGGCGGCCGCGGCGTGATGGACCGCGCGTTCCGCTGTTTCGATTTTCTGCTGGTGCTGCCGGATCAGGGTCTTGTTCTTGTCCGCCGCCGGGATCGCCGGGTCGGACAGCATCTGCGAGTACCCGGCCCGGGCGGCGTCCAGGCCGGCTAACAGCGCGGGCGGACTTCAGGGTGGTGCTGGCTGCTTTGCGGGCGGGGTTGATCCCGTTGGTTAATTCGCAGGTCACGCTGCGAGGCTGAGTTCGAGGCGTGCGAGATGGCTGGTTCGCCGCCGGTCGAGGGGGTTGCCGTTCCAGTAGGCTTCCAGCCGCAGGAGGTTGAGGGCGCAGGCCATGTAGGCGTGGTCGAGCCGGGTCTTGCCGAGGCCGCGGTAGCGGGCCCGGCGTGCTCCGTGAGCGGTGGCCTGGTGCATGGTTCCCTCGACGCCGGCCCGGCGGGCGTAGTCGGCCTGGAACGGGATGGTTTTCTCTGCGTTCCGCGCGGCGGCCTGGGCTTCGGCGAGGGCGCGGGGCTGCAGGGTGAGCTGCCGCCGCCGGCCCTTGGTGCACAGGTCACGGACAGGGCAGGGGCCGCAGTCGGCCGTGGAGAACTGAACGACGATCGCCTCCTTGCCGCGCTGGGCACACGGGTTCCAGGACGCAGATGTCCTGCCCTGCGGGCAGGTAACTGACTGGTTATCGTAATCAATGGCGAAATCGGTGCGGGCGTATCCGTTTCCGGCGCGGGCCTGGGCGGAGGTGTCGGCGAGCAGCGGCCCGACCAGGGTGATGCCGTGGCGGGCGTACTCGGTGACGACCAGGTCCGCGGACAGGTACCCGGAGTCGAGGTAGCTGCGGCCCGGGGCCAGGCCCTTGCCGGCGAGGGCGTCGTGCACGGGCCCGGTCATCGCGGAATCGGGCACGGTCGCGGCGGTGGTCTCAGCATGGGTGATCAGGTTCGGGAACGTCCCGGCGGCGCAGTCGCGGCCGTGCCGATCCCCGCCGCAGTCACACGGCGGGGCATCATCGCAGGTCTCGGACACGTGCAGCTTGTATCCCAGCCAGAACTCCTCCCGTTTCACGCCCCAGCGCGCATCGGTGTCATACGGGGAGGCGATCCTCATATGACCGGGCGGGAGACCGTCACCCTCCGGTGCCTTCTCCCGCCGCCTGACCACCTCCGTCCCGTCCGCGCTGATGACCCGGGTGTAGTTCTGCACCAGGACCTGCCGCAGGGTCTGCACCGCGGGAAGCTCCCGCAGCCACCCCGGTGCCGTATCGCCGTAGATGGCCTCCAGCAGCGCGTACCCGTCGCGGGCGTACGCGACCGCGAGCTTGTCGCGCTGCGCCTGCGAGGACGGCGGCTTCCACGACGTCATCGGAGTGCCGTACCGGCGGGTGAAGTCAGCCACGCAGACCCGCTGGGCGAGCCAGTCCGGGTGCGCGGCGGCCAGGACCTCCAGGACGGCACGGACTGATTCCCCGGCAAGTTCCAGCCGGTTCAGCGCAGCCACCGCCGCCACCACGTGCGTGGAATCAGTGCGCTGCTTCCCGCCCGCCTTCACCAGGCCGTCGTCTTCGAGCCGGGCCAGCAGCCCATCAAGCGCGGCCTGCTCCAGCCCGGCTCCGGCGACCTTCCCCCGGAACTCCGACAAGATCGTGAAGTCGAACCCCGGATCCTCCAGCGGCAGTCCCATCAGGTACTTCCAGTCGATCCGGGTCCGCGCTGCCTCCGCGGCCTGCCGGTCACCCAGGTTCTCCACACGCTGCAGCACCGTCACCAGCGCCAGCCGCGACGGCGACCAGCCCGGACGGCCACGGTCCCCGAACGCGCCCGCGAACTCCTCATCATGAAGCCACTCGCCCAGCCGGTCACGGACCTGCACCGCCAGCGGCCGCGGCCGCTTCCCCCGGTACATCGACGCGATCGCCGCGGCGACCTGAGGATCCGGCTCCGGCCAGGCAGCAGACTGCATGCACATGTCTTACCCGATTCCGCGGCCGGGACAAGATGACACGGAGGAAGAAACGGCCGCACGCGGCATCCTGGCCAGTCAGGACGCCCGCATCGAGCACCTCGCCCGGCGTGTCATGAATTAGCCAACAGGATCGGGGTTCTTGATGATCCGCTCGTCAGCGACGATGGTGAACGCGTAGTCGCAGATCAGGTCGGTGCCGTAATGCTCGGTGTCGTATTTGATCACGTTCTCGATGCCCCACCGGCCGATCAGCTCCTCCAGCAGCCACGGCGCGCAGCTGCCCAGGTCGGAGGTCAGGACCTGCAGGACGATCTTCCCGTGCTCGAACACGGTCAGCTGCCGGCACGCGCCGCCGCTGCCGTCGCCGTAGCCGTCCAGGGTGACCAGCTCATCGGCGACGGCCACCGGCACGCTGGCACCTGAGCGGGTGATCGTGGTCAGCACCGGCAGCTGGGCGGTGGCGGCCAGCGGGGCGCGCCGGTAGGTGATCCAGTCCGCGTCCTGGGCGCGGATCTGGGTGAACACCGCCGGGTAGGCGCCGCCCCGGTCAAAGCCGAGCAGCAGCGGCCGGCCCGGCCCGGTCGCGGCGCGGAGCCGGCCCAGGGCGGGCGGCAGCGTCCTGGACAGCCCCGACGGCTCGGTCGTGGACCAGCCGGCCGCCGCGCCGCCGCGGCTGGTGACCAGCGTGTCGAAGCGGCCTTTCTCGGCCCGGCCGCGCCGGTTGTTCCAGCCTTTCCCGGCCGGCCGCTCCCCGGTATAGGAGATGAAATGGTCATCGACGTAGAACACCCGGGACCTGCCCGGATCGGTCCTCATCATGGCCTGGAAGTAGCCGCCGAGCAGCTCGACCGGGTCGCAGGAGTCCGCGATCGCGGCCAGCCGGGGCCGCGGCGCCCGCAGGGACGGCACCTTGTCCCAGCCGGCCACCGGCCCGGCCTCGCCGGGCGAAAGGTACTTGAACCGCTCCACCGGCACGAACCCCAGGCTGAACGCCGCCTGAACCGCGCACAGCACCCCGATGTCGTCATACCGCGGCTCGCCCGCGCCGCCGGGCGCGTGCGCCGCCGCCCGGCCGAACAGCGCCGCCATTCCCAGCCGGTGCGCGCAGGCGTGCACCAGCATCGCCCCCGCGTACCGGGTGGCGAGCACGCCCTCGCTGATCCGGGCACCCGCCGCCGGCACCACGCCGCCATCGCCGTCATCAGGCTCGCCGTCATCGGAGCCCTCGTCACCGGGCCGGCCGTCACCAGGCTGACCCGCACCGGAGCCCCTGTCACCGGACCAGCCGTCCGCCTGGCCGCCGTCCGCCTGGCCTGGCCGGTGGCGTCGCCGGGTTCGAACAGCCCTGCGGTCTCCTCGGCCGGGCCGCCGTTGCGGCCGAGGGTCTCGGTGACGACCGAGCGCGGCACCCCGAACCGCCTGCCGATCTCGGCGTGCGAGACCCGCTGCCCGGCCCAGGCCCTGGCCTGGCGGACCTGACCGGGGAAAAGATCGGGCGGGCGGCCCATCCGCTTCGGCGCCAGCGCCGCCGGCCCGCCCCGCGCATAGTCCGAGCGCAGCCGCGAGATGTGCTCGGGCCGCACCCCGAACAGCGGGCCCGCGTCCTTGCCGGCGACCAGCCCGGACCCCGTCAGGGACACCATCGCCAGGTTCCGCATGCCGGTATCAGCCTCGGCGAAGTCGAACATCAGGACCGGGCCGTGGAAGATCAGGGTCCGGCCGCCCGCCGTGATCACCCGCAGTCCCCACCGGGCCGGCATCCCGTCGAGTTCCTGCTGCTCGTCTTCCCGCTGCTCGCCCATGATGCGGACACTACCCCCGCAGCATCACGATTGCGCTACTTTCCGACCATCATTGCGAAACGTTTCCCCAGCTCACAACCAATTTCCGAAACTGGCCAGCGGAGTTCCGGAACCCCGCATCACGGTCCCGGATCCGGGTCGCCGCACGGCGTACGGACAGCCCGAACCGAAGATCAAGATTGCGCTAAACGAAACCCTCGACTACCGGAGATCTGAGACTCGACGCAAGACGGAACGACGGCCAGCCAGGTGGACACGCGCAACGCCGCCTTGACGCGCCCGGGGACCGCTCGCGCGTCCCCGCGTCGGCTGCGCGCGGGCCACCCCCAAAGCGAGCTCAGGGATCTCCATTTAACCGGAGCGACGCAGGTCAGCGGCGCGTCAGGAACAGCTGGCAGACCTGTCCTTTCGGCCCGTGAACAGCGCAAACGTCGGCTACCTCGGTGGGCAGGTCCGCTTAGATGGAGATCCCTAAGCGAGCTATATCAAGATGCGATCAACCTCAACGGCATCACCTAGCGCAGCGAGACCCGCGAACAACTCGTCGTGCGATCTCCCTGGCTCCAGGCTGACTGCCACGTAACCTGGCGCAAACCACTCGTGCAGATATTCCAGCTTCCCGAGCAAGTCGTGAAGGCGCAGGTGCACCGCCTCCACGTCATCGCGACGCTTCACCGCGACCCGGACAACCCCATTTCCCGACCGTTGCTCTACGGACCGGATCACGTAGCCGGTCTCAGCATCGGCCCGCACTACATCGCCCAGCGCCAAGTCGTAAGCGAAGAACGGGATGCAGCACACCTCGAACCGATCCTCGCCCACGCGCTTGGTCCAGAGCTGCTCGTAGTTATCCCCGCCCTCGATGTCGTCGAGCGAAGCGCGCAGCATGAAGCTCGGCACCGGCCGCCGGACCGGGTTCGCATGAGTCGCGATCTTGGTCATCTCAACCCCCACCGTACGTGCTACTCCACCACTCCAACATCCGCGACGGCCAGAACGACGGCGGCCACTCACCGACGTATCCAGGAGGAGGATTCACTGGCGCAACTCTGGCACCCTTCGACAGATTGCACCATGAACAGGCAGGTGTCAGATTCTCAGGCGATAGATCACCGCCCTGACTACGCGGAATCACATGATCAAGATGCTCAGCCGGATTCTGTCGGCAGTACGAGCATGTCGGAGGCTCTGCCCCGTCCTGAAAGTACTGGCCGCGAACTGAGGGCGTGATGCGACTACCAGACGTCGCTGCATCAGCCGTCGAACCGGCAGGGATCCCTGCGCCTTCTGGGGCTAACCATGAGTAACCCTATTCAAGAAATACTCACATGCTGAAGCTTCCGTTTTGAAGCGTTGAAGCTCCCATTTCGTCCCACGCTCAAAGTAGAACACCAGCCATGCCTTGCCTTGCTTACGGATGCACCAGGTATTCTCATCTGGCGCATCTAGGATTCTGTAACCTTGCGGATCCGCGCCAAGTTCGCTTAGCGTCGCTTTCAAGGAGAAAATATCCATTAGGGCACTACCCGGATGTAGCCCGTCTTCAGAAGATCGACAATCGAACTCGAGAAGTTTAGCTGGAACCCGCCTCCCGGCATGCCTCCCCATGGTCTGACGACGCCGACCTCAGCTTCGAAGGGTGAGATGACTTCGTATGTCGTCAAAGGCCTTGAGAGAGAACTTGCTGGCAGCGAACGCATCTCGAAGGGTGTTCCGGCCGGAGATGCAAACCGGCCGGTGTCCGTCGCAGGAACTCCGCCATAGCGGTCAAACTGATACCCATTCGGCAGCGACGTTTCGACAGTTGGCCCTTCGAATCCGTTGTTCTTAGGCCACAGGTATCCGTTGTCACGTGGAACAGGGCAGTTATGCACGAGGACAGCAGTGCTGGCTGTCTGGATGTAGAAGTCGTGGTCGCTCGTGACTGTGAGGTCCCACATCCATCCTGCCGGACCCTTGGGCTCGTAACCGCCGAGTACTGTGACGTTCCCGCCGCCGCCCGGGGTGCGCAGGCGGGTGCCGTACTTCAGTGCTGCAGCCTTGACCCAGCGGTGGCTGTCAGAGTCCCAGAACAGGTGACTACGAGTCGTATCAACAACGGCGGTGCCGACTCCCGTTCGGACACGCAGGTTGTAGCGGTTGGTGTCGTAATGGACCAAGACCGCGGCGATGGCCTGGGCGGTAGTCTTGCCCGTCTTCGTGCTGCTTGCCTTAACCTTCTCGCCTACCTTCAGCGTGCTGATGGCGACGAGCGCTCCGGTGGCAGTAAGGACTTTCATGCCAGCGGTAAAGCTCATCCCGCCGCAGGATGCCGCTAGCCGCTCGGTTTGTGTGAGCGCACTTGCGTCTTCTGGGGCAGGGGATGCCGCATTACGTAGGAGGCTGCCCAGGCCGGCTCCGGCGGCGCCTGCGGCCCCGCCGGACAGGGCGCCGGCGGTGACGCCGCCGAGGGCCGCGCGGGAAAGGCCGCTCAGCGAGCATCCTTGCCTGCTGGACTGGCAGCCTACGCCATAGGCTGCCGTGCTGGTCACGCCGCCGGCGACAGCGCCGGCGGTGGCGCCTGCCAGTCCTTGCTGGGCCAGGCCGGGCAGGATGTCACCAATAGCGCCGCTGGCCAGCCTGCCGCCGAGGGTGCCTGCGAGGGAGCCGCCGAGGGCGCCGCCGAGGGCGCCGCCGAGGGCGCCGATGCCGGCTGAGACCAGCGCGCCGGCTGCCGTGCATCCGCCGGTGCTGGACCCGCAGGACATGCTGTAGGACACCAGCCCGCCGACGGCGCCTGCGGCTGCCGCGCACCCGATGGTTCCCACGCCGGCGGTGATGGCTTCGCAGCCGGCGAAGACTGCCGCCCCGGCCGCGAATGATGCGATCGCGGCGGCGTGATGCTTGACGAACGACACCGTGGCCTGGCCGACGCTCTTCACCTCGTGATAGGCGGCCGGCACGATGTGGGTGGCGGCGTGGTATACGTCGCTGGCGTACCGGGTGACGGTATGGACCACGGGGGCGAGCAGGCGTTTGGTCGCCTGGTAGACGTCACTGATCTCCTGTTTGAGCTGCCAGATCTGCGCGTTCAGGCGGGCGATCTCGCTGTTGACGCTGCTGGAGATCCATGAGGTGGTGGCGTCCCACGCGCTGGAGGCCCACGACGCCGCCGTGTGCCAGCCCCTGGCGGCCCAGGAGGTGGCGGTGTTCCAGCCACG
>DATKRG010000285.1:0-1701 GCA_035532275.1 Streptosporangiaceae bacterium | reverse complement strand
CCGATGATCTGGCGGCGGGGAACGGGAGCCGGGGCCATGCGGGTGGGTATTCGGTTGTGTCAGGTCGTCCCATGTTCCGGGTCATCCGGTGCGGGCAGTGCCGCTGGCTGCATTCATCCCTTCGCGTGTCCCCGGCCGTGGCCGGGGGGCATGGGGAGGGCATGGGGCGGGTCCGCGTCAGAAGGGCGGTCAGGCGGGGCCAATCAGATGGGCGCCCTGCCACCTGGGGCGGGGGGCAGAATAGCTGGCGGCCTCGCGCCTGGCGGGGGGCAGAATGTTTGGCGGCCTCGCGCCTGGGCTGTTTGCCCGGGGAGAGCTGTTCATGCCGCCCGCGCTGTCTGCGTCATGGCCGGGCCGGCGGGTGGCCTGGACAGGCAGCGGATCTGCCCGTCGCGCATCCCGTAGTAGACCAGGGTGAGCAGCTTGCGGGCGGCGGCGACCTTGGCGATGTTCTTGGCTTCCTTGCCGCGGCGGGCGATGATGGCGTCCTTGGCGGTGCCGATCACGCAGTCCTTGGGGATGCGCTGGATGGCCTCGATCAGCGCCCAGCGCAGCAGCCGCGAGCCCTGCTTGGTGACGTGCCCGCGGGCGACCTTGGTGTCGGACTCGCGGTGGCGGGGGGTAAGCCCGGCCCACGAGCACAGCTGGCCCGCGTTCTTGAACCGGGTGACGTGGCCGATCTCGGCGGTGATGACCGCGGCCAGGACCGGGCCGATGCCGGGCAGCTGCTGGATCACCTGGTAGCCGCGGTCCCCGGCGAGCAGGCTGGCGATCACCTCGGACAGCATGGTGATCTCGGTGGTGAGCTCGCCGGCCAGGTGCCGCAGTGAGGTCACCTTCCCGGCATAGGGCTGCGGCAGGCTCAGCCCGTCCAGCCACGCCGATCCGGCCCTGCCGAAGATGTCAGTGCAGGTCACCGTGACGCCGAGCTTGGCCAGCACGCCGTGGACCTGGTCCTTGCAGCTGGTCCGCAGGCGCACCAGCTTGATCCTGTAGCGAGTGAGTTCCCTCAGCTCGCGGACCTCGTGCGGGGCGATCCACGCCTCGGGCAGCCGGCCCATCCGCAGCAGGTCCGCCAGGTCGGCTGAGTCACGCTCGTCGTTCTTGACCCGGCGGTAGCTGAACGCCTTGACGCCCAGCGGGTGCGCCAGGTGCACCTCGGCGCCCGCCGCGGCGAGCGTGTCCGCCGCCCAGTACCAGCCGTACGTTGCTTCCAGGACCACCTTCGGGGCCTTCCCGGCCCGGCCGATCTCCCGGCGCAGCTCCGCCGGGCTGTTGGTGATCTTCGCCGTGCCCAGCCGCCGGCCGTCCTCGGTCATCCGCACCAGCACGCTGCGCCGCCGGTGCAGGTCCATGCCCACGACCTGCCGGCCGTCATAGTCTTCCACTTGGGGCCTCCCTTGCCTGGTGGAGACGGATACTTGCACCTTCCAGCATCCGCCAGGGAGCGGGAGGCTCCGCTCCTTCATCGCATCAGCCGGGGCGGATGGCGGCGGGTAGCCAGGGTCCGGTGGTGAACAACTGGGTGAGCGCGTCGAGGGCGTCGATGTCCCATTTGGCGGCTTCTCCAGGGGTCGGTTGACCTGATGCATGACGTGGGGGAACGCGACTCGTAGCGTGGTTTTACTGCCGTCCTCCGTGGGTGCGGTGCTCGTGGCTGGTAGTTGTTCACAGTCAGTCACGAGGATCGGGGGATCACAG
>DATKRG010000284.1:0-3721 GCA_035532275.1 Streptosporangiaceae bacterium | reverse complement strand
GCATCAGTACTCCACCTCCTGGCTGCGCCGGCGGATCACGGTGATCTCGTCCCGCTGGTTGCCGGTCGGCCCGTAGTAGTTGAACCCGTAGGACAGCTGGCCGTAGCCGCCGATCAGGTGTGACGGCTTGATCAGCAGGCGGGTGAGGCTGTTGTGGATGCCGCCCCGGCGCCCGGACACCTCGGATTTCGGGACGTCGATCGTGCGGTCCTTGGCGTGATACATGTACACCGTGCCTTCCGGCATCCGGTGGCTGACGACCGCGCGGGCGACGACGACGCCGTTGCGGTTGTAGCACTCGATCCAGTCGTTGTCGCTGACCCCGATCCGCGCCGCGTCCTGCGCGCTCATCCACAGGTCAGGCCCACCGCGGGACAGGCTCAGCATGAACAGGTTGTCCTGGTACTCGGAGTGGATCGACCACTTCGAATGCGGCGTGAGATAGCGCACGGTCACCTCGAGCCGGCCGTCCTCGCCCAGTTTCGGATCGCCGAACAGGGCCTTGATGTCCAGCGGAGGCCGGTAGGCCGGAAGCTGCTCGCCCAGCTCGGCCATCCAGTCGTGGTCGAGGAAGAAATGCTGCCGGCCGGTCAGCGTGTGCCACGGCTTCAGCCGCTCCACGTTGATCGTGAATGGCGAGTACCGGCGCCCGCCGTGCTCGCTGCCGGACCACTCATGCGAAGTGATGACCGGCTGCGGCCGGGACTGGGTGTCGGCGAAGGTGATCCGGCGGCCCTCATGGTCGCTGGCCAGGTCCGCGAGCGGCCTGCCGGTACGGCGCTCCAGCTCCTTGAAGCCGGCCGTGGCGATGTGGCCGTTGGTCGTGCCGGACAGGGCCAGGATCGCCTCGCAGGCCTGCTCAGCCCGCGCCAGGCTGGGCCTGCCGTCAGCCACGCCGCCGCGGACCACACCATTGACCTGCGCGAGCCGCTCTACCTCGGCCACAGGCTTCAGCGTGACACCCTTCACGCTCGTGCCGAGCCGTTCCACATTGGGCCCGAGCGCGGTCATCATCTGCGCCACCGCCCCGTAGTCCCGCTCGACCAGCGCGAAGCTGGGCATCGTCCGGCCAGGGACCGGGTCGCATTCCCCAGCCGCCCAGTCGAGAACCCGGCCCCCGGGCTGGGCCACCTCGCCGGGCGTGTCATGCTGCAGCGGCACCGCCACCAGGTCGTGGCGCACCCCGAGGTGCCCCGCGGCGAGCGAGCTGAATGTCTTCGCCATGGCGGTGAACGCGTCGTAGTCCGAGCGGGTCTCCCACGGCGGGGCGATCGCGGCGTTGAACGCGTGCACGAACGGGTGCATGTCGGTGCTCGACAGGTCGTACTTCTCGTACCAGGTGGCAGCGGGCAGCAGCACGTCGGAGAACAGGCCGGTGCTGGTCATCCGGAAGTCGAGCGAGACGAGCAGGTCGAGCTTGCCCACGGCGGCCTCGTCGGGCCAGGCCATCTCGGCGGGCCGGCGGCCCGGCGGCGTCTGCTCGGCCCGGATCGCTGCATCGGTTCCGAGCAGGTGATGCAGGAAGTACTCGTTTCCCTTGCCGGAGGAGCCCAGCAGATTCGCCCGCCAGACGGTCAGTACCCGCGGCCAGTTCGCCGCCGCGTCGGGGTCCGCGCAGGCGAACCTGAGCCGCCCGGCCGTCAGCTCTTCCGTCACGTACTCCCCCGGCGGTGTGCCCGCCGTCCGGGCGGCGTCGGCGAGATCGAGCGGGTTGCGGTCGAATGTGGGGTAGGACGGGGTCCAGCCGAGCCGCGTTGCCTGCACGATGCAGTCCGCGAGCGAACGGCCCTCGAACAGGCCGCGGCCGAGCGGTGTGGCGATCTCACCGGCACCGAAACCGTCGTAGCGCCACTGGTCGGTGGCGAGGTACCAGTAGGTCGTGCCGGCCATCTGCCGGGGTGGCCGCATCCAGTCCAGCCCGAAGGCCAGCTGCGCCCAGCCGGTGAATGGGCGGCACTTCTCCTGGCCGACATAGTGGGCCCAGCCGCCGCCGTTGACGCCCTGGCACCCGGTGAGCACCAGCAGCGCCAGGATCGACCGGTAGATCTGATCGGAGTGGAACCAGTGGTTGGTGCCCGCGCCGAGGGCGATCATCGAGCGCCCACCAGACCGCTCCGCGTTGGCGGCGAACTCCCTGGCGATGCGCGCTACCGTCGCTGCCGGGACTGAGGTGATCTGCTCCTGCCAGGATGGCGTGTAGGTCTCGGGATCGTCATAGCCAGCTGGCCAGGTCCCGGGCAGCCCGTCGCGGGCGACGCCGTACTGGGCGAGCATCAGGTCGAACACTGTCGTCACCAGCTGCCCGCCTACCCACCGGGCCGGCACGCCGCGGGTGATCTCGCCGCCGCCCTCACCGCCGACGTCGAACCGCGGCAGCGCCACGGTCACCGCTTCGGCGTCCTCGCCCAGCAGTGAGAGCAGCGGGGTGACCTCACCCAGGTCGAGGTTCCAGCTGCCCTCGCCTGACTCGGTGTGGCGGAACCCGAGCGAGCCGTTCGGCACCCGCGCTTCACCGGTCGCGGCGTCGAGCAGGACCGTCTTCCAGGCGGCGCCCTCCGTAGTGTCACCCAGGTCGGCGGCAGTGAGGAAGCGGTCCGGGAGATAGCCAGCCGTGCCCTCGCGCTGGCGGAGAGTGACCAGGAACGGCAGGTCGGTATAACGCCTGACGTAGTCCTCGAACCGGGTCACCTGGCGGTCGACGAAGAACTCCTTCAGGATGACATGGCCCATCGCCATCGCCATCGCCCCGTCGGTGCCCGGATGGGCCGCGAGCCACTCGTCAGCGAACTTGGTGTTCACCGCGTAGTCGGGGCTGACCGCGATCACCTTCTGGCCGCGGTACCGGGCCTCGGTCATGAAGTGGGCGTCCGGCGTCCGGGTGACCGGGATGTTCGAGCCCCACATGATGAGGTAGGAGGCATTCCACCAGTCCGCCGACTCCGGGACATCGGTCTGGTCACCGAACACCTGCGGTGAGGCGATCGGGAGGTCGGCATACCAGTCGTAGAACGAGATCATGGCGCCACCGAGCAGGCTGGTGTACCGGGCACCGGCCGCGTGCGACGCCATCGACATGGCAGGGATCGGCGAGAACCCGGCGATCCGGTCCGGTCCCCACGTCTTGATCGTGTGCACCTGAGCCGCCGCGACGATCTCCAGGGCCTCGTCCCAGCTGGTGCGGACCAGCCCGCCCTTGCCCCGGGCGCGCTGATAGCGGCGGCGGCGCTCAGGATCGGCCATCAGCTCCGCCCAGGCGGCCACCGGGTCGCCCAGGCGGCTGCGCGCCTCCCGGTACATCTCCAGCAAGACGCCGCGGACGTAGGGAAACCGGACCCGGGTCGGCGAGTACGTGTACCAGGAGAACGCCGCGCCCCGCGGGCAGCCACGCGGCTCGTACTCCGGCGAGTCCGGGCCGACCGACGGATAGTCGGTCTCCTGGGTCTCCCAGGTGATAATCCCGTCCTTGACGTAGACCTTCCACGAGCACGAGCCCGTGCAGTTCACGCCGTGAGTGGACCGCACGATGCGGTCATGCGACCAGCGGTCACGGTAGAAGACATCCCCGTCGCGCCCGCCGGCATAGGTGATCGTCCGCAGGTCCGCCCCGATCCGCTCCGGCTCCAGCAGCCGCCGCGTCCGCAGGATCGCGCTGACAAGGTCCCCGTCGGTGCCGTAACCGGCAGTGTTGTTCACGAAGCAGCCTCCTCGGATCGACGATCTC
>DATKRG010000283.1:0-14695 GCA_035532275.1 Streptosporangiaceae bacterium | reverse complement strand
GGCGCCCTGTTCAGCGTCTCCCTGGCAGCGGTGGCAGCCTTCGCCGTCGCGGCCGAACTTGCCGCGCTCCCGCTGATCCTGCTGGTCCGCAGGCACCGGCACACACCGTCGGACGTGCCGGGCCCAGCTACTCTGTGAGTGCACGGCGGTGGGGCCCGCCGTCAACCGCGGCGCCGGCCGCCAACGGTCCCTGTGCAACACAGGCGGGAGGCCAGATGCGAGCGGCCGGACGTGGCGGCTTTCCTCGCGGTGGGCCGGTAGCGCGCCTGGCCGCTGTCGTCGGGCTGCTGATGCTTGCCGCCCTGGGTTCGGCGGCACGCGAGGTCGCTCACCTTTCCACCGGGGGGATGCTGACTGCCGCCCGGCCGGTGACCGTTGTCGCCGGCGTCATTGTTGTCGCCGCCGGGTGCCTCGTCCTGGCTGGTGTGCTCGTCATGCTGGCGAGGCGGCGCCAACGTCACCGCGAGGATGAGTCCGCTGGTGTTCCTGAGCGCGTCGGCCCGTGGTGGGCCCGGGCTCTCGCCCTGATCGCGGCGCTGGGCTTGTTCGCCTTCCCCATTGCGGCTGTGATTGTGATGGTCCGTGGCCTGCACGGCGTCCGGCGTCCGGGAGCGGCTCCGCCACCCCTGGTACCGGTCGTGCCGCATCTGCGGGGCCCGGTGCCGTCTTCCGGGGTGACAGGGACAGCTGTCCTCTGGCTCGCTGCGGTCGCGGCGGTGACGATTGTGGCGGTGAGCCTGCTGTGGCTGCGTCACCGACGGCGGGCAGCAGCGGCACCGCATGCGCGGGTCGCTGCGCGCTCCCCGCTGGCGGTGGCGGTAGCGGCGGGAAGCTCAGCGCTCGGCGCCACGGCCGGTGCCCGCGAGGCGATCATCGCTTGCTACGTGGCGATGGAGGACGCGCTGGCTGCTGCCGGGTCCCCGCGCCGGCTCGCCGATACCCCGGAGGAACTGCTGCGCCGCGCGGTGGGGGGCGGGATCGTCCGGACGCCGGCGGCCCGGCGGCTCACCGCGCTGTTCCGGGAGGCGCGGTTCAGCCCGCACGAGGTCGCCGAAGCCCAGCGGCACGCAGCCAGGTCTGCCCTGGACGACATCAGCCATGACCTGGCAGGTGGCTCATGACAGTCGTGGTGATCTCGCTGGGTGCGGTGATCCTGCTCGCGGCCGGGTATGCGGTCGGCGGGCAGGTGGGCCTGTTCGCGGTGGTGGCGCTGGCCGCTGCCGCAGGGCTGCTGGCGGCCCGGCTGCGGATTCCCGCGCCTGTCTCCCGGCCATCACCGACGCGGCAGGTGCAGCATCCGAACGCGGCGTTCACGGCCTACCGGCGCATTGAAACCGCCCTGGACCAGGGGCGGATGTCGAGACGGCTCTTCGACCACACGGCCAGGCCGCTGCTGTACCGGCTGCTCGGTGCGCTGCTCGCGGACCGGCGCCGCCTGGACATCACCAGCGACATCCGGGCTGCCCGGGAGGCGGTCGGGGAGGACCTGTGGCCGCTGCTTGACCGTGCGCGGCCCGCGTCCGATGACTCCCGGGAGCCCGGTCCCGGCGCACAGACCCTCGCCCGGATTGTTGACCGCCTGGAGGACCTGTGACGATCAGCGAGACGGCCAAACGGTGCGCGGAGATCCTCGACGAGGTCGAACGCGTGATCGTCGGCAAGCGGGAGGTGCTGCGCCTGGTCCTGCTGGGCATCCTGGCCGGCGGGCACGTGCTGCTGGAAGACCTGCCGGGGCTGGGGAAAACCATGATGGCCCGCTCATTCGCCCACGTCCTCGGCCTGGAGTTCACCCGCATCCAGTTCACCCCCGACCTGCTGCCCGCCGACGTGACCGGGGCGCCGCTGTATGACCAGCGGACCGGGGAAATCGTGTTCCGGCCCGGGCCGGTGTTCACCAACCTGCTGCTCGCCGACGAGATCAACCGGACCCCACCCAAGACGCAGGCCGCCCTGCTGGAGGCCATGGCCGAACAGCAGGTCACCGTGGACGGCCAGACCCGGCAGCTGCCACAGCCGTTCATCGTGCTGGCCACCGACAACCCGATCGAATACGAGGGCACCTACCCGCTGCCCGAAGCACAGCTCGACCGGTTCCTGCTCCGCACCCGGCTCGGCTATCTGACCCCCGAACGGGAGGCGGTGATGCTGCGGCAACGGCTGGAACGGGCAGGGCAGGCGCCTGCGCTGCGCGCGGTCGTGAACGCTGCGGGCCTGATGGAGCTCAGGGAAAGCCTGAACCACGTGCACGTCGGCGACGACGTGCTCAGCTACGTGATCCGGCTGCTGACAGCAACCCGCGAGAACCCGCAGGTCAGCGTCGGTGCGAGCCCCAGGGGCGGCATCGCTGTCACCGACCTCGCGCGCGGCCACGCCGTGGTGGACGGCCGCGACTATGTCACACCCGAGGACGTCAAGGCGGTCGCCGTTCCCGCGCTTGGCCACCGGCTCGTTCTCCGCCCAGAACTATGGGTGCGGAGCATCACTGGTGAGGACATCATCACCAATCTGCTCGCAGAAGTGCCAACGCCCCCGACCCGGCCCCCCGCACCGCCGGAGCCTGCCCCGTGATGGCCGCACCCGTCCACGATGTCCCTCCCGTGAGGAAGCCGGAACTCACCTGGGCGCCGACCGCCCACTACCGGCGACTCGTCACCGTCGCCTTGCTGCCGCTGCTAGCGGCCGTGGTCCTTGGCCGCCTGGGCTACCTGGTGCTTGCCGCGCCCATGCTGGCTGCACTGGCGCTGGCGGCCCGCCGCCCCGGCTACGCCGCCCACGTCAGTGTGCGGTCATCCGGTGACCGCTGTTTCGAGGGTGAGCAGGTCATCATCGGGGTGAGCGCCGAGCCCGGTGGGCCGGCGGCCTCGGCCGGTGTCCATCTCATGCTGCCGTCAGCACTGGAGGTCAGCGGCGGGCCGGGCGGCCGGGTGCACGGTGGCAGCGGCTCCGTCGAGGCGGAGTGGCGTGCGGGGGCGCAGCGATGGGGGCGATGGGATTCCGGCCGGGTCCTGGTCACTGTGCGCAGCCGAGGCGGGCTGTTCGCCGGCACAGTGGCGGTCAGCGTGGGGGAGATCACTGTCTTCCCGCGCCCGCCGTCACTGACCCAGCTGGCTTTGCCCGCGCAGTTGCACAGCCGCATCGGTGATCAGGTCGACCGGCGCACAGGGGAAGGCGCTGAATTCGCCGGGGTGCGGCCCTTCGCCCCCGGTGACCGGCTGCGGCGGATCAACTGGCAGGTGACCAGCCGCCGCGGCGTGCTGCACGTAAACCAGTTCGCCGCCGAGCGCGCGGCGGAGATCGTCGCGGTCATCGACGCGGTCACCGACACCGGGCCGCCCGGGGAGTCCACCCTCGACCGTGCGGTGCGCGGCGCGGCCGGGATCGCCCGCGCCTACACCCGCGCCGGTGACCGGGTCGGGGTGATCACGCTGTATGGTCCGATGCGCTGGATTGTGCCCGGTGCCGGTCAGCGGCAGTTCTTCCGCATCGTGGAATCCGTGCTCGATATCCGCAGCCTGTACAGCTACGTGTCCCCGGACATGGCCCGCATCCCACCGGCAGTGCTGCCTGCTGATGCGCTGGTGGTCATGTTCTCGCCGCTGCTGGACGAACGGGCCATCGATGCCGCGATAGACCTGCGGGAACGCGGCCATGCCGTCATCGTCACCGATGTGCTCGCCACCTTCCCCACGCCGGCCCGGGGCTCTGCGGTGCCCGGGCTGGCGCTACGGCTGTGGCGGCTGGAACGGCAGGCACTGCGGTACCGGCTCGAATCCCTGGGCATCCCGGTGATCGGCTGGCCGGGTGAACCACGCGCCTCCGACCTGGGGGAGGACACTGGCGCACGCCTCGACGTGGCCCTAGGCCGTTTCGCCCGCCAACGCGTCCGGGGTGGTGCCCGGTGAGAGCCCTCATCCGGGTCCGCGCCAGGCCAGTGAGCCGTACGTCGGTCGGGGCTGCCGTAGTGGGCGCTGTAATGCTCGCTGTCCCGGTGATCGCCGCGCCCGGTGCCTGGCCGGTGACAATCGCCGGTGCCGCCGGTCTCCTCGCTGCCGTGCCCGGCAGGTGGCCGGCTGCCGGGACTCTCGCTGCGCTCGCCGCGATGGTGACCAGCGGCATCGGCATCGCCGCCGGGACCATGCCGCTCCCGCTGGCCGCCGCCAGCGGAACGCTGGTTCTGGCATACCTGCTCGCCCTCGACGCCGCCGAGTCCGGTCTCACCAGCGGCAGGCTCCGGTGGGTTCGTGGCCATCTCCAGGTCCTGGCCGCCGGGTTCGCCGCCGCCCTGGTCACCGCCATCGCGGGGATGACCACGGTGCCAGCCTCACCGTGGCTCGTCCTGGCAGGAGTCGCCGCCGTCGGCGCGGCGCTGCTCGTGGCAGCCGTTTAGCACCTGACTGTCCCTCAGCAGCCGGGAACAGACCCCGAACTGCCGCAAATCCGACGAGACCTCGGCCTGCCGGGCGCAGGCATCCGCAGGCAGTGACCTTCGCCTCTCGCCGCGACTCACCGCATACCGCGACGATGGGCGGTGCTGCCCTGTCCCCGGTGAAGGAAGAAGCACATCAATGACCACGCCATCGGCCGCTGGCCCTGGAAAGTACGGGATCACCGACGTGAGTGCGCTGGAGATCCTCGACTCCCGTGGCAGGCCCACCCTCCAGGTCGCAGTCACGTTCGCCGGCGGCACCACAGGTGTGGCCGGGGTGCCGTCAGGGGCGTCCACCGGCAGCAAGGAGGCCGTCGAGCGCCGCGATGGCGACACCAGCCGCTACCGAGGACTGGGCGTGCTCGGGGCCGTCGGTTCGGTCCAGGGTGAAATCGCCGACCGGCTACGCGGCCAGAGCTGGCGTGACCTCGCCGAGATCGACGCCGCACTGATCGAGCTGGACGGTACGCCGAACAAGGCGCGGCTGGGCGCGAACGCGATCGTCGGCGTCTCGATGGCGTGCGCCCGCGCGCTTGCCCGTGCCGAGGGCAGGGAGCTGTGGGACTGGCTCACCCCGGCCGGTGTCGGACCACGGCTGCCGGTGCCGCACTTCAATGTGATCAATGGCGGCGTGCACGCGCCGAACCCACTCGACTTCCAGGAGTTCATGATCGCCCCGCTGGGCGCCGGGTCGTTCCCGGAAGCGGTGCGCGCGGGCGCCGAGGTGTATGCCGCGTTGCGGAGCCTGCTAACGGGCAAGGGACATGCGACCGGCCTGGGCGATGAGGGAGGGTTCGCTCCGCAGCTGGCCGAGCCGGAGGAGGTCCTCTCGCTGCTGGTCACCGCGATCGGTGATGCGGGGTATGTGGCCGGGTGGGACGGAGTGGCCATCGCACTGGATCCCGCAGCGAGTGAGTTCCGTGGCGGTGACGGCCGTTACCAGGTGGCCGGGCAGAAGCTGACCAGCGGTGAGATGATCGAGCGGTACGCGGAGATCACGCAGCAGTTCCCGGTCTGGCTGATCGAGGACGGCCTGGCCGAAGACGACTGGGATGGCTGGGCGGAGCTGACCGCACGGCTGGGGGAGCGGGTACAGCTGGTGGGCGATGACCTCTTCGTCACCAACCCGGCGATCATCGCTGACGCCATCGGGCGCGGCGTCGCGAACGCAGCGCTGATCAAGGTCAACCAGATCGGCACTGTCACCGAAACCCTGGAAGCGATGGCGACCTGCCGCCGCGGCGGTTACGCGCAGTTCGTCTCCCACCGGTCGGGGGAGACCACCGATACGTTCATCGCCGATCTGGCCACCGGCTCAGGATGCGGGGAGCTGAAGACAGGCGCACCCGCCCGGGGAGAGCGGGTCGCCAAGTACAACCGCCTGCTCGAAATCGCCGCCGCCCAGCCCGGCCTGCCCTACGGGCTCCCCGGGTCCTGAACGCGCGTCCGGTCCGCCTCAGGGGCGGGGATCGTCTCCGGTGCTCCCATGTGGCGGCGGGGATGATGTGGCATCGGCAGCACGGCGAAGACGTCCTGGTATACGTCTTCGCCGTGGCTGGTCGGCAGGGGCTCTCCCACGGCCAGCCGGTAGGTGCGCCGCCCGTCGGGCTGCCTTTCCGCCCGCAGGAAAAGCGCGGCGGCGGTGGGCTCGGTGTAGAAGCTCCGCGCGAGGTCATGCAGGTGAGTGACGAAGAACACCCGGATACCGGCGTCCAGCACGGCGCGGACGACCTGGCGGGCGATCTCTGAGCCTTCTCTTTCGTTGGTGGACGCGAACGACTCGTTGCACAGCAATATCGATCCTGGCGTGATGTGCCCGGTGATGTCGCTCATCCTGGCCAGCTCTTCGTCCAGCTTGCCGCTGGTCATGGTGGCGTCTTCTTCCCGCTTGTAGTGGGTGAAGAGGCCCTGGCAGGCGCTGGCTTTCAGCGCGGTGGCGGCCACGTACATCCCGGACTGCATCATCAGCTGGGCCAGGCCGACGCTGCGCAGGAACGTTGACTTCCCGCCCTGGTTGGCGCCGGTGATCATTACGAGCGGCTTGCTGTCGGCGCTGATGTCGTTGCCGGTCACCTTGCTGCTGACAGTGAGCGCAAGGCACGGATCGTACAGGCCGGCCGCAGAGAACGCGGCCTCGGCCGGGGGAAGCGGCACGGGGAAGCAGGTTGGCTCGCCTTTGGCGGCCAGCCGTTCGTGCGCGTTCAGGGCTCCGATGTAGAACGCCAGCTCGGTGCGCAGCAGGCGGAAAAAGCTGAGGATGTGGTCGGCTGACTGGGCCAGGGCGTTGGCGACGTGGTTGATGCCCTGGTCGCTCAGCTCGGCCAGAGCCCGTGCGCCAGCCTCGTCACGGTCGCTGATGGTGAGGGTATAGGCGGAGCGGTTCCCGATGGGCACCAGGTCAGCCAGTCCGCGGCGGGTGGGCCGGGGCCTGCGCAGCACGTAGCCGGTGCCCGTGTTTCCTTCCCCGAGCCGGGCGCTGACCAGGACCCCGTCCCGGAACTTGAGCCGCTTCAGATGATCAGCGACCAGCGCGAAGTAGTCGTCGCCGAGCTCTGCCCCGATCATGGCGAAGAACCTGGTGAACCCGTCGGAACTGAAGTCTGGGGCGTGGCAGTCCGCGAGGTCGCGCAGCCGCTTGAGCGCCGCAACGAAGAGGTTCATCACATTCACCGCGCGGTTGAGGATCGCCGACGGGTATCTGGACCCGATGCCCCACCAGATGCGTTTCTCCTCAGCGACTGCCTGCACTGCGATGGCGTAGATCTCCCGCACGACTGCGGGCTGTGCCAGGCAGTCGCGCAAGACCTGCTGGCGGTAGGTGATCGCCGCCGGGTCCGTCATGCCGCACAGAAGGGCCTTGCTGGCCACCTCGAAAAGGAGACTGTCTCCGCCCGCCATGGCGTTCAGCAGTGTGTTCAGCTCCAGGTCCTGGGTCAGCGCCTCCACGCCGGGCGGGAAGTGCTGCTCGGCGTCGAAGTCCCGTTCGGGGTACATGAGATAGGCCTTCATGACGCCAGCCGCTCCTTCAGCTGGTCGTAGGTGAGCCCGTATTTCGCGGCGAGCGCGGCGGCGTAGGCCAGGCCGTCCGCAGGCTTCCTGACAACCTTGTAGGTCCGCTCAGCCGGGTTCCCCGGCGCCACGGTGGCGACCATGCTGACGCACGCGTCGTCCAGGGACGCCAGCTCATCCAGGAAAGTGACACAGACGCAGAGCGCGCCAAGGCCGACGATCTTGCTCAGCATCTCCTTGCCGAGGAACAGGGCATCGTCCAGCGTGGTGGAGGTGAAGATCTCGTTCATGACGATGACGCTGCCGGGAGTGGCCCGGCCGAGGATGTCGCGGAATCGCACCAGGTCGTCCTGCAGCTTCCCGCTCAGCGTGGCGAGGTCTTCCTCCTTCTCGAAATGGGTGAACAGCTCATCGCACAAGAACACAGCAGCGCCGCGGCCGGGCACGGGGCAGCCGAGCCGGGCCAGGTAATGAAGCTGGCCGACCGTGCGGGCCAGGGTGGTCTTGCCGCCCTGGTTGGGTCCGGTGACCACGATGATGCGTTCAGGCCCTTCGAGATGGAAATCGTTGGTGACCACGCCTGAACCATCACGGGCAAGCTTGCTGGCCAGGGCCAGGTCGAACGTCTCGTCAGCGCGGACCTCCTTCGACTCCGCCGAAACCACGGGGTAGCAGAGATGGAGGCCGGTGGCCTGGATGGGCCGGATGTAGGCGAGATAGGCGAGGTAGAACTGGATCTCGCGGTCGAAACGCGCGACCGTGTCGTCCAGATAGCCGCGGTGCCGCTCCCGGAAGTCATGGAGGGCAGCGAATACATCCGGGTAGAGCCTGGCGACCAAGCCCAGCACACCCGCCTCGACGTGATTCATGCCCCCGACAGCGGGAAAGCGGACTCGGTAGTCGTTCACCGCGCCATGCCGGAACTTCTCGAAGGCCGCCAGGATCTCCCGGCTGTAGTCGTCTTCCCCGTCGTACTTGCGGACCCGGATCCTGTTTCCCCTGATGTGCAGGGAATACGCGATGCCGGCAAGCTCCTCCCGGAGTTTCGTGACCTCGGTCGCCAGTGTGGTGAAACCCTCCGAACGCACGTGGCTGGCCAGGTACTCCCGGAGCCCGAGGAAGCCGCGGGAACCGAGGTCGGCGTTGTCCAGGTCACGCGCCAGGTCGGCGGCGGCGTCACAGTAGGCGGCTACTGCCTCCAGGAACCAGCGTTCCTGCTGGAGTGGGTAGTGCAGCTTCTGTGCAGTCGCCAGGCACTCCCGCATCTGCCGCATCCCGGTGGCGAACGCGCCGACCCGCTCCAGCAGGGCCGTGTCGTCGAGGTCGCGGAACACCTCGTGCCGGTAGGAGATCAGATCAAGCTCTGAGACAGGGGTGTAGAAGAACGGTTTGAGGTGGTAGCCGTCGAGCCCGGCCGTAACCGACCCGGTGACCTGGTCGAGGTTCAGATCGCGGAAAGACGCGGGTTCCGGGCGGCTGTCCACGTCTGCCACCGGCGGCGTATCGCCGAAGAGGATGCTGCGGAACACCCAGGCTCACCTCCCCGGTGCCGGGCCGGCGGCATTGTGGCCGCTGGCCCGGATCGCTTCGGCGGTGGCCTCATCCAGCAAGGTGAGCACGTGATCGAGGGCCTGCTGGCGGCCGGCGAGCTCAGTGTCCAGCCGGTCAGCGCCATCAGCGCTCGCTTCCCGCGCGGCGGCGGCGGTCCCCAGCGCGCTCTCCAGCCGGCCGGTGCTCTCGGCATAGCGGTCCGCTACCGCCCGGACCAGCTGCCGGGTGGCCTCGGCCAGCCGGTACTGCAGGTCCGCGCGCGCCCGCCCGATCTGCTGGGGAACCAGGCTGGCCGCCTCCCGGTGGAGGTACGCCCGCGCTCGGCGTCGGCCGGCCTCACCGGGAAGCCACCTGCGGATGGCCCCCGCCAGCAACTCGGTCTGCCCAGCTTGCTCGGCCACCAGATAGAAGAACCGCAAGTCCGGCGCCAGCCGCTCACCGGGGCCTGGCACCGTCAGGCTCAGCCCCAGCAGTTCGGCCGCCGCGTCACGCACGGCGTCCAGTTCGGCTCCCAGGTCCTCTGTCAGCCGGGCATCGATTCGCGCCAAGCCCTGCTCCAGGCGCTCTGCCTGCTGTTGCCGCCAGGCCTCGGCCGCCTCCACCGTGAGTTCCGCCAGCCGTGCCCGCCCGCTGCGCTCGATCTCGGCAGGCGCCGCAGACCGCAGGTCGCCGACCAGCAGCGTCTCCATCCCGGCCCCGACGAGGGCCGCGCAGTCGCGCACCGCGCGGTCCGCCGCCGCGTTGAGCTCAGTGAGCATGCGGGCCGACTCCGCCGCCGCCAAGTCCGCGGCGTCCTTGCGCCGTACGCTCACCGCCGCCAGGCGGGCGGTGAACACTTCCACTCGCTGCGCCGCTGAACCGGTGCGCATCTGAGCAGCATGGCGGGCCAAGGCGACCTCATCCCGCAGGGACTGTGCCATGCGGCGCGCATGAGCGGCCACTGAGACCATCAGATCGGCTGCCCGTCCCTGCTCGAGATAGGCCGTGAAGTCCTTCACGAACGTGGCGAAGCCCGGGTCGCCCAGCCCGGTAAGCGCGGCGCGTGCCGAGAGCGGGTAGATATGGACCGCCTGCCCGGTGGCCTCCGCGGCTACCCGCACGGTGAACTCCAGCGCCTCGGCAATCTCGCTGTCTCCGTTCGCCCCGTCCCGTCCCGTGGCGCCGCCGCCAGCCCGACCCAGTCCGTCAACACCAACGCCTGCCATGCCGGACGTAGCCGGGTTCCCCCAGGCGGCGCCGTAGCCGGTCAGGTAGTCCGCCTTGTTGAGCACGACGAACATGGTGACCGACAGTTCGGCCACCCTTGCCATCAGCTCCTGCTCGCTGGCCGAGACCGGCGGGTCAGCGGTGAGCACGAACACCGCAGCGTCCATCGTTTCCAGGGCCGCTTCCGCCTCGGCCGTGTTGTGCGCGTAGACCGAGCCGGTCCCGGGCGTATCCACCAGTTCCACGCCACGTGCCAGCACTGGCGCATCGGCCACGACGGTGACCGAGACCAGATTCCGGCGGTTCCCGGGGTTCCCGCGTTCGGTCACAAGGTCATCCAGCTCCGACAGCGGGAAGCTCTCCACCCGGCCGTCCCGGAAGACGGCGCTGGCACCCTCTTGCTGGCCGTAACGGACCGTCGTGGCCGATGCTGTCAGCGGCGTCACCCCCATCGGGAGCACCGGCCGGCCGAGCAGCGCGTTGACGAGAGTGCTCTTGCCCCGCTTGGCTTCCCCGGCGACCAGCACGCGCAGCCGCCGCTCCCGCAGTCGGCCACGCAGGCTGTCCAGCGCGGCGCGGTCATCGTCCCCGCCAAGGCCAGACAGCTGATCCAGGGCCGCGAGAAGGGAGTCGCTGTCATCTGATACGCGCATGCGGCCTCCTACCCTCGCAGGCAGGGACCATTGGCGGCTACGCCGCAGTTACCGGCGAGTCCCACCGCCGCACACGCTTCCAGGGTACCCACGGCTGCGGGCATGGGATCAGGCGCCTGCCCGGGCTGCTGCGGTGAGCAGCGTGCTAGCCGCTGCTCTGGCGTCGGCTGCGGCACGGACGTTGACGCCGGTGGCGGCGGACACGACAGCCCCGTCCATGAGCATGAGCAACTGGGCGGCTAGCATCGTCGGCCGTGCCGCCCCGGCGTCGTTGGCCAGGCCGGCCAGATAGCGGCGGAGCCGCTGCTTGTGCCGCCGGGTGATCTGGGCTGCGGCGGTGGGACTGCTGCCAAGCTCGCCGAACACGTTGATAAAGGCGCAGCCGCGGAAGTCGGGCGTGGCGAACCACTCGCCGAGGAAGGCGAAGACGGCCAGCACCCGCTGCCGGGGGTCGCGGCAGCGGTCGACGCGGCGCGCCAGGGCGGCTAGCCAGTTCTCGTCCCGCCGGGCCAGGTAGGCTTCGGCCAGCTGGTCCTTGGACGGGAAGAACTGATAGATCCGCTTCAGCGGGAGCCCGGCAGCTTCCCGGATGTCGTCCATCCCGACGGCGTGGATGCCACGGGCGTAGAAGAGCTGGCCCGCTGCTGCCAGCAGCCGCTCGCGGGCCTCGTCATCGTTCATGTCATTCCTCAGCCAGCCTTGAGAACGGGCGTTCCCCACGATACTGTCCTGCACTGAGAACGTTCGTTCTCTCGCATGATGGAACAGAGGAGGACCTTGTGAGCCCACGGCCACCGTTGCCGCCCTTCAACCAGGAGACCGCCCGGCAGAAGGTCCAGGCGGCTGAGGACGCCTGGAACACTTGCGACCCCGAACGCGTTGCGGGTGCTTACAGTGAGGACTCGGTCTGGCGCAATCGGCATGAGTTCGTCACCGGCCGGACCGAGATCATCGAGTTCCTGCGCGGGAAATGGAGCCGTGAACTTGACTATGCGCTCCGTAAGGACATGTGGTCTTTCCACGGCAGCCGGATCGCCGTCCGCTTCCAGTACGAGTCCCGCGACGCCAGCGGGCAGTGGTACCGCAGCTACGGCAACGAGCTGTGGGAGTTCGACGCGGACGGGTACATGAAGCGGAGGGAAGCCAGCATCAACGATGTGCCCATCGCCGAGGCTGACCGGCGCATCTTCGGCCCACGGCCGGAAGCGGAGCGAGGCCGGTCCTTGCCACTTCGGTGAGGAGCGCCGGATGCTTATGCGGGCTGGCCGCCCAGGGGATGCACCGCCTCTGCGCTAAGGGCCGGGCCCGGTCGGTGCGGCGTCATCGGCGGCCAGGTGATGGCGGTGACGATCAGCCCGTCGCGGGCCAGCCAGCGGCCGGTCATGCGGACCGGGCCGGGCAGACGGACGGCGAATGTGCCGATGGTGGCCGGCTCGATGACCACGTCATGCAGGCCCAGCCATTGCCCGGTGAGCGGATACCACAGCTTGCAGGCCGCCTCCTTGGCGCTGAAAAGCAGACGGTCCCAGCACACCCCGGGCCCGGCAGCCGTGTGCCGCCGGATCCAGGCCCGTTCAGGGCTGGTGGCCACCGTCTCGAGCAGGCCGGCCGGCAGCCCGGCGTCCCGTTCCGCGTCAATGCCGATCGCAGCCACGTCCGTGGTGAGCGCGACGGCACAGGCCTGGTAGCCAGCACAGTGGGTGATGCTTCCGGTCACCCCGGCCGGCCACTGTGGCTGGCCCGCCGGGCCAGGCAGGATCGGCGTGGCTGGCACACCCAGCCTGGCCAGCGCCGCCCTGGCGCACAGCCGGCCGGCCGTGAACTCGGCCCGGCGCAGCGGCCCGGCCGTCCGCACGACCGCCTCCTCGGCAGGGAAGAGCCGGGGGCCGGCCCCCGGTGTCTCGCCCATCGACTCCACCGCCGCGACCGCGGCCGGCAGGAGGCCAGCGATCAGTCCAGCCGCTCGCAGGCGCGAAGGGTGGTCGTCGGGCATCACGGCAGGTGCGCTACTGCGGCCGCAGGGCCATCCAGACCGCGTGCGCCTCGGTCGTGCCGGGGTTGTGCCAGGTGTGCGGCTGATCGCCCCGGAAGTGCAGCGTGCTCCCGGCCTCCACCTGGTACGACTGCCCAGTCACGGTGAACTCGAGCATGCCGCTGGTGACGTGGACGAGTTCCTCTCCTGGATGCTGCATCGGCTTGCGCCCGCTCGTCGCCCCCGGCGCCACTGTGGCCCGCGCGCCGGCGAGCAGGAACCGGCCGTACGGACCGGAAATGCTGCTGAGGGCGATCCCCTTGTGCGAGGTGTACACCGGCCGGTCTTCGGACGCCGGGGTGAGCACGGCCAGATCGTCCCGGCCGATGTCCTCTTCCACGAAGTAGGAGACCGGGCGGCCGAGTGCGCCGGCGATCTTCAGCAAGGTGGTGATGGTCGGCACCATGCCGCCCTGCTCGATCTTGTGGATCGCGGCCGCCGACACGTCGGAGCGCTCACCGAGCTGCTGCAAGGACAGGCCCATCCGCTTGCGGAGGCTGAACACCTTGAGGCCGATGGAACCGACTATCCGCTCCAGCTCCCCGGCCTGCTCCTCACTGCGACTGCCGGACTGCGCGTCGAGGCAGGGGGGTCCTTGCGTGCGTGGTGCTCGGCTCATCGGCTATCCGCTTGGTTAGTTGATGATCGTGTCTTGACGTCCACGATGGCTCTCGCCAGTATAGTGTATGACTCGTAGCGGATACTAAACGTCTCGCCCCGGCTCATGGGAAGAGGGTGCTGATGGCGCAGCGGATCGTGGTGATCGGCGGAGGCGCCGCTGGCATGGGGGCCGCCGGTGCCGCCAAAGGCGCGGACCCCTCGGCAGACGTTCGCGTCTACACAGAGTTCGAGGATGTTGGGTACAGCCCGTGCGGTATTCCATATGTCCACGGCAAAGAGATTCCCGACTTCGAGCGGCTGTTTCTGGCGACTAAAGAAGCTTACGCTGATCAGGGCATCGACATCCACTATGAGACACGGGTCACCTCCTTCAGCACCGAGCGGAAGACGGTGTCCGTGGACGGCGAGGGCGAGATCGGCTACGACAGGCTGATCGTCGCGACCGGCTTCAATTACGCCGACCCAGGGGTGCCTGGCACTGATCTCGACGGCCTGTACTACGTGAAGAACATCCGGCGAGCGATCGAGTGGGACAAAGTGCTGGACGGGGCTCGCTCCGCGGTCGTGGTCGAGGCTTCCCCGCTGGGCCTGGAAATGATCACCGCGCTCTGCCATCGTGGCATCGAAACTCACCTGGTCGACCCCGGCCCGTGGGCGCTGTCGGCGGCGACCGATCCCGACATCGTCGCCCCGGTGCAGGAGTCCTGGCAGGAGAAAGGCGCCAAGCTCCACTTCAATACGACATTGAATGGATTCACCGGAGATACCGCCGTTCGCGCGGTGGCGACCTCTGCCGGTGAGATTGCCTGCGACCTCGCTGTGGTGTGCACGAAGAAGGAGGCGAACACATCCCTGGCCCGGGCCGCCGGGCTTCGGATCGGGTCCGCGAACGGGATCATCGTCGACGAGCGGATGCAGACGTCCGCGCCCGACGTTCTGGCGGCCGGGGACTGCATAGAGGTGCCGCACAGCGTGACTGACATCCCCATCCAGGGCCTGTCCGGCAGCCACGCCTACTCCCAAGGCAAGGTGGCGGGCACGAACGCGGCGGGCGGGCAGCGGCGGTACCAGCCGGTGAGCGTGCCCTGGGGGATGGTGGCAGGTGACTGGATGATCGGCGGGGTGTCCTTCAGCGAGACACTGGCGACCGCCCTGGGCATCCCGCACGTGGTCGGGGTGGCCGAGGGGATCTCCCGG
>DATKRG010000282.1:0-9183 GCA_035532275.1 Streptosporangiaceae bacterium | reverse complement strand
GGTGGGGTAGGACACCGGGCGAGGTGCCAGCACTGGGCTGGTCCTTTTCCCGGTATCCCCCCCTCGAACCGGACGTGCGGGCTTTCCCCGCATCCGGCTCTCCAGTGATCTACTGCGCGGGTAGTGCATGCGCGGGGGGTTGCGTGGCGTGGATGGTGTCGTGGCAGGCGGCGCAGACCACGAGGGTCTTGCGTCGCCTTTTGGCCATGAGCTGTGCCCACGCTGGCTGTGGCACCCCTGGTTTCTGGAGGTCGGCGAGCTTGCGGACATGATGCACCCGCATGCCGCCGCCTGTTGTCCCGCATGACTCGCATGTCCCGGCCAGGAGCCGTGTGACCAGCTCCTTTCGGCGCGGGGGCTTCGGGATGGGGTCAGTGATGACCGCGTCCTTTTTCCTGACGAGCGGGATGCCGCCGAATCGCGCTGTCAGCGGCGGCCTGCCGTCCCTCTGCAGGGTGGCCTCGTAGCAGGCGCGCGGTCCGTGCGGGGTGTCGATTCTGGCCCGGTGACGGGCTTTCATCTTCATCAGCGTCGAGCCGTGCTTGCTGGCGAGGGTTTTCAGCAGCGAGGTTTGCATGGCGTACTGCACCCGCGACATCTGGCTGATGTTCGCGGCCGGCAGGTAATACTGGACCAGGCCCCGGTACTCGGCGCCGAACCTGTAGACGATGTGGTAATCGCTGAGGTTGATGGCCGCCGGGCGGGACGCGGGCTTGCCGCGCCTGGTGTGCGGGGCGATATTGGCCTTGATCACCTTCGCCGGGACACGCAGGCCGATCGTTCCGTTGACCCTTCTGCGGCCATTGGTGATCTTGTGGTCGTCGTGCTGGACGATGATGTCATAGCCGAGGAACCGCGCGGCCGAGGTGCGGCCGTGCGTGATCAGGGTCTTGCTGGCGTTCAGTTCCAGCTTGAGTTCCTCGCGCAGGAACCTGGCCAGCCGTTCCCGGATCTCCCTGGCTTCGGCCCTGGGTCCGGTGAATCCCAGGAGATGATCATCGGCGTAGCGGATGTACCGCAGCCGCCGGTAGTTCGGATCTTTCGGGTTTCCCCAGGGCAGGTGGCGCAACCGGGCGCGCAGCTGGCGTGCCGCGTCCCGGCGCCCGCGGGCGCGGGCGTAGCCTAGTGCGGTGCTTATCCTTCCGTATTCGGGGTTTCCTGCCCGCTTTTCTCCTCGGGTGTATTCGGGGATCAGAACTGTCTCGGCGAATCTGTCCAGCCGGTCCAGGTATATGTTGGACAGGATCGGGGAAACGACGCCGCCTTGCGGGGCGCCGCTGTAAGTGGCATGCCACTCCCAGTCCTCAAGATATCCCGCCGCGAGCATGCCCTTAATGAGCCTCAGGAACCTGGCGTCCTTGATGTGCTCCCCGAGAATCGATAGCAGGACCTCATGATCCAGGCTCCCGAAGCAGTCGGAGATATCACCCTCGATAAACCAGGTCGAGCCGGTCCAGGTCCGCCGTACCTCGCTTAGCGCGGTATGGCAGCCCCGGCCCGGCCGGAAACCGTGGGACCGGCCGGAGAACCGCGGCTCGTAGTACGCCTCAAGGAGCAGGCGGACCACTTCGCCGACGACCTTATCCGACCATGACGGCAGCCCGAGGGGCCTTTTCTTCCCATTGGCTTTGGGAATGTAGACCCTGCGGGCGGGCCGGAACCGGAAGCGCTCAGACCGCATCGCGGTGATGATGCGCCCGATCCTGGCCAGCGACATGCCGTCCACGGTCTCCCCGTCGGCCCCCGGCGTCATTGCCCCGTCATTGGAGTACAGACGCCCGTAGGCCAGCAGGTAGAGCTCACGGTTGAACAGTTGCCGGTACAGCTCATCGCACGGAAGACCACGCCTCCCGCGTTCGCGCAGGACATTCAGTACCGTTTCGGCGTTCTGCATTACGCATACCTCCCGGCCTTCAAATGTCAGATCACCTGGCTCCCTTGGCCCTGCGGACGGCTTTCCCGTCCCCCTTGGCAGGACGTTACCCCTGCGACTACTACGGAGCCTCCGTCTCCTTAGGGGCCACACCCTTTAGGAGATCCCATGTTCGTCCCCACTGTACGTATCAGCACGACTTAGGTGTCCCACTCATCTCCTTAAATTCCCTCACTGGGAATCGCCCCGGTCCCGGAGGTTGCAGGGCCTGCATTTCAACGGCCCCGCAGGACTGGGCGCCGGCTTCAATGCCTTTCCGGCGGACGGGTCCATTACATCGACTGGAGATTGGGATTCAGGCAGTCTAGCTTTCACCATATCGCGCGGGTCTTCCCAGCACGCCGTCCCTGACATTGGACCCGGCCGCTGGTTTACTGGCATGCTATTGTCTCCTTCACCTTTCGGATCCAGGTAAGCCATCAGACCCAGGAACATCCCTCCAAGTTCCTCCCGGCTAAACCGGGAATACAGCGGGGCGCCTCATGGCGCACAAGTGCAGGACGGCGACGAGCAGCAGGCCGACGGGTCGGCTGAAGTCGATCATCGTGCGGATGGTGTCGCTGGCGAGGATCCTGGCTGGCTGGCGGAGGTCGGCCTCGATGACGGCGGCGTTGTCGTTGCCCGTGAGGATGGCCGTGCTGTGCGCGGTCGCGACGGGGTCGATGTCGACGTAGGCGACCCGGGCGGCGGGGTTGGCCTGCTGGGCGACCTCGTGCACGTTGCCCTGGGTCGGGATGCCCGAGCCGATGTCGAGGAACTGGCCGATGCCGGCCTCGCCCAGGAACCGCACCGCCCGGCCGAGGAACGCGCGGTTAGCCCGGGCGCCCGCCCGGACGATGGGGTCGACCGCGCAGATCGCCCGGCCCAGGTCCTGGTCGGCCAGGAAGTTGTGGGTGCCGCCCAGCCAGTAGTCGTAGACGCGGGCTGTGTTTGCCCGCTTGATATCCGCTCCCGGAAGTGCCGGGCCCGGCTCGCCAGCCATTACGCCGCCCTTTCTCCCTGATGCTCTGTCCGGTATATCAGAGTAGGGGAAATAGCTGCTTACCGGGCAGGCAGCCACCCAGAGGACCGCCACGGAGGTGTTCTGCGCTGACGTGGTTCCTGGTCAGCCGGACCGGGAGGCCGAGCTGGTCCTGTTGACGACATCCACCACGCCGTCGATGTCCCAGGCGAGCCGGACCGCGACCGGGAGCAGGTCCTGCTGCCCCTCCAGGCTCGGCTGGCCCGTGAGGGTCACCACGCCGTCGCGGACGGCCACCTTGATCGCGGCCGGGTCTCCCGGCAGGATGTCGGTGACCAGCTCGCTGATCTGGCGGGCGATCTCCTCGTCGGGCCGCAGGAACACGCTGAGCAGATCGCGGCGGCTGATCAGGCCGATCAGCTTCCCGTCGGGGTCGACGACGGGGAGCCGGCGGACGTGGCGGGCGTTCATGGCCCGCGCGGCCCCGGCGATGGTGGCGTCCGGGTGGATCGTGACCGCCGGGGCCGTCATCAGGTCGCCGGCGGTCAGGCCCTGGTGATGGCCGTGGCCTCCCGGCATATGCAGCAGCCCGGTCTTGCCCGGCTGCGAGTCCTGCAGCTTGTCCCGGGCCGCCAGCAGGTCGGCCTCCGAGACGACCCCGGCCACGTGCCGGCCAAGGGTCAGCACGGGCAGCCCGCTGATCTGGTGCTCGGCCAGCAGCCCGGCGATGTCCTTGTAGGGGGTGATCCGGTCGACCGTCACGACGGACGTCGTCATGATGTCCCGGACCCGGCTGTGCCACCGGCCATGGTGCTCAGGGAGACGCCGCTGGGACTGGCCGTCTCGCGGCTGGGTCCCGGTCGCCCCGTCGGCCGGGCGGCCGATGGCCTGCTCGCCCATCTGATCGGCGACCTGGTCCAGGGCGCGCGTCACATCGGCGGGCAGCGCCCGGCCCTGCAACGACTCGTAGTACGCCGCGCCGAGATGACGAAGCATGGCATCAAGGTGCATTTCCCTGCGGGTCATTGGTATTCACCTCGTGGTCGCGACGAGTGCTGCGGGTCTGGCAACTCCAGGCCATCAGGCGGGAGCGGTCCGCAGAAGGGCCGAAAGACCAGGATTTGGTCCCGCGGCAGGGACCTTTGTCCTCTCGCGGGTCTAGCTACCAGCGGGTAACTTAGCAGTATGAGCACAGTCAGTATGAGCACAGTGCAGAACAGCAGTAGGCCGGCCGCCGCTGATGCCGGCGTCCCGGCGGAACTCGCGGCCCGGCCGCCCCTCAAGCCCCGATGGCGCGGCTGGATCCATGCCGTCGCCGCGCCGGCCGCCCTGGCCGCCGGCATCGTCCTGATCGTCCGGGCGCCGACGGCCCAGGCATCGGTGGCGGCAGCCATCTTCGCGGCCACGGCGGTTCTGCTGTTTACCGTCAGCGCCATCTATCACCTGGGGACGTGGGCGCCGCGGGCGCGCATCCTGCTGCGCCGGCTCGATCACGCCAACATCCTGTTCCTGATCGCCGGCACCTACACGCCGCTCGCGGTGCTCGCGCTGCACGGCGGCACCCGGCTGGCGATCCTCGGCGTCGTCTGGGGCGGCGCGACACTCGGCGCGGTCTTCCGCGTGGTCTGGACCGATCTGCCGCGGTGGGCGTATGTCCCCGTGTACCTCGGCCTCGGCTGGGCCGCGGCGTTCGTCCTGCCGCAACTGCTGCGCGGCGCCGGGCTGGCCGCCCTGATCCTCATCGCGGGCGGCGGAGTGCTCTACACGCTGGGCGGCGTGGCCTACGGGCTCCGGTGGCCGGACCCGTGGCCCCGGTGGTTCGGGTTCCACGAGGTCTTTCACGCCTGCACCGTCGCGGCGTTCGCCTGCCAGTACATCGCGGTCTCGCTGGTGGTCTACCGCGCTGCCTGACTCGGGCTGAAGGCCCCGGCGGCCACCTCGTCTGGTCCCGCGTGAACTACGGCACGGCCGGGAAGCAAGCAGCGGCGGCACGAGCCAAGCAACCGCCACGGACTAAGTGAAGACCAGCAGCGCGGGCCTCATCCGGGCTGTCCGCCGGCCAGCCGGCGCACCACGGCGCGCAGGACCTCGGACTCCTCGCCGTCAATCTCGGCGACGAAATGACTCAGGACCGCCTCGGTGTCGCCGCCGTCGGCCAGCGCCTCCCGCATCAGGCCCGCGCTGTACTCCTCGCGGCTGGCCGTCGCCGTGTAGCGGTAGGCCTTGCCGTCCTTGGCCCGGGCGAGCCAGCCCTTGCGGTGCAGGTTATCCATCGTGCTCATCACCGTGGTGTAGGCGATGACCCGCTCGCGCCGCAGTTCATCGAACAGTTCCCGCACGGTCACGGGGTGATCGTGCGCCCAGACCCGGTGCATGATCACGGTCTCCAGATCGCCGAACCCGCGCACGCCACCTCCAGCATTCCCGGCCAGCATACGAGCCCCGAGCTAAGCACCCGGCGACCCCGGGCCAAATGTTACTATCTACGTACGTAGATCGTAGATGCTGCCTGCGGCGCTCCCGGGCCGGGCGCGCGGCGCGTTCTGGCCGTCCTGGCGGCGGGCCGCCCAGCGAGGCCAGTGAGGAGATAGGTGCAGTGTCCAAGGCCAGCAGGAACCGGTCGAAGGCCAGCGAGAAGATCGCGCAGCAGCGGGCCCAGGAGGCGCGGCGCCGGCGCCGGCGGCTCTGGCTGGCCGGGACCGGGGCGGTGGTCGTCGTGGCCGCCGCGGTCGTGGGCATCACGCTGGCGGCAGGCGGCAGCACCCCGCAGGCCGGCGGCAGCACCCCGCAGGTCGGCGGCAGCACCCCGCAGCTCAAGCTTGCCGCGCTGAGCACGCTCGGCACCCTCAGCCCGGCCCCGCCGCCCGGCCCGACCGGTCCCGAGGGCGTCCCGGTTCCGAGGGCTGCCCCGCTGGCCGGCACCTCCGCCCGCGTTACCGGCCAGGCCGTCGACGGCATCGGCTGCCAGACCAGCGAGCAGACCATCTTTCACATCCACGCGCACCTGACGGTGGTGGTGAACGGCGCGGCCCGCCAGGTCCCGGCCGCCATCGGCATCCCCGGAGCTCAGCCGCAGAGCACCGCCCAGGGCCCGTTCATCAGCAGCGGGACCTGCTTCTACTGGCTGCACACGCACGCCGCCGACGGCATCATCCACATCGAGTCGCCCGTCCGCCGCGTCTACACCCTGGGCAACTTCTTCGACGAGTGGGGCCAGCCGCTCGGGCCGGGACAGGTCGGCCCGGCCAAGGGACCTGTCACCGCCATCTATAACGGCAAGGTGTACCAGGGCAACCCCCGCGGCATCCCGCTCGACGCGCTCGCCGAGATCCAGTTGGAGGTCGGCACCCCGCTCCTCGCCCCGACGACGATCACCTGGCCCAGCGGCCTGTAGCAGCGGTCATCGGGTCCCGCGAGGTCAGCCTTTGACTACCGTGACCTCGCCAACGCCGAGGGCCTCCACCGGGGCCTTGATCTGGGCTGCGTCGCCGACCAGGATCGTGACCAGGCGGTCGTCCGGGAACGCCGTGACCACCGCGGCCGTGGCGTCGGCGGCGCCCGTCTGCGCCAGGCGCGCGTACAGTTGCGCCTGGTAGTCGTCTGGCAGGTGCTGTTCGACCTGATCCGCCAGCGTGTCCGCGACCGACGCGGCCGTCTCGTACTCCAGCGGCGCGACCCCCACCAGGTTGTGCACGGCCATATCGCGCTCGGTCTCGGTCAGCCCTGCCGCGGCCAGCGTGCCCAGAATCGTCCACAGGTCGGTCAGCGCCGGACCGGTGGCGGCCGTGTCCACCGAACCGCTGATGGCCAGCAGCGACGCACCCGTCACGCCGGCCGCGGCATGCGGCCCCGGCGACCGCAGCACCTGCGCAAAGGCCCGCACCCCGTAGGTGTAGCCCTTCTCCTCGCGCAGGACCCGGTCCAGCCGGGACGTCAGGGTGCCACCCAGGCAGTACGTGCCGACCACCAGTGCCGGCCATGCCTGGTCGTGCCGGTCTGGGCCGGTCCGCCCGATGAGCAGCTGCGTCTGGACGGCACCGGGCCGGTCCACGATCACCACCCGCCCGGTGTCGTCGGCGGCCACCGGCGGCATGGGCAGCGGCGCGGTGGCCCCGCCGGTCCAGCCGCCGAGGGTGTCGGCGAGCACCGCGTCCAGGTCGACGCTCGTGAGGTCACCCACGATCACCGCCGTCGCCGTCGCGGGCCGCACCTGAGCCTCGTAGAACGCGCGCACGCCCGCCGCGTCGATCCGCGCGACGGTGTCCTCGGTGCCCTGGCGCGGCCGGGACATCCGGGCGGCCGCCGGGAACAGCTCCTGCGCCAGTTGCTTGGCGGCACGTCGGCCGGGATTGGCCAGCTCGAGCGGAATCCCGTCGAGCCGGTTGCGCACCAGCCGCTCGACCTCGCCGCCGGGAAACGTTGGCGAGCTCAGCGCCTCGGTGATCAGCCCGAGGGCCCTGGGCAGGCGGGAGACGGGAACCTCCAGCGACAGGCGCGCGCCCGGGTGGTCGGCGTACGAGCCGAACGTCGCGCCGCAGCGCTCCAGTTCGGCGGCGAACTCCTCGGCGGTGTGCTGGCTGGTGCCCTGCGACAGCGCGCGAACCATGATGGTGGCGATGCCGTCGAGCCCCTCGGGCTCGGCGTCGAGCGGCGTGTCCAGGCAGATCTCCACGGCCACCACCCGCTGCCCGGGCCGGTGGCAGCGCAGCACGGTCAGCCCGCTGGCGAGGGTGCCGCGCTCGGGCGCGGGGAACGCCCAGGGCTTCGCCATCCCGGCGGCCGGCTGGGGATAGAAGTCCATGGTCACGGCCGCGTCGGTCACTGCCCGGCTCCGTCCTGCTTGTCCTGCTCGCCCTGCTCGTCATTCTCGCCGGCCGCGCCGGCGGTCGTGCTGGCCGTGTCTTGCGAGGTCAATGGCTCGTAGGCCAGCACCGCCCGGTTGTCGGGGCGCAGCCGCGCCGCGGCAACCGCCCGGATTTCCTCGGCGGTGACGTCGAGAATCCGGCTGACGGCCGTGAACGCGAGCTGCGGGTCGCCGAACAGCACCGCATACCGGCACAGTTCGTCGGCCCGGCCGGCGACCGTGCCGAGCCGGTCCAGCCATTCGCGTTCCAGCAGGGCCTGGGCCCGCTCCATCTCCTCGGGGGCCGGAGCCGCCGCGCCCAGCCGCGCCAGCTCCTCGTCGACGGCGGCCTCAATCTGCGAGATCTCGGTGCCGCCGGACGCCTTCACGTCCAGCCAGCCCAGCGAGGGGGCGCCCGCGAACCGCAGCAGCCCGAAGCTGGCGCCGATGGCGGTGCGGTCGCGCCGCACCAGCCGGTTGTACAGCCGGGACGACATGCCGCTGCCGAGGACGGTGAGCGCCAGGTCGGCCGCGTCGCACTCCCGCGTGCCGTCGGGCGGCAGCCGGTAGGTGGCCATCAGCGAGCGCGTCGGGACGTCCTCCCGGATCTCCTCGCGCAGCTGCGCGCCGATGATGGCGGGCAGCGCGCCGTCGCGCGGCGGCACCTTGCCGTCGTGCGACGGGATGGAGCCGAAGTACTTCTGCGTCCAGGCGAGCGCCTGCTCCGGGTCGATGTCCCCGACGATCGCCAGGACCGCGTTGTTCGGCGCGTAGTTGGCGGCGAAGAACGTGCGCGCGTCCTCCAGCGTCACCGCGTCCAGGTCGGCCATGGAGCCGATGGGAATGTGGTGGTACGGGTGGCCCTCGGGGTAGGCCAGCGCGGCCATCCGCTCGAACGCGGTGCCGTAGGGCACGTTGTCGTAGCGTTGACGACGCTCGTTCTTGACGACGTCACGCTGGTTCTGCAGGGACTTCTCGTCGAGCGCGGCGAGCAGCGAGCCCATGCGGTCGGCCTCCAGCCACAGCGCCAGCTCCAGCTGGTGCGCGGGCATGGTCTCGAAGTAGTTGGTGCGCTCGAAGCTCGTCGTCCCGTTCAGGGAGCCGCCGGCGCCCTGAACCAGCTCGAAGTGGCCGTTTCCCTGGACCTGCGCCGAGCCCTGGAACATGAGGTGCTCGAAGAGGTGAGCCAGGCCCGTGCGGCCCTCGACCTCCTGCCGCGAGCCGACGTCATACCAGAGGCAGACCGCCGCGACGGGAGTCAGATGGTCCTCGGAGAGCACCAGGCGCAGGCCGTTGTCTAGACGGTGCTCGGTCGCTGTCAGGCCGCCGGAGCCGGCTTGCTGCGTGGCAGTGTGACCCACGGGCTGTATGTCCCTTCGATCGCGTGCAGGAGAAAGTCCTGCCACTGTATGCAAGTCAGGCGCTCCTGCTGTCCGCGCTCACGGC
>DATKRG010000281.1:0-35315 GCA_035532275.1 Streptosporangiaceae bacterium | reverse complement strand
ACGATGACCGGGCAGTGCGCGTGCCGGGCCAGCCAGCCGGGCACGGAACCGGCGACCTGGTGCCAGCGGTGGCCGGGCGCGCCGATGACCAGCGCGTCCGCCCCGTATTCGTCGGCCGCGGCGGCCAGCTCCCTGGCCGGGCTGCCGCGCCTGGTGACGACGCGCACCTCGATGCCGGTCCGGTCGCAGACCTCGTCGAGTTCGGTGAGCAGCCAGCGTTCGGTCTCCAGCCGGTCGCGCACCGCACCGATCACCTGGCCGGTCAGCGGCTCGCAGTAGATGCCGGGCGGGGTCACGTAGACGATCAGCAGTGGCCTGGCCAGCCGCCGGGACAGTCCGGCGGCGTAGGCGAGCGCGTTGCGGCTGGACGGCGAGCCGTCGTACCCGGCCACTACCGGATGGTCAAGCTCGCCGGGCGGGTCCTCGCTTGGCTGCGGGTCCGCGCGGCTGTCCGGTTGCTCGCCGCGGGCCCGCCGGTGGCGCTCTGGCTGACCCGGGGGCGGTGAAGACTCTGCCTGGTCCATGTCTTCTCGTCCTTTAGGTCCATGCTCCGCGCGGAAGAGCATTCCCGCAATCTACGTTAGTTTTGATATAGCAACTAACTCGTTCTGCCGGTAGGCTGCCGGGCTCCGCGTGTTCCGCGGCGGGCTCGTCAGGATCGCACGGGCCAGGACACGGCACAATCGTTATGTGCCGGAACTACCCGAGGTCGAATCGCTCGCCATTTTCCTGCGTGAGCGGGCCGCTGGCCGCGTTATCGACTGGGCCGCCAGTGCGACTTTCGCGGTTCTGAAGACCTACCAGCCCGACCCGGCGGCTCTCACCGGCCGCGAGGTCACCGGTGCGTCCCGCCATGGCAAGTTCCTTGACCTGCTGACCAGGCCCGCGGGCCAGTCCAGCGGGGGCGAGCCCGGCGGGGGCGAGCTGCACCTGATCACCCATCTCGCCCGGGCCGGGTGGCTGCGCTGGCGGGACAGCCTGCCGGCCCAGCCCCCACGCCCGGGCAAGAGCCCGCTCGCGTTCCGGCTCAGGTTCACCGACGGCAGCGGATTCGACCTGACCGAGGCGGGCACGCGCAAGCGGCTCGCGGTCTACCTGGTGGAGGACCCCGGCCAGGTGCCGGGGATCTCCACACTCGGCCCCGACCCGCTGGCGGGCACCTTCACGGTGCAGACGCTGGCCGGGCTGCTGGCGGGCCGGCGGACCCAGATCAAGGGCGTGCTCCGGGACCAGAAGATCATCGCGGGCATCGGCAACGCGTACTCCGACGAGGTGCTGCACGCGGCGAAGATGTCCCCGTTCAGACTGGCGGCCAGCCTCACCCCGGACGAGGTCGCCGGGCTGTACGCGGCCATGCGCAGCTCCCTGGAGGAGGCGGTCGCCAGGTCGGCCGGGCTGGCCGCGGGCGATCTGAAGGCCGAGAAGAAGGCCGGCCTGCGGGTGCACGGCAGGGCCGGCCAGCCCTGCCCGGTCTGCGGCGACACGGTACGCGAGGTGTCCTTCGCCGACTCCGCGCTGCAGTACTGCCCGACCTGCCAGACCGGCGGCAAGCCGCTGGCCGACCGCCGCCTGTCCCGGCTGCTGAAGTAGCCGCCTGACCGCGGGCTTTCGCTTTCCAGTTCGGTGTTGTGCCCTCCTGGGGTCAGAAAACCGAACTGGAAATCATTTCAGGCACGGAACGTCCCCCAGCGCGGGACCACGCGCACCAGCCCCTCGTCGGCCAGCATGCGCAGCGTCCGGGTGACGGTGGTCTTGCTCACGCGATAGTGGTCGGCCAGCGCAGCCACGGTAGGCAGCGCTTCGTCGGGCTGCCACTCGCCAGCTGCGATGCGTCGTCGCAGGTCGGCAGCCACGATCTCGTACGGCCGCTCTGGTCCACGTGGCACATCTTGATCATCCCCGCAGCTGATTGCCCTGCGCGACCTGGCCGTCTTCATCCTGTTGATTTTGCTGATCTTGCTGTCCTATGCTGTCCCCGTATAACAAGGCGGGTGGGCGAGTCGGCTCACCACGACACGAGGGACACCGCAGATGCCAGTCGCGCTCACGCTGCCGCAGGCGATCGAGACTGTCCGGGGGGTGCTCACCGACGGTGATCCGGGCGGGGCTGCCGGCCTGCGCGCGGCCGAATACATGGAATCGGCTGGGGTAGAGCAGGTCCGCGCGGCGGTGCGCCTGCCGCCCCCGCTCCGGCAGGCGCACGCCGCGTATGTGCTTGCCGAAACCACTGACCAGGCAGAACGCCTCGCGGCGGCCGGCCTGCCCGATGACACCGCCGTCGCCCTGGATGGTCCCGGCCGCGCCGGGCTGTGGGCATACCGGGAGCGGCACACCGAGGCGATCGGCGCGGCCGGTATCCCGCACAAGCTGGATGTGACGATCCCGCTGGCCCGGATCGCCGCGTTCCGTGATGAACTCGATCTGGCGGTGCGTGCGGCGGCCGGACCGGACTGCCAGGTGATCGTCTTCGGCCATCTCGGGGCCGGCAACCTGCACATCAACCTGCTGGGGCCCGATCCCGGCGACGAGGCCACGGACGAGGCGGTCCTGCGGCTGGTGGCCGCGCACGGCGGTTCCATCTCCGCCGAGCATGGCATCGGCCGCGCGAAAGCGCGGTGGCTCAACCTCAGCAGGTCACCTGCGGAGGTCGCGGCGATGCGCGGGGTCAAGGCCGCCCTGGACCCGGCCGGGACGCTCAACCCAGGCGTCCTGCTGGCGTGACCGGGTGATAAATCCAGGTCCGGCCACCATAGCGCCACTGATGCGAGATCATGCCCTGGTGACAGGTGGGAGCGCGACGCGAGGAACCCGGCGGCTGCGGTGGGGCACCGCGCTGGCTCTGATGGCCGGGCTGGTGACTCCTGCCTGGCTGGCGGGCGTGACGTCGGCGGCGGCCGCCACGTCAGGGAGTCCGCAGCCGGTCAGCCACGCCAACGTCGGAGCCCCGCACTCACCGGAGCTGCTGCGGCAGCTGGCCGGGCCAGCGGCCTCCGGGCCCCATGCCGCCGCGATGCGCCAGGCGGTCATCGCGGGCGCCGCGCAGGGCGTGGACGTCGCATCCTTCCAGCACCCCAGCGGCGACGCCATCGACTGGGCGAGCGTTGCCAGCGCCGGGAAGACGTTCACGGCGATCAAGGCGACCGAGGGCGCCTACTACCAGAACCCCTACCTGTACCCCACCGCCAAGGACCCGGCCGGCGACCTGGCCGGGGCGCGGGCCGCGGGGCTGTCGGTGATCGCCTACGCGTTCGGCATCCCGAACGGCAACGGGAGCAGCAGCAGCGCCACGGCCCAGGCCGACTACCTGCTCAGCTACCTGGGGACCAGCAGCGCCACCGTGCCGGTCATGCTGGACATCGAGTACAACCCTTACGGCGCCGAATGCTATGGGCTCACCCAGCCCGCCATGGTCACCTGGATCAACGGCTTCAGCAACGAGGTGATCACCAAGACCGGCCGCCCGCCGATCCTCTACAGCACGCAGGACTGGCTGGCCACCTGCACCGGGGACAGCACCGCGCTGGGCCAGGACCCGCTGTGGATCGCCCACTACACCACCGCCGCCAGCCCGGCGCCGCTGCCGGCCAACTGGACCGGCTGGGGCATCTGGCAGTACACGAGCACCGGCACCGTCAACGGCATAAAGAGCACCGGCCACACCGACCTCGACCAGCTCAGCCCGGACAGCTTCCTCGACCCCGGCAAGCTGCTCGCCTTCAGCCCTGGCTACCAGGCGGGCCCGGCGGGGGCCGTGGTGACGGCGCCGGTGGACGTGAGCACCTACCCGGAGGAGACGGGCCCGGCGGTCAGCTTCGGCCCCACCACGCTGCCGGCCGGCCTGACGCTGAACACCGGCACGGGAGTGATCGGCGGGACCGTGCCGGCGACGACCGGCAGCTACCCGGTGCAGATCACGGCCAGCGACGCCACCTCCGGCGCCAGCGGCCCGGTCAGCTTCACCTGGTACGCGACCGGCCATCTGAGCGTCACCTCCCCAGGCAGCCAGAGCACGGTCGCGGGCAGCCCGGTCGACCGCCAGATCGCGGCGTCCGACTCGGTCTCCGCACCACCGGTGACCTTCACGGCCGGCGGGCTGCCGCCCGGCGTGTCCATCTCGGGCACCGGGCTGATCACCGGCTGGCCGGGCACGCCTGGCACCTATCACGTCACCGTGACCGCGACGGACAGCATCAAGAGCTCTGGCTCGGCCTCGTTCACCTGGGCGGTCACTGCCGCGCCGGCCGCCGGGCCCGCCGGGCCTGCCCGGCTGGATGTGGCCAGCGAATGCCTCAATGACGTGGGGAACAGCTCCGCGAGCGGAAACCAGATGGACATCTGGACCTGCAACGCAAGCGCCGCCCAGAAGTGGATCTACGTCCAGGACGGCACCGTCCGGATCCACGGGAAATGCCTGACCGCGCCGGGCACCGCCGGCTGGAAGGTGCGGCTGCAGCCGTGCACGGGCGCGGCGGCCGGGCAGTGGCTCCTGGTATACCCGCGCGGCGTGAACCCCACGGCCGGCCAGGTGCCGCTCACCCTGGTCAACCCGGCGTCGGGGTGGTGCCTGGACGATCCGGGCCGGAGCACCGTGAACGGGACCCGGGTGGTCGCCGCGTCCTGCAACGGGTACAAGGACCAGGCGTGGACGCTTCCGGCCGGGCCGGTGGCCGCGCAGATCCCGGGCCGGTGCGTGGACGTCAGCGGCGGCAAGACCACGAACGGCACCAAGGTCGATCTGTGGGCGTGCAATGGCACCGCCGCCCAGCAGTGGACCGCGGAGCCCGATGGCACGCTGCGCCTGCACGGCAAGTGCCTGGACGTGCACGCCGCCGCCACCGCCAGCGGCTCGCCGGTCGATCTGTGGGCCTGCAACGGGACCGGAGCCCAGCAGTGGCAGCTCGCCCCCAGCGGCGCCGGGACGCACCTGGTGAACCCCCAGTCGGGCCTGTGCCTGACCGACCCGGGGAACACGCGGACCAATGGCACCGGGCTGGCGATCAGCACGTGCGCCGGGGCACCCGGCCAGGTCTGGCGGGCCCGGTAGCGGCGCGCGTAACAGGGCGAGCTTGGGTTTTGCCAGGCCAGACCGGCCTGGCAATGGCACGATGATGCCGTGCCCCAGCAGCAGGACCGGGTGGACGCGACGGCGCGGGCGGTTGTGGAAAGCGCAGCCGACGCCATCGTGGCCTTCAGCACGGACCAGACCGTCCTGCTGTGGAACCCGGCCGCCGAGCGCATGTTCGGCTGGAGCGCGGACGAGGTTCTCGGGGCCGAGCCGCCGATCATCCCGGAGGAGCTGAAAGCCGAGCACAACGCGGTGCTGGAGCGGATCCGCCGCGGCGGCCAGGTCTCGTTCGCCACCCGCCGCACGCGCAAGGACGGCACCCTGCTCGACCTGCGCATCGACACCAGTGCGCTGCGTGACCGGGCCGGCGCCGTCATCGGCTGGGTCAACGTCTGCCACCGGGCCGGCGAGGACGAGGCGGCCCGCAGCCACATGGCGCAGCGCGCCCGGGTGGTGCGCAAGCTCGGCGACGTGGTCGCCGACATGACCGCCCAGCGGGACCTGGAGGCGGTGCTGGACCGGATCGCGGCCAGCTTGTGCGAGCTGACCAGCGCGGACGCCGGCGGGTTCGTGCTGATCGAGGAGGACAGGCTGCGGCTGGTGAGCATGGACGGCCTGCCCTCCAGTCTCCGGGGCCGCACCGCCGACCTGCCCACCAGCCTGGTTGGCGAGCTGATGCGCACGGGCCGGACGGTGATGATGGCCACCGACGAGTCGGGCGGGTTCGACGACCTGATCTGGTCCGCGCTGCCCGGGCTGCACACCATCGCGCTGGCCCTGTCCCATGTCGGGGAGCGCCCCTATGGCGCCCTCTACGCCCTCTACAGCCGCCGCAAGGTGGGGCACGTCGAGCTGGAGCTGCTGGAGCTGATGGCGGGCCACGCCGGGGTCGCGCTCACCAACGCGATGGCGTTCGAGGAAGTGGTCCGGCAGCGTGCGCACGAGCGGGCGGTCATCGACGCCAGCGCCGACGGCATCGCGGTGGTCGACGGCCGCGGGCTGATCCGGCAGTGGAACCCGGCCGCGCACAAGCTGACCGGGATGTCGGCGGAGGTGGTCATCGGCAAGCCGCCGCCGTTCCCGGTACCGGAGGCCGGCGGGCCGACGCTGACCCACCGGCTCGGCAGCGGCCGCTGGCTCGAGGTGCTCTGCAACGGGCTGAACGGCCGGCAGGAGAAGGTCATCGACTTCCGTGACGTCACCGCGGCCAAGGAGCTGGAGGAAGCCAAGGACCTGTTCCTCGCCACCACCAGCCATGAGCTGCGGACGCCGATCACCGTGGTGCAGGGGTTCGCCAGCACCCTGGCCAGCCGCTGGGACAAGCTGACAGACGCCGAGCGCCGCAGCGCGGTGCAGACGATCGCCGAGCGGGCCGGCTCGCTCGCGCGGCTGGTCGAGCAGCTGCTGCTCGGCTCGCGGGCCGGGGCGGACCAGCTCACCGTGACCAACGGCCCGTTCGACGTGGCCGAGCTGCTGCGCGGCGCGGCGGTGGCGTTCCGGCCGCTGTCCGAGCGGCACACGCTCACCGCGGACATCCCAGCGGACCTTCCCCGCGCCCACGGCGACATGACCGCCACCGACGTCATCGTCGGGCAGCTGCTGGAGAACGCCTTCAAGTACTCCCCGGACGGCGGGGCCGTCGTGGTGCGCGCCCGGCCCGCCGGGAAGTGGATCGAGGTCACGGTCGAGGATGAGGGAATCGGCATAGCGCTGGGCGATCACGAGCGCATCTTCGAGCGGTTCGTGCAGGGCGAGACGGGCGACCGGCGCCGGTTCGGCGGGATCGGCCTCGGGCTCTACATCGTCCGGCAGCTGGCCAGGGCACAGGGCGGGGAGGTGGTCGCCAGTTCCCGGCCCAGCGGCGGCACCCGGATGCGGCTGACCCTGCGCCAGGCGGAGGAGGACCCGGCGTAACCCCGCGCGTGGTGTTGTCAGGCCCCGTGTTGTCAGGCCCGTGTTGTCAGGCCTTGATCGGCTCGCGGACCCGCGGCTCGCCCCCGGAGGCGACCAGGTAGGCGTCGATGATCCCGGGCACGTCGTCGCCCGCCTGGACGATCTGGCCCTTTTCCAGCCAGATCACCCGGTTGCAGGTCGCCTCGACCTCGCCGAGGTTGTGCGCCACCAGGAACACGGTGCCGGCGAGGGCACGCAGTTCCTCGATCCGGGCGTGGCTCTTCACCCGGAACTCCGCGTCGCCGGTGGCCAGGGCCTCGTCGATGAGCAGCACGTCGTGGCTCTTGGCGGAGGCGATGGCGAAACGCAGCCGGGACCCCATGCCGGTGGAGTAGGTGCGCATCGGCAGGTTGATGAAGTCACCCACCCCGGAGAACTCGACGATGTGCGGGTAGCGTTCCTTCACCTCCTCCCTGCTCATCCCCATCGCCAGGCACCCGAGCACCACGTTGCGGTCGCCGGTCAGGTCGTCCAGCAGGGCGGCGTTCACGCCAAGCAGCGCCCCGTGGCCGTCGGTGTAGACCGAGCCCTGCTCGGCCGGGAGCAGGCCGGCGATGGCGCGCAGCAGGGTGGACTTGCCGGAGCCGTTGCGCCCGATCACACCGACGGCGTCACCGCGGTAGGCCACGAAGGACAGGCCCTGCAGGGCATGCACCTCGCGGATGGACGGGCGCCGCTGGCGTTTCAGCAGCCGCAGCAGCGCGGTCGCCGCCGTCCCCCGGTCACCGCTCGCGCCGTACACCCGGTACACCACGTGCAGGTCGTCCACGACCACCATGGGCTCAGCCACGGCCGTACCTCGCCTCCGCGCGCCAGAAGAAGAAGAAACCGACCAGCAGGGTGAGGATCGCCCAGCCGACCGCGTACAGCCACAGCCCGGTGTTGCTGATCAGGGGCGCGCAGTGAGCGCTGTAATAGCCGATCGCGGGGTTGTCAGACTTCAGGAACTTGCTGGGATCGGCGTAGTACAGGGTGCACAGATGCTTGTTGTAGGGAGCGGCGCCCGGGATGCTCAGCCGCTGCGAGGTCAGCAGAGCGTTCCTGGTCAAGGTGATGTAGACCGCCGCCGGGTTGATCTGCAGCAGGTAGCTGAGCTTGTGATGGCCGATGAGGGTCTTCATGGTCTGGATGCTGAACATCACGCCGGAGGTATACATCCAGGTCCGGACGATGAACGGCAGCAGCTGGCTGACGTCGTCCATGCCCGCCCCGACCCGGGCGAGGATGAACGCGGCGCCCACGTTGAACAGTGTCTGCAGCAGCATCACCGGCAGCACCAGCAGCCAGTACCAGGTCACCCCCTCGCCGGTCCCCAGCACGATGGCGATCAGCACCACGTAGGAGATCATCAGCTGCTGCAGCTCGATGATGACGTAGCCGAGCGGCAGGCTGGCCCGTGGGAAGTACAGCGCCCTGATCAGCGGCAGGCTGTCGTTGATCACCCGGGAGGCGATGACGAACGACCGCTGGGTGAAGTTGAAGACGAAGATCCCGGTGACCAGGAACGCGATGAAGTTGGGCACCCCGCGCTTGGTGTCCAGGATCACGCCGAAGATCAGGTAGTAGACGGCCGCGTTGAGCAGCGGGGTGAGGATCTGCCACAGCTGCCCGAGCCGCGCCTCGGTGTACATCGCGACCGTGCGCGCGGTCGCGAAGCCGACCACGAAGTGACGGCGCTGCCAGAGCTCGCGGATGTAGGCAAGGATGGGCGGGCGGACCGCGGCCGGCTTGAGCCCGTAACGGGCCGCCAGCTCGCGGAGCGGCTCATCGGGCAGCAGGCCCTGGCGCGCGGGAGCCGGCTCCGTGGCCACGGCGACGCCGCCGGGCCCACTGAGGCTGCCGGGCCCGCTGAGGCTGCCGGGCCCGCTGAGGCTGCCGGGCCCGCTGAGGCTGCCGGGCCCGTTCAGCCCGCCGGGCCCGCTGAGGCGTCCCTCGTCGCTCATCGTGGCGAGCCAGAGGGGCGGGCCGGACCGGCGCAGCGGCGCCGTGAGTTGTATGGGGCAACTCTCACGTACTGACGGTACCATTGAGAGAGTTGTGCGGTACAACTATCCATGTGGACCCTTCGATGGACGACACAGACCTCGACCGGCTGCTGGCGCGGCTGCTGCGGGTAGTCAACCCGGCTGCCGTGCCGGATGTGGGGACGCCCGGCCGGAGCGCCGGTGAGGTTCAGGCTGCCACGGAGCATACTGCTCAAACCGAGGCGGCATTCCCGGCAGTCTCAACCTCGGAGGCCCGCGCCCTGATCGAGCTGCTGGAGGCGCGTGGCATCGCCCAGGGCCAGCTGGCCGGCTTGCTGGGCCTGGAGAAGAGCACCGTCAGCCGGCTCGCCGCTGGCCTGGAGCGCAAAGGCTGGCTGAGGCGTGGCCGGGACGGGGAGAATCAGCGGTACATCCGGCTGTACCTGACGCCGGAGGGCCGCGCGATCGCCGCCCAGGTCTGGCAGGCCTGGCAATCGCGCCAGGCGCGGGTGCTGGCCTCCCTGTCCGAGGAGGAAAGGGCGGGCCTGGCGGCCGGGCTGCGCGGCCTGGTGCGCGGGCTGGCGGCCCAGGGCCTGCTGGAGGATGCCGTACCCACGACTCCCGATCCTCCTGCCGAGCCCGGCCGGTACACCGACACGCCATCCGCCCGGTAGGCGAAGCGGAAGCCGGTCTCGCGCAGGAATCGCTGGACAGCGCCGTTCTTCACCCAGACAAGCACCCAGCCGACGTCTATCCGCCGGGCGCTGCGCCACGCGGCGCGCAAGTCCGCGGGCGTGTTCGCCCGCACGCCGGCCTGCGCCCTCATCAGCCCGGCGTAGAAGGCCTGGCGGCCGATCCCGGCCAGGGTGCCGGCGGGGATCCGGGACACATACGCGTCGGCGAGCCGGTGGCCGTCGGCGGTCGCCAGCACCATCGTCTCCGGCGGGAAGGCGCTGCCCGACACCGGCAGCCCACCCCGGATGCCGAACGGGACGTCCACCACGATCGCGCGGGAATGATCGGCCGCGATGGGCCTGTCCAGGGACGGCATGGCGGTCGGCATCACGCCGATGGCCCACGGTTCGGACGCGATGTTGCCCGACCAGCCCGCCTCCAGCGCCCCGAGCGTCACCGCCACGGCGAGCCCCGCCACAGCGAGCACGGGCACGGCGAGCGCGGGCACGGCGAGCACGGGCACGGCGAGCACGGGCCGCGCGTGGGTGGCGAGCCAGGTGACCGCCGCCCCGGCCAGCAGGGCGGCGGCGACCAGGCCGAGTTCGGTGAACCGGTCGGCCTCGCGGAAGTCGGCCATGCCCGGCAGCCGGACGAACCAGGTGAAGGGCATGAGCTCCGATACCCGCACCCCGTTCCACTTCTGGGCGAGCGGGGTCCAGCGATGATCGAGAAGCCACGGCACCGGCCCGAGGGCCAGGACGGAGCACCCAAGCCATAGCAGGCCGAGCCGCCGGGCGCTGGGACGGCGCCAGGCGGCCACCAGTCCCATCACCGCCAGCAGGCTGAGCACCAGCCCGTACCCGACGACCACCTGGCTGGCGCGGCCCTGGTAGTACAGCGATGCCATGTTGCGCATCCCGTAGCCGGCCAGCCGTGGCGAGGGGGCGAACATCTGGACCAGGCCCGCTCCCGATCCGGCGTAGCTGTGCGCCAGCACGTACATGGGCGTCGAGGCGCCACCGGTGGCCGCTTGCTGGATCATGGCGATCACCTGCGGGGCGGCCACGACCGCGGCGGCCAGGCCGGCCAGGGCGGTGATCCGGAGCCTGGCCAGCGAGGGCTGGGTCACGAGCCAGGGGACCAGGACCAGCGCGGCCACCATGGCCGCGAGCACGGCCGACTCCTGATCGGTCAGCACGGCCGCGCCCAGGACCACCCCGAGGACGACGGCCCGGCGGCGGCCGGGGTCCCGGCGCAGCCGCACCGCCGCCGCGAGCGCCAGCGGCAGGAACAGCGCGCCGAGTGCCAGGTTCAGCTCGTACCAGCTGCGCCAGGTGAGGTTGGACGACAGGCCGAAGAACGCGCCCGCGGCGACTGGGCCGGCCCAGCGCGGCAGCCACAGCCGGGCCGCCCGGTACATGGCGTAGCAGAGCAGGCCGGGGCAGATAACGGACAGGATGTTGTAGGACGCGCTCGGGCCGAACAGGAGGGTGACCGGGGTCATCACCAGGCCCGGCAGCGGCATCAGGGTGTGGTAGGCGAGCCGTGTGCCGACCGGTGCCGCCAGGTAGCCGGTGGCCCACGGGTTACCAAGGTGGGTCACCTGGTGAGCCAGCCACCAGAAACCCCACACGTACCCGCCGGCGTCGCGGGTCGCCGGCAGCGAGCCCGCCAGGTAGGTCACCCGCGGCCACGTCACCGCCACGCCGGCGGCGAGGTAGCACAGGAGCAGCGTGATCTGACGGGCAGCCTGGCCGGCCCCGACGAGGCGGATGGCCCGGGCCCGCCGCCGTGGGCCCGCCGGGGCGTCCTGGCGGATCGCCGGGGGGCGGGCGCCGGACGGTGGCCGGCCCTGCCAGGGGACCAGCAGGGAGTCGGGCCCAGGGCGCTGCTGGGGCGGGAGCTGCCGCTGCCTGGTTTGCGCCCTGCCGGTTTCGCCCGTGCTGGTTTCACCCGTGCCGGTCTGCGCCGTGCTGGTTTGTGCCGTGCTGGTCGGGCCGTTATCCACGGGGCCGGTTTCCACCGTTTCGGCTGTGCTGGTGCCACCGCGCCCGGGCCGGCCGGAAACCTCCCGGTCCATTAGCTCCCCCTGTGCCCTCCACCGCAGCGGGCGGCCATACCTGCTGGGGTTCAGGCTTGGCCACAATTTTGTCAGAGGAGTTTTTCATGACATCCGGAAGGGGCCGGTTACGACTTTGGCAAGGTTTGGTCACCAGATCGCGCTGTCCTGGGGAAACACGCCTGCCCGGCCGCTTCTTTGCCCAGGCATGACCGATATCGGGGAGGTTTATGGTGGAAGGCGGTGCGATGGCACAGCGCCCTGTCGGGCTATAGCGTAAAGCGTTAGTAATAAGCTGATATAGGGGGCGTTAGGCGGCCATGCGGGATCCGCTTATGCCGGGCGGATTACCGGGATGTGCCGGGTGGGACCGGGTTCAGCCGGTAGACCAGCACGTGGTGGTCCCGGTAGTGGTAGGTGAAGCCGGTGGCCAGGAGGTAGGCGCGGACATAGGTGTCCACGCTGATGTTGCGCTTCCACACCACCGCCCACCCGATGTGCATGCGGAGGGCGTCCTGCCGCGCCCTGGCCAGCTGGGCCGCGGAGAGCTTCAGCACACCCAGCGGGGCCACCCCCACCGGATGCGGGCACCCGGTGGCCTCAGCCTGGTGGCCGGACAGGTAGTTGCCGCCGGCGGACATCGCCCAGGGGCAGACCCGGGGCACCTGATGCTGGATGTAGATCAGGTCCCGGTAGAAGGGGTGGGCGTTGATCTTCCTGATGGTGTTGCTGGGCAGCCGTGAGGTGTAAGAGATCGCCCGTGGGTGACCGTCGGCGGTGGCCATCACCAGGGCCTTGGGGAAGAACGGCGCCCCGTTGACCGGGATCCCGCCCCTCATGCCGAACGGGATGTCGACCACGATCGAGCGCGTGTGGTCGGCCGCGATCCCCCAGTCCACGCCCGGGTAGCTGGTCGGCATCGGGGCGACCTTCGAGCTGCCGGAGTAGCCGAGCTCCAGGATCGCCAGTCCCAGCACCACGATCAGCAGCCACTTGGCGTGGTACCGGATCCAGTTGACCGCCGCGCCAGCGAGCAGGGCCGCGGGCACCAGCCCGAGGATGGCGAGCCGGTCCGCCTCCCGGAAGCTGGACAGGCCCGGCAGCCGCACGAACCAGGTGTAGGGCATGAGCGCGGACACCCGTGTTCCCTGCCAGGACAGGCCCACCGGCAGGTACTGGTGCTTGCCGATCCACAGCGAGGAGCCCAGCGCGAGGACCGCGCAGCCCGCCCACAGTGCCGCGAGCAGCCAGGCGCTGCGGCGGCGCCAGACAGCGGCGAGGCCGAGCAGGGCGAGGACGGTGAGGACGGTGCCGAACATCGGCATCCCCTCGTTGTCCCGCCCGTGCAGGAACGGCGCGGCCAGGACGCCCATCCCGAAGTCGGCCACCCGCGGCGTCGGCGTGAACATCCCGGGCAGCCCGATCCCGTACTGCTTGTACGACACCGCCAGGAGGTTCGTCTTGATCGCCAGGCCGCCGCGGGACTTCACGACCTCATCCACCATGGCAATGATCTGGAGGCTGGCCAGCGCGGTCCCGAGGATGACCGCCAGCGCGGCTGGCCGCACTTTCGCCCACGACGGGCGGCGCAGCAGCCAGGGCAGCAGGGTGAGCCCGGTCACGATCGCGGCCAGCACCGCCGACTCCTGGTCGGTGAGCACCGCCGCGCCCATCACCAGGCCCAGGATGATGGCCTGGCGGCGGCCGGGGGTGCGGCGCAGCCGGACCGACGCCTCCAGCGCCAGCGGCAGGAACATCGCCCCCAGCGCGATGTTCAGGTGGTACCAGTCCTGCTGGGTGAGCATGGCGGACAGGCCGAAGAAGACCCCGGCGGCGACCGCGCCGGTGGCCGACGGCAGCCACAGCCGGGCGGCCCGGTACATGGCGTAGCAGAGCAGCCCCGGGGTGATGATCACCATCAGGTTGTAGGAGGCGCTGGGGCCGAACAGCAGGGTGACCGGCGTCATCAGCAAGCCGGGCAGCGGCATCAGGGTGTGGAACCCGAGCTGGACCCCGGCCGGCGCCGCCATGTGCCGGGTGAACCATGGGTCGGCCAGGCGGGTCACCTGCCGGGCCATCCACCAGAAGCCCCAGACGTAGCTGGCGGAGTCACGCGAGGACGGCAGCCACCCGGCCAGGTACGCGACGAGCGGCCGCTGGCCCGGGCGCCAGGTGACCGCTATCCCGGCGGCGATGAACACCAGGACCAGCGCGACGTGGCGGGTGACCGGCCACGAGAAGAACGCGCGGAGCCAGGGCCGGCCGAACCTCCGCCACAGGCGGCCGAGCCAGGACCGGCCCAGCCACCGCCACAGCCAGCCCAGCCAGGACCGGCTCAGCCAGGACCCGGTCAGCCGGAACGGGCTCGCCGCGGTCCGGATCGGCCAGGACCGGCCCAGCCAGGAGCGGAGCCGCCGGGGCCGGCTGGCCCGGGGCTCGCGGCCTGGCCCATCCGGCCCGGCCGCCACCGGAGGATCCTTCCTGGCCGCGGCCTTGCCGGGCGCATGGGCGCGGACGTCCAGCGTGCCCGCCGTGGCGGGAGCCGCCTGGGCAGACCGGTCGTGGTCGGCCCCTTCCAATTAGGTCACCTCGTCCAGCACGTCTACGGTGGGCGTCCGCCCGGGATGGCCGTGGGCATCCGCCCCGGATAGCAGCGGCAACAGCGTGGAGCAGCAGTGCGGTAGCTGCGGAGGCACCTCATGCTACCGGGGTCACCGGCGTCCGCTCCGCGGGATGACCTTTTCGGTCACTATGCGGATCAGATCGATATCAGACAGTGCCCGCGGTCAGTGGCTGGCCTGCGGATGCCCCACGGGACAAGAGCTCCCAGCGTTCTCAACGGGACGGACGGTACCTCAAGGGCTGATAGCGGTTTCCGGGGTGGACTGGCGGGGCATTTCCGGCGTATCAGGTCTGGTCATCGGCGGTCCGGCTTGCGCGGGAGGTGAGTGCGTCGAGCGTGGTGCTGCTCCCGCACACTGCCGCCAGCGTGGCCGCGGCGCGCTGGCAGATCAGCAGCGATTTGCGCCAGGCCGGCATCGTCACCCTGGCCATCGGCGACGCTGCCCTGGTGATGAGCGAGCTGCTGAGCAATGCGATCCTGCACGCCAGGCCGCTGCCCGGTGCGCGGATCCAGGTGGCCTGGGCGGTGCGGGAAGGATCGGTGGAACTGGCAGTGAGCGATGGCGGCAGCCCCACCCGCCCGCAGCCAGCGCCGCACTCGCTGTCTGCCATCGGTGGCCGGGGGCTCTCCATCGTGGATCATCTGTCCTGCCGCTGGGGGGTGCACACCACCGAACTCGGCACCACGGTGTGGGCGATCCTGCCCGCACCCGGCAGTGGCCGGGCCGGCGGGGCGCACGCCAACGGCCACCGGGGCAGCCGCCCCGCTGGCGCTGTCCATCGTCAGGCGTAATCAGCCCGGGAAGCGGTGATACTCCCTGCGGAGGGGCCAGCCGGGGAAACGCGGCGGACAGCGCAGGGGGGGTCGTGAGCCACACGCACGGCGTGGACAGTGAGGTCGGCCGGCTGCGCACCGTCCTGGCTCACCGCCCGGGCGCGGAGCTGAAGCGGATCACCCCCCGGGCACGCGATCAGCTGCTCTTCGCCGGCCTGCCCTGGGTGGGCCGGGCACAGCAGGAGCACGACACGCTCACCCAGGTACTGCGTGACCACGGCGTCGAGGTGCTCTACGTCACCGAGATGCTCCAGGACACCCTCGAATACCCGCGGGCCAGGGACGAGGCTGTCACCTCCGCGCTCGGCGACCCCAGGCTCGGCGATCAGCTCCGGGCCGACCTGCGCGGCCATCTGGAGGGGCTGGACCCCGAGGCACTGGCGCAGGTCCTGGTCGCGGGCCTGGCCGTGGGCGAGTTCCGGGCCGGGCGGGGGCTGGTGTACGGGCTGCTCGACCGGCACGACTTCGTCCTCGACCCGCTGCCCAACCTGGTGTTCACCAGGGACTCCAGCGTGTGGATCGGTCCGGAGCCGGCGGTGGCCGGCCTGGCCGGCCCGGCCCGGCGGCGTGAACCCGCGCTGATCGCGATCCTGTACCGGCACCACCCCCGGTTCGCCAGCACCAGCAGCGCCTACGAGGCCGGTCCCGGGCAGCTCGACGGCGGGGACGTGCTCCAGCTCGCACCGGGCGTGCTGGCCGTGGGCATCAGCGGGCGGACCACCGCGGCGGGCGCGGAACGGCTCGCCCGCCACCTGTTCGACGCCGGGCGTGCCAGCGCGGTGCTGGCGGTCCCGATGGCGGGGCACGGCAACGCGCACCTGGACACGGTCTGCACGGTGCTCGACGTGGGCACCGTGCTCATGTTCCCGGCCCTGGCCTACCTGCTGCGTGCCCACACCATCACACCTGCCGCCGGCGGCCTGCGCGTGTCACGGCCGCAGCCGTTCCTGGCCGCCGCCGCGGAAGCGATAGGTGTCGCTGAGCTGAAAGTGATCAGCACCGGGCTGGACCCGGCCGCCGCTGCCCGGCAGCAGTGGGACGACGGCGGCAACGCGCTGGTGATCGCGCCCAAGCTGATGGTGAGCCATGAGCGCCACACCGACACCCATGCCCGGCTGGCAGCGGCCGGGATCGAAGTGATCACGGTGCCTGGCAGCGAGCTCGGCAGCGTCAGGGGCGGGCCACGGTGCATGTCGTGCGCGGTCAGCCGGGATCCGGTGGCCCGTCAGGAGCAGGCTGACCGCCCAGCCCCGGCAGCGGAAGTGGCGGCACTCCCGGCCCCCGAACGCACCCAGGTGGGAACCCACACCCTGGTCCCGGCCGCCACGTCGGCGCTGGGGTGAATCCGCCGCACACGAGTCACTGGCGCGGGCATCCCGGCACGCGGCCGGCGGCCGCGTCCTGCCGGAGGCTATGGTCGGCGGCGCCCCGGACCGGTAAGGTGCGGCACGTGGAGCTACGTGTATCGAGCCGGTCCCAGGGAGAGCACACCATCGTGACCCTTGCTGGGGAGATCGATCTTTACACCGCGCCACGGCTGCAAAGTGAGCTGGTCGCCGCGATCGGGGCCGGCCATCCCGCCCAGATCGTGGTGGACATGTCCGGCGTCGAGTTCTGCGACTCCACCGGCATGAACGTGCTGCTCGCCGCTCATCGCCAGGCCCATGAGCGGGGCGGTGATCTCGCCCTGGCGGCGCCGCGCACCGCCGTCCGCAAGATCCTGGAAGTGACCGGGCTGGCCTCGGTGTTCACCGTCCACGACGATCCCGCCACGCTGACCGGCCAGTAGGGCCGACCCGCAGCATCTAGTATTCGGCCCGTGCCGACGATCGGTGACGTGGCGGTGGTCATTCCCGCACGCGACGAGTCCGACCGCATCGCGCAGACCGTGGCCGGGGCGGCCGGCCTGCCGGGGACAGATCTGGTCGTCGTGGTGGACGACGGGTCGCGGGACGGGACAGCGGCGGCCGCCGAGGCGGCCGGCGCGCTGGTGGTGCGCCACGCCCGCAGCCGCGGCAAGGCGGCCGCGATGGAGAGCGGGGCGGAGGCGGTCCGCCTGCTGGAGGCCCGCGACCACCGCGAGCACCCCCGTCACCTGCTGTTCCTCGACGGAGATCTCGGCCAGACCGCGGCCGACGCGGGCCCGCTCACCGAGCCGGTGCGGGCCGGCGAAGCCGACATGACGATAGCCGTCTTCGCCGAACGGGTCCGCCAGGGCGGCCACGGGTTCGTCGTCGCTCTCTCCGGCTCGGGCATCGAACGGGCCACCGGGTGGCGCCCCGCCCAGCCGCTCAACGGGCAGCGCTGCCTGACCAGGGCCGCCTTCGAAGCCGCCCGGCCGCTGGCACCTGGCTTCGGGGTGGAGACCGGGCTCACCATCGACCTGCTCCGCCAGGGCCTGCGGGTGACAGAGGTGGAAGTCCCGCTGGCGCACCGGGCCACCGGGACCGGCTGGCGCGCCCAGGTCCACCGCGCGCGGCAGTTCGCCGACGTCGCGCGCGCACTGGCGGTCCGCCAGGCCGGGGCGCGTGGGCCGCGATCCCGGCGCGGATGACGAGCGCCGCCACCGGGCGGGCCGGCCTGGCCGCCACCGCGGCCAGCATCGCACTCACCCTCGCCGTCGGGCTGGCAGGCCCGTCAGCGATGGAGCCGGCACTGCCAGCCGGGCCGGGCCAGCCGGGCCAGCATGGCCAGCCGCCGTGGGCGTTCGGCCTGCACCTGTCGCCTTATCTGGCGATCGGCCTGGCCGCCGCCGCACTGGTAGCGGGCACCGCCGGGCTGGGCCTGTGCCTGTCCGCACTTCGCCGAGGCTGGACGGTGTCCCCCCGCGCCGTGCTGGCAGCGGGGCTGATGACCGCGACGGCGATGGCGCTGATACCTCCGTTCGGCTCCTCTGATCATGTGAGCTACGCCGCCTACGGACGGATGGTGGTCACCGGGCATAACCCCTACCTGACCACCCCGGCCATGCTGGCCGCGTCCGGCGATCCGGTGGCGCGGGCGGTCCAGGACTGGCGGGCCAGCCCGTCGGTCTACGGCAGCCTGGCCACCGGCGGCCAGGCCCTGGCGTCGTGGATCGGCGGGGATTCCGCCCGGCTCACCGTCTTCGTGCTGTCCCTGCTCGGCCTCGCCGCGTTCGCCGGCACCGGCCTGCTGCTGCACCTGCTCACCCGCGGCAGCCGGGCGCGGCAGCTGCGGGCCGGGCTGGTCTGGACCCTGAACCCGCTGCTGCTGCAGGTACTGGTGGCCGGTGCGCATGTGGACAGCCAGGCCATCGTCTTCGCCGTCGCCGCGATCGCCATCTTCGCCCTGGGCATGCCATCCGCCGGGGCCGCTTCGCTGCGGGGGCTCGGCGTGGCAGCGGCGGCTGGCGCGGTGGCCGGGCTGGCGTTCGCGGTGAAGCTGTCCTACGTCCTGGTCGCGGCGGGCCTGGTGGTGGCTGCCCTGCTCACCTGGTGGCCGCGGGCAGGAACCGGGCCGCGCGCGCGCCGGTGGCGCCCGCTGGCACTCGCGGTAGGCGGCGTGACCGCCGGGTTCCTGGTGACGGCGGCGGCGTCCGCCGCGCCCTGGGGGCTGGGTTCGGTGGACCCCGCGCTCCGGGCTGGCAGCTTCGTCTCCATCGGCTCGCCCTGGCGCGCGGTCCGATCCGGCCTGCGTCTGCTCACCGGCGAGAGCGCCGCGAACGACCTCGTCAAGGCCGGGGCGATCGTGCTCGCGGTGCTGCTGCTGGCGCTGTTCACCCGGCCGCTGCTCGCCCTGGCGGCCGGCCCGGCAACCCTGATCACGCTCGCCGCCGCATGCTCGTTCGCGCTGGTCTTCGCCTGGCTGGCTGCGTGGCCGTACGTGCTGCCCTGGTACGACGGGCTCGCCTGGGCGCTGCTGGCCCTGCTGCCCTGGGCGCCCCTGCCCTGGGCGGCGCTTCCGTGGGCGGCGCTCGACTGGCTGGTGCTGGCGCGGACGGCGGCACTGGCGTTCGGCTATCTGCCGGCCAGGGGCATCGCGCTGCCCGCCGGGCTGGGGTGGCTGCAGTCGGTGGTCAGGACCGGGGTGACCCCGGTGATCCTGCTGGCCGTCACGGTCGCCCTGATCGTCGTGCTGCGCCGGGGTCGCGGCTCTGTCCCGACTACCCGCAGCTAGCTGGCAAGATGAAGGCCATGCCGGTCCGATACGCCTACCTGGGGCCCGAAGGCACCTTCACCGAGGCGGCGCTCGCGGAGCTCGAGCCCGCCGCGCTGCCAGAAGCCCTGCCCTGCAGCAGCATCCCGGCCACGCTGGACGCCGTGCGGGGTGGCACGGCGGAACGGGCGATGGTGCCGATCGAGAACTCGGTGGAAGGGGCGGTCACGGCCACCCTGGACGAACTCGCCGCCGGGCCCGACCTCGCCATCCGCGCTGAGCTGCTGCTGCCGGTGACGTTCGCCCTGCTGGGCCGGGAGGGCACGGCGCTGGCGGACGTCAAGACGGTGGGCGGCCACCCGCAGGCCCAGCCGCAGTGCCGGCGCTGGCTGGCGGAACACCTGCCCGACGCCGAATGGCGCCCGGCCTCCTCCAACGCCGAGGCGGCGCGGCAAGCGGCCGATGGCCAGATCGACGCGGCGCTGGCCGGCGCGTTCGCCGCCAGCCGCTACGGGCTGGCCGTGCTGGCCGGTGAGGTCAACGACGTGCCGGACGCGGTCACCCGGTTCGTGGTGGTCAGCCGGCCGGGCCCCGTGCCCGCCGCCACCGGCGCCGACCGGACCTCGCTGGTCGCCTACCTGCGCGAGGACCACCCCGGCGCGCTGATGGAACTGCTGACCGAGTTCGCGGTCCGTGGCATCAACCTGACCCGGATCGAGTCCCGGCCGACCGGGGACGGGCTGGGCAAGTACTGCTTCTCGATCGACTGCGAGGGCCACCTGGACGACGCGCGGGTCGGCGAGGCGCTGATGGGCCTGCGCCGGGTCTGCGCCGACGTCAGGTTCCTGGGCAGCTACCCGCGCTGCGACGGCGGGCGCGCCCAGGTCAGGGCGGGGACCTCCGACGCGGAGTTCGCGCAGGCAGCGGCCTGGCTCGGGCGGCTGCGTTACGGGCGGGTGTAGGGCGCTGCAGGCACCGGCCCGGGCTACAGGTACGGGCCTGAGGACCGGGGCTGCGGCTGGGAACCGTCCTCGGCTGTGCCGGGCACGATGCCGGGCGGCAGCGCCCGGCGCATCTGCTCGAGCTGCGCCCGTGCGGCCATCTGCTGGGCGAACAGCGTGGTCTGGATGCCGTGGAACAGCCCTTCCAGCCAGCCGACCAGCTGAGCCTGCGCGACCCGCAGCTCCGCCTCGCTCGGCAGGTCGCCCTCGGTGAAGGGCAGCGAAAGCCGGTCCAGCTCCGCGACCAGTTCGGGGGCCAGACCGTCCTCAAGTTCCTTGATGGAGCTCTGGTGGATCTCGGCCAGCCGGGCCCGGCTCTTCTCGTCCAGCGGGGCGGCCCTGACCTCCTCCAGAAGCTGGCGGATCATGCTGCCGATCCGCATCACCTTGGCGGGCTGTTCCACCATCTCCACCACAGGCCGCTCACCGCCGTGGTCACCACCAACGCCCTCGACGGCCATGCCCTCCGGGCCGACGATGACCACCTTGCCGGTCGGCTCCTCCGCCGGATTCGTCTGGTCGCTCATAGTCCTAGTCTGTCCCCTTCCAGATAGTTGGTGCACCCGGGGTTCAGCACCCAGGGGTTCCGCCCCGCCGGGCGCGCTCAGTTGGCCAGCAGAATCTTCCCCACATGCGTGCCGTCATCCAGGAGCCGGTGGGCGGCGGCCGCCTGGGCCATCGGCAGCACCCGCTCGATCACCGGCCGCACCTTCCCGGCGCTGACCAGCGGCCACACCTGCGACCGGACCGCGGCGACGATAACCGCCTTCTCGGCCAGCGGCCGGGCGCGCAGTGTGGAGGCGAGGATGCTGCCACGCTTGCGCATCAGCAGGCCCAGGTCGAGCTCCGCGGTGGCACCGCCGCGGGTGGAAATCACCACCAGCCGGCCACCGGTCGCCAGCGCCGCCATGTTCCGGGCCAGGTAGGGCGCGCCCATGATGTCCAGAATCACGTCCGCGCCCCGGCCATCGGTGAAGGTGCCCACGGCCGCGACGAAGTCGTCGCTGACGTAGGAGACCGCCAGGTCCGCCCCCAGGTCCGTGCACCGCTGCAGCTTGGCGGCGGTACCGGCGGTACAGACAACCCGGGCGCCAAACGATTTTGCCAGCTGGATCGCCATCGTCCCGATCCCGCCTGCGCCGCCGTGCACCAGCAGGGTCTCGCCGGCCGCCAGTCCCGCCTGCTGGAACACGGTCGCGTGCACGGTGCAGGCGACCTCGGGCAGCGCCGCGGCGTCGGTGAGGCTGACCCCGTCCGGGATCGGCAGCAGCTGGCCCTGCGGCACCGCGACCAGTTCGGCATAGCCACCGCCCGCGAGCAGGGCGCAGACCTCGTCGCCGGGCTGCCAGCCGGTCACCCCGGCGCCGATGGCGCGGACCCGGCCCGAGCATTCCAGCCCGGGGTAGGGCGGGGTGCCCGGCGGTGGCGGGTAGCCGCCCATCCGCTGCAGCGCGTCAGCGCGGTTCACCCCGGCGGCGGTGACCTCCACCAGCACTTCGCCGGGGCTCGGCACGGGGTCGGGCACGTCGCTCAGCTGGAGCACCTCCGGCCCGCCCGGGCTGGTGATGACGACCGCGCGCATGGGCTGCTCCTGCTGGGGTGGTGGCGCTTGGGGGGTGGCGCTGGGCGGTGGCGGTTATCGGTGGCGCTTGGCGGGGCGACTGCAATCCGTGGCGGGGGGTGTGCCATCGGTATCCGGTGTCCTAGTCTCGGGATGAGACACCTACATCCGGCCTTGTCGGGCACGCCATTCTCCTACCGATCGCAGCTGAGGGGAACGACCTTGGCCAATCATGAACAGGACCAGGACGGCACCGCGGATCACACCGCGAACCACACTGCGAACCACACCGCCGGCCCGGGCCGCCCGGACGGGGAGGGCGGGGGGCAGGAGGTAGCGGACGAGGGCACGTTCCGCTGGCCGGCGAGTGGGCTGCCCCGGCTGTTCGGGCAGCAGTCCTCGTTAGGCACGCCAGCACCCCGGCCGCCCGACGCGGCCGAAGAGGACCAGCAGCCGGCCGAAGCCGGCCAGCAGCCAGCCGAGGGCGCGCAGAAGCCAGCCGAGGCCGGGCGGCAGCCGGCAGGGGAGTACCCGGCGGAGAAGTACCCGCCGGTGACCTATGGGCAGCCCGCGGAGTACGACCCGCCGGACGGCTACCCGATGGCCGAGTACGACGCCGGGTACGGCACCGGCGACCCAGACGCCGGTTACCCCGGCCCGGGTTACTCGACTTCCGGCTACCCCGCTTCCGGCTACCCCGCTCCCGGCTGTTCCACCCCCGGGGAGGTGGACTCCGGGGAGGCGGCGGCCCAGCCGCTGCCGTTACCGCCCGAGACGCCGCCGCACTGGCAGCCTGCCGAGACCGCGGACAGCCTGACCGCCGATCTGCTCCTGCGCGGCCGCCACGCGGCGCCGCCCGGAGGCTGGCGCCGGGTCGTCTACCAGGCCACCGGCGGCCTGGTCAGGCCGCCGCAGTCAGCCGCCGAACTGCGCCGCCGCGAACTCGTCGCCCGTGCCTGCACCCCCGTCGCGGGCGGCCACCACCGGGTGGCCGTCCTCAGCCTCAAGGGCGGGGTCGGCAAGACCACGACGGTCATGGGCCTGGGCTCCACCCTGGCGTCGCTGCGCGGCGACCGGGTGATCGCCGTCGACGCCAATCCCGACCGGGGCACCCTGTCGGACAAGCTCCGGCTGGAGACCGCGGCGACCGTGCGGGACCTGCTCAACGAGCGGGACCAGATCCAGCGGTACGCGGACGTGCGGGCGTTCACCACCCAGGCGGCGAGCCGCCTGGAAGTGCTCGCCTCCGACCGTGACCCGACTGTCTCGGTCGCGTTCAGCGACCAGGATTACCAGGACGTGGTGCAGGTGCTCGAGCACTACTACTCGATCTGCATCACCGACTGCGGGACCGGCCTGCTGCACTCGGCGATGGCCGGGGTGCTCCGGCTGGCGGATCAGATCGTCCTGGTCAGTTCCCCGTCGGTGGACGGCGCGCGCAGCGCCAGTGCCACCCTGGACTGGCTGCAGGCGCACGGCTACGGCGATCTGGTGCGCGACGGTGTGGTCGTCCTGTCCGTGATCCGGCCGCGCAGCAAGAGCACGGTCGACCTCGGCCGGCTGGAACAGCATTTCGCCACCCGCTGCCGGGCCGTGGCCCGGATTCCCTACGACGCTCATCTGGAGGAGGGTGCCGAGGTGGACCTGACCCAGCTGAGCAGGGCTACCGCGGACGCCTACCTCGCCCTGGCCGCTGAGGTCGGCGACGGCTTCAGCTGGCCCCACCGCCCGGCGGGCACGATCTGACCCACACAGGCCGGGTGGGCGGAGCGGGAGGGATTCGAACCCCCGGGTCGCTTGCACGACCGGCTGCTTTCAAGGCAGCTGCAATCAACCGGACTCTGCCACCGCTCCCAGGTACGCGGAATCGTCTGCGGCAAGGATATACAGCCGGCCGCGGGCGCGGCCGGGGACGCAGGTAGGTAGGCTCGCGGCGGAGGAGGTCCGCATGCTGCCCGCTTTCGGCTGGCAGGCAGTTCTCACCCGGTGGGAGTTCGCGCCTGCGGTGACGGCTGCCGTGCTGGCGGCCGGCGCGCTCTACCTGTGGGGTGCCTGGCGGGTCGGGCGGGCGCACCCGGCCCGGCCCTGGCCGTGGTGGCGTACCGGCATGTTCCTGGCGGGCCTGGCGGTGGTCGTGCTCGCCACGCAGAGCGGCATCGGCGCCTACGACGACGTGCTGTTCTGGGATCACATGATCCAGCACCTGCTGCTGATCATGGTCGCGCCGCCGCTGCTGGTGGTCGGCCAGCCGTTCACCCTGCTCCTGCACGCGAGCCGGAACCCGCTGCACACGTGGGCCAAGCGGGTCATGCGCTCGCGCGTGCTCAGCTTCCTCACCTGGCCGCCGTTCGGGTTCGTCGCCTACGTGGCGACCGTGGTGGGAACCCACCTGACCGGCCTGACCGGCCTCATCCTGCGCAACCAGCTGCTGCACAACGCCGAGCACGTGCTGTACCTCGTCGTGGGGTACCTGTTCTTCCTGCCGATTGTCGGCCGGGAGCCGATCCGGTGGCGGCTCTCCTACCCGATCCGGCTCCTCGTGCTCGTGCTGGCCATGCCGGTCGACACGTTCACCGGGCTGGTGCTCGGCTATGCAGGCACCTGGTTCGGGAACGGCACCGCCGGCCCGCGGCCGCCAGGGTCCCCGGGCCTGGTCGAGGACGTGCACTGGGCGGGGGCCACCATGTGGATCGCTGGCGACGCGATCATGCTCGGGTTCATCATGCTGGTCATGCTCATGTGGAGCCGGGACGAGCGGCCGGCCGCGGCTTCGGCAGGCTGGCTGGAGGCGGTCCGCCGGGCCCGCTTCGATGACGTGGTGACAGCCGGGAGCCCCGCGGCCGGCCGCGGCATCGACGACGACGAGCATCTGGCCGCCTACAACGACTACCTGGCCCGGCTGAACAGCGGCGGTGACAGCGGCGGCGGTCACAGCGGCGGGGCCGCCTGACCTTCCCGCCCACTTCCCGCTAGCCGCCTCATAGACCGCGTGACCTGCGATTTCATCTGCAAAAGGCGCCGCAACGTATCCCGTTGGCAAACCTTCTGGCTTTGCCTGAACCACCGGCGGCAATGTTGCGTAACACCAGGTGTGCTGTGCGTGCCGGCGCGGACCGGCCGGTGTGGCCGCCATCCGCGGGCCGCAGTTGCCGCGCAGCGTGAGCCATCGGACTTTTCGGAAGGAGCGGGTGACTCATGTCCTTGACCCATCGCATCACCCAGGCTTCGGCCGTCACTGCGGGCGCTGCTGCGGCAGCGCTTTTCGCTGTGACGTCCGCCGCCCCGGCGTTCGCGACTGCGTCTTTCATCGGTAATTTCCACAAGATCACGACCATCGCCTCGACGGTCCCGCACAACGGGGACATCAACCCCTACGGGGTAGCCGTGGTCCGCCACAGCTCCGGCAGCCTCGGCAAGGGCAACATCCTGATCAGCAACTTCAACAACTCCAAGAACCTGCAGGGCACCGGGACCACGATCGTGCAGATCACTCCCGGTGGGCACCGGACGGTGTTCGCGCACATCACCAAGTCCTCACTGAACGGCCCCTGCCCGGGCGGCGTCGGCCTCACCACGGCGCTCGACATCCTGCCAGGCGGCTGGGTCGTGGTCGGCAGCCTGCCGACCACGAACGGCATGTCCGCGACGGCCAAGGCCGGGTGCCTGATCGTCGTCAACAACATGGGCCAGGTCGCCGAGACCCTGTCAGGTCACGGCATCAACGGCCCGTGGGACATGACCGCCATCAGCGGTGGCGGCGCCTCCGAGTTGTTCGTCACCAACGTCCTCAACGGGACCGTCGCCGCCAAGGGCAAGGTCGTGCACAAGGGCACGGTGCTGCGGCTGCTGCTGAAGCTGCGCGGCAGCAAGCCCCCGCGGGTGCTCGCCCGCACCGTGATCGGCTCCGGCTTCGGTGAGCGGACCGACCTGGCCGCGCTGGTCATCGGGCCGACCGGCGTAGGCCTCGACTCGCACGGCACGCTCTTCGTGGCCGACAGCCTCGCGAACCGGATCACCGCCATCGTGAACGCGACCAGCCGCCCCGGCAGTGCCGGGACCGGCGTCATGATCACCTCGGGCGGCCAGCTGAACACCCCGCTCGGGCTGATCATCGCGCCCAACGGGAACGTGCTGTCCGTCAACGCCGGCGACGGCAAGATCGTCGAGACCACCCCGGCGGGCACGCAGGTCGCCCACCACTTCCTCGACAAGCATGGGAGCCCGCCCGGTTCGGGTGCCCTGTTCGGCCTGGCGCTGACCCCCACCGCCAATGGCATCTACTACGTGGACGACGCCGTCAACACGCTGCGGCTGTTCCACTGACGCCGGTGCCCGGCCTCCGGCCTGGTGGCGGGAGGCCGGGCCGCCCGGCAGCGATACGCCGGGAGCAATACCGCCGCGACACGCCGGCCGTGCTTTCTACCCGAATCTACGGACTGCTCTAGATCGGCCCATAGAGTCCGATGCTGTGGACCCAGTGAGGAACCCGTACGCCCCCGGGGCGGGTCAGCGGCCACCAGAACTGGCCGGCCGCGACCGCGAGCTCGGGCAGTTCGAGGTGGTGCTGGAGCGGATCGCCCGTGGCCGCCCCGAACGCAGCATGGTGCTGACCGGGCTGCGCGGGGTGGGCAAGACCGTCCTGCTGAATTCGTTCCGTTCCATGGCACTGCAGCGGCTGTGGGGAACCGGGAAGATCGAAGCCAGGCCGGACCAGTCGATCCGGCGGCCGATCGCGGGCGCGCTGCACATGGCGGTCAGGGAACTGGCGCCGCGGCACCGGGGGCCGGACCGGATCGAGCAGTTTCTCGGCGTGCTGAAGGCGTTCGCGGCACGGGACCCGAAGGCACCCAAGGGCACGTTCGCCCCGCACCTGGGGATCGACGTGCCAGCCGCCCGGGGCCGGGCAGATTCCGGTGACCTGGAGATCGACCTGACCGAACTGCTGGCGGACGCCGCGTCGGTCGCCACCGACCTCGGGGTGGGCATCGCCCTGTTCGTCGACGAGATGCAGGACATCCCGCCCGCCGACGTGTCGGCGCTGTGCGCCGCCACCCACGAGCTGTCGCAGACCGGCGGTCCCCTGATCGTGGTCGGGGCCGGGCTGCCGCACCTGCCGTCGGTGCTGTCGGCGAGCAAGAGCTACTCGGAGCGGCTGTTCCGGTACGTGCCGATCGACCGGCTGGACCGCGCCGCGGCCGACCAGGCCCTGCTCGCGCCGGCCCGGCGGGAAGGGGCCGACTTCGAGCGCGAGGCACTGGACGCGCTGTTCGAGGCGGCCGACGGGTACCCCTATTTCGTTCAGGCCTACGGCAAGGTGACCTGGGACGTGGCGGCGGCCAGCCCGGTGACCGCGGGCGACGTGAAGATGGCGAGCCCGCAGGCCGAGGGCGAGCTGGCGATCGGCTTCTTCGGCAGCCGCTACGAACGGGCCACCCCGGCCGAACGTGAGTACATGCGGGCGATGGCGATGCTCGGCGACGAGCCGGTGCAGACGGCGCTGGTCGCCGACGAACTTGGCCGCAAGCCCTCCAGCGTGTCCCCGGCCCGGGACGGGCTGATCAAGAAGGGGCTGATCTACAGCTCCGAGCGCGGGCTGATCGCCTTCACCGTCCCGCACTTCGGGCGGTTCCTGCGCGCCCAGCCAGCCTGAGAATCTGCCGGAGTATGGCCTTTTCTACGGTCGATCTTAGAGATTCTTAGAAAGCCGCAGAACGCATAACGGGCGCGACCTCCCCGGCATCCGGGACGGGCTGACCCGGCCAGCTGGGCGGCTCTGGGCCGGCCAGTGCGGAACGGATGGCCGGGCGATGCTGTTTCACCTGCACTGCGAACACCAGCGAGGTGCCCGGTGCCTGCCCGCTGGCCGGGTAGACCAGGTACCACCAGCACAGTTCCCGCCACATGTCGGCCGGTTCCCCGGTGACCAGCGCGGACTGCTTGCGCCACAGGCGGCTGCGGTGCAGCGCGGTCAGCGCCCGCTTGGCGGTGAACTCGCGCAGCTCGCAGGGCTCGGTGTAGCCGAGCCGCATCAGCGCCTCACCTGCTTCGGGCGACAGCAGGGCCAGCAGCAGCAGTTCGCCGACCATGATGCCCAGGCCGGTGGCGGCCCGGGCGCCGGGCGGCGGCAGGTGCAGGGGGGGCAGGCCGATCGTCACCAGCGCCGCGACCGCCAGCAGCCCTGCCCGGGCGATGGAGCGGATGCCGACCGGCTTGACACTCAGGTCGCCGAAACACCCGCATCCCAGATCGGGCCGGTGCTCGCGCAGCTCCACCAGCCCGCATAGCGCGATCAGGAAGAGCACCGCGGTGGCCAGCCGCACCGCGTCACCCCGCTCGTGGCTGCCGAACCGGCCTGCCGTGAGGATGAGCGCGGGGGCCAGGGCCAGTTCGGTGCAGCAGATGGCGATCGCGGCCAGCCGCCGCAGCCGGCGGGGGAACAGCTCGGTGGGGCCCAGGCCCGCGTTCACCGACCGGGTCCGCACCGTCCGCGCGAGCTTGGCCGCGCAGGCGCCCAGCAGGACGAGGGCCAGCAGGGGGATCTGGATTTCCCGGATGGCGACGGCCATCGTCACGCTCCAATCGCGATGGCCGCGTTGAAGCAGCCGCGTTCCAGGTCGCCGCCGAGCCCGACGAAGCTGGCAAGGGTCAGGTCGGCGACCCGGCCGCGGGGTGAGGTGCCACAGGTCAGGCACCGGTCGGAGAACAGGCGGGCGACCGCTCCGCAGCCGGTCACCGGCAGCAGCCGGGACCGCCCGGTGCACTCGTTGCGGACCAGGAGCATGCTGCCGACGGCCAGGTAGGGCAGGCTGGCACAGCCCGGGCCGGAGGACGCGGCGGCCTCCGCGCAGCCGGAGGCGGGATCGATCGCGGGGTAGGCGACTCCTTCGGCGGGGGCCAGCCCGGTCGGCTCGTGCCAGGTGGCGGAACCGCTGATGCTGCCGTAGGTGAGCCCGGTGACCGGTGACAGGCGGGGCATCCGGTCGGCGCGGTAGGTGGGCTGGGAGGTGGCTGGCAGCAGGGCCTCCAGCGTCGCGCCCTGGCGCAGACCGATGACGTCGACCAGGTGGCCCGGTTCCAGGCGCGGGAAGCGGACCTGGATGCGGGACGACGCGCCCGGGGAGATGACCACGGCCTGCGGTGGCTTGGTGGCCCCCTCGTCCACCAGCAGGCTGTCGCCGTGACGTTCCACGATCGTCCCGGTGACCCGGCCGATGCCCACCCAGATCTTGTCCGCCACATCCCGCCGGCCCGCCGGGATCCGGACGGTCAGCTGGTCCCCGGCCCGGATGATGGTCGGCGGGACCAGCTTGCCCCGCCAGGCGACCGCACCGGTGGGGAGGCTGAACCGCTGCTCACCGCCGGCGTTGGCGACAACGAGCACGTGCGGGCTGACATCGGTGGCGGTGCCGGTGACCACGGCCGGGAACGGCGCCGATGTCCCGAGACCCTCCGTTCGGGCAGCGGGGTCCGCGGCGCCGGGCCACAGGGTCAGTCCCGGGTACGGGGATGAGAACACCGCTGCCTTGTAGCGCCGCCTGTCCGCGATCCGCGCAGCGGTCCCCGGCCCGCCGCAGCGGGCACAGCACGTGAGGTCACCGCCGCGATCTTGCATCTGGCCCTCCAGCGGGCATCGGCGCCCGGTTCATCGACGATGCGTAGCCAGCCATGTGCGCGTCAAGCGGTTTGGGCTTCTGCGGTGCGACAGGTCATACATTTACCCCAGGGCAGATAGGTAACGACAGTGCCGCACAGTCCGGTTTAGGGCGATCTTTTCCTTTCTATCCACTCATGACCGGCCCCAGGTGGACCGGTAACTGTTTTGTGACTTTCTTCCGGTACAGCAGTAGTCACCCCAGCACGTCCTGCTAATGTCGCTCCCTCCCGAAAGGATGCCAGATGCGCACAGGCAGGCTCGTCAGCGTCCTGGCGGCGGTCGCTGTGCCCGCCGTGACCCTGTCTGCATCCCCGGTCCTGGCCGCCGCCCCGCCGCCCGCGCAAACCACGACACTGTGCGTGCCGGGCGAGCACATGACGGTGCACAGCCTGTCGGGTCCCCGGTTCACACTGCGCAACGACTACTGGCTCGGCCAGCGCCCGCAGTGCCTGACCAATAACGACCATTTGCCCAGCTTCCGTGTCACGCAGCGGGCGGGGTTCGACCATCTCGGCCGGGTTGTCGCCTTCCCGAATGTCTTTTATGGCTGCTCATGGAGAGTGTGTTCGCCAGGCACCGTTCTGCCCATGCAGGTCACCAAGCTGTCCCGGCCACAGGTCACCTGGCAGACCAAGGAATCCGCCCGTGGCCAGTACAACGCCGCGTTCGACATCTGGTTCGGCAAGACCGCCATGACCACGGGTCAGGCCGATGGCGCCGAATTGATGATCTGGCTGAACACTCATTTCCTGCCGCCGTGCGTCGGCCCGAAGATCTGGATCAGGCACGGCCGCTACTGCGTCGAGCACTGGGTCGCCCACCACAAGGGCGTCCCGGTCACATGGAACTACATCCAGTTCCGCCGCCTGAGCCGCACCACGGGTGTGAGTCACCTGAGGCTGCATCCGTTCATCAGGGCCGCGGAACGGCGCGGCTGGGTCCAGCCCACATGGTGGATGGAGAACATCGAGGCGGGGTTCGAGATCTGGAGTGGCGGCCAGGGCCTGGCCACGACCAACTTCGCGGCGAAGGCCTGATCCAGCGGGTGGCATTCCCGTGATTGTCCCGACTTCCCAGCCGTATCCGCCAAAAGTTCACCACGGTCGCTGAAAGGGCCCCCCGCCCGGCGGTTGCCGATCAAAACCGCAGGCAGGAGCCCTATTCCTGACGCGTGGTGACTGTGGCCTGAGGGTCCCGGGTGGGTACGGTTGCCTTGTGAGCGTCGGGGGCGATCACGCGGTGGCTGAGGCGCACGGGACGATGGCGGGGTCCGGTGCGCACGCGCCGACGCCCCGGCCCGCGTCCCGGCCGGACGACCCCGGCTTCCGCGACTACGTGACCAGCCGCAGCGGCTCCCTGCTCCGCATGGCCTACCTGCTCACCCACAACCTCGCGGACGCGGAGGATCTGGTCCAGTCGGCCCTGGCCAAGACCTACCAGGCGTGGGACCGCATCGAGGACCGGGCGGCGCTGGACGGCTACGTCCGCCGGGCCATGGTGAACACGCATATCTCGTCGTGGCGGCGGCGCCGCCTGGAGGAGTACCCCACCGACGAGATCCCCGACCAGGCGGTCGGCGACCACGCGAGCGACAGCGCGCTCCAGGACGTGCTGCGGCGGGCGCTGGACCGGCTCCCGGCCAAGATGCGGATAGCTGTGGTGCTCCGCTACTACGCCGACATGAGCGAGGCCGAGATCGCGCAGTTCCTCGGGATCAGCCAGGGAACGGTCAAGAGCACGGTCTCCCGGGCGGTGGCCAAGCTGCGGATCGACACCGACCTGCTGGAAGGGTGACGTTTCGGTCCTGGCATGGCACGATCCCAGCCAGGACGATGATGCGCACCTGAGCCGTGACGGCCTGGTGCGCTGTGGCCCCATAGGAGGTGGCCGTGCTTAGCACGATGATGGATGTGCCGCTGACCGTCGCCGGCATCATGCGGTATGGCACTACGGTGTTCGGCGGGCGCGAGGTCGTCACGTGCACCGAGGACGGTGTCCGGCGCCAGACCTACGCGCAGACGGCCGAGCGGGCGGCGCGGCTCGCGAACGCGCTGCGCGCCCTGGGGGTCGACGCCGACCAGCGGGCCGCCACCCTGCTCTGGAACAACTCCGAGCACCTGGAGGCCTACCTCGCCATCCCGTCCATGGGCGCGGTCCTGCACACGCTGAACCTCCGGCTCGACCCCGGCCAGCTCGCCTACATCGCCAACCACGCCGCTGACCACGTGGTCATCTGCGACCCCACGCTGGTGCCGCTGCTGGCCGCGGTGCTGCCCCAGACGGAGACGATCCGGCACGTGGTCATCACCGGGCCGGGTGGCGAGGCACTGGCCGCCCATGCGGAGAAACTGACCCACCCCGGCGTCCAGGTGCACTCCTACGAGGAACTGCTGGCGGCAGCGCCCAGCTCCTTCGGCTGGCCGGACCTGGACGAGCGGTCCGCCGCCGCCATGTGCTACACCAGCGGAACCACCGGGCTGCCCAAGGGGGTCGTGTACAGCCACCGTTCTGCCTACCTGCACTCCATGGGCGTCTGCATGGGCAACTCACTGGGGATGTCCGAACGCGATCGCGTGCTGCCCGTGGTGCCCATGTTCCACGCCAATGCGTGGGGGCTCCCCTATGCGGCGGTCCTGTGCGGGGCCGACCTGGTCATGCCGGACCGGTTCCTGCAGCCGGAGCCGCTGGCACGCTTCATCGAGGCCGAGCGTCCCACCCTGGCCGGTGCGGTGCCCACGATCTGGAACGCGCTGCTGCAGCATGTGCGGGCGCACGGCGGCGACCTGTCGTCGCTGCGGATGGTCCCCTGTGGCGGGTCCGCCGTGCCCCGTTCCCTGATGGAGGCGTTCGAGAACGAGCTCGGCGTGCTCATCGTGCAGGCCTGGGGGATGACCGAGACCTCCCCGATCGGCAGCGTGGCGCACCCGCCCGCGGGCACGCCCGCGGCGGAGGCGTGGCGCTACCGGGACACCCAGGGCAGGCTGATCTGCACCGTGGAGGCCCGGCTGGTCGGGGACGAAGGCGTCGCGCTGTCCCACGACGGGGTCGCGGTGGGCGAGGTCGAGGTGCGCGGCCCCTGGGTGACCGGCTCGTACTACAAGGACGACGACCCAGCCAAGTTCCATGACGGCTGGCTGCGCACCGGCGACGTGGGAACCATCGACCCGCTGGGGTTCGTCACCCTGACCGACCGCGCCAAGGACGTGATCAAGTCGGGTGGGGAGTGGATCTCCTCGATGGAGCTGGAGAACGCCATCATGGCCCACCCGGACGTCATGGAGGCGGCGGTGATCGGGGTGCCCGACGACAAGTGGGGGGAACGGCCGCTGGCCACGGTCGTGCTGCGCGCGGGCGCGTCCGTCACCGTCGGCGAGCTGCGGGACTTCCTGGCTGACCGGGTGCCGCGCTGGCAGTTGCCGGAACGATGGTCGTTCATCTCCGAGGTTCCCAAGACCAGCGTCGGCAAGTTCGCCAAGACGAAGATCCGGGAGGCCTACGCGCACGGCGATTACGAGGTGATCGAGGCCGGCTGAGCGGGCCAGCCCCGCGCCAGCGGGAACTGGCGATGTGCTTTGCGGCGCCGTCGCCGGCACCGGTACGCTGAGGCGGACCGTTCGGTCGCCGGGAGGCTTCGCCTAGTCCGGTCTATGGCGCCGCACTGCTAATGCGGTTAGGGTTCGCGCCCTTCCGGGGTTCAAATCCCCGAGCCTCCGCTCCTGACCAGGGGGCATGCACTCCGGTGTGTGCCCCCTGGCCCGTGTCAGCGATCATTGCGGCCTCCGGGTAACACGTTGGCGGCACCACCTCGGCCGGAGCTGGCGGTGAGGATGCGGTCGACACACGCCACATGTCCTTATCGAGACAGGAAACCGACTGGCGGTGTACTGAACCGCTTCCGTACACCGACTGATCAGTAGAGGGTCGGCTGGGGTTCTGCGATCCCGCTGTCGACGTCGGCCATGTCGACGAAGAGATCGAGGTAGGGCCCGAAACGGAATATGCGGTTGCGGTTGCCTCCGGTGGTTTCGCTTAGGAGGCCGACCTCGCAAAGCTCCCGGATCAGGCCATTGGCCGCAACATATGAGAGTCCGAGGTGATCTCGTGCGGCGTTCACGTTGATGATGGGCTGCTCAAATACGAAGTCCAACAGCCGGAAGGCGTTGGCGCTCATCCGAGCGGCCTGGGCGTGATTCCGCATGCTCTCACGCAGTTGGACGATCCGCCTGGCGGTCTGTTCTGCCTCTCGTGCTACTTCGCCGACGCCGGTCAGGAAGAACCGCAGCCACCCCTCCCAGTCTCCTGCCAGCCGTATTGCCATCAGCCGGTCGTAGTAGCTCGCCCGGTGCTGCTTCAGATAGTGGCTCAGGTAGAGCACTGGCCTCTGAAGGACTTTCTCATGGCATAGCAGGAACGTGACCAGGAGGCGGCCGACCCGGCCGTTTCCATCGAGGAAGGGATGGATGGTTTCGAATTGGGCGTGGGCCAGGGCACACACGATCAGCGGGTCTAGTCCACCTGCATCGTGCAGGAAGCGTTCCAAGTTGCCGAGCGCTGCGCGCATGTCATGTGGTGGGGGCGGGATGAAGGCAGCGTCGGCCAGTCCTCGCGGGCCGGCCCCGATCCAGTTCTGGCTCTGCCGGAACTCGCCAGGGGATTTGTCGCCGCCGCGCGTCCCCACCAGAAGGCGCCTGTGGATCTCTCGGAGCAGGCGAAGCGATAGGGGCAGGGAGTCCAGCCGCGCCAGCCCGTAGTTCATTGCGTGGATGTAGTTGATGACCTCGCTGATGTCGCCCGGCAGGGAGGATCGACCGGGGTCGATCTCGAAAGCCAGAACATCGTCCAGTGTGCTCTGTGTGCCCTCGATCTGGGAGGACAGCACCGCCTCGCGGCGGATATACATCGCCACGAACAGTTCCGGGTTGGGCAGCGTGGCGGCGACGCCGTCGAGGCGGCCGAGCGCAGTGCCAGCTTTCGCTAGGACGGTCGCCAGCTGGGCGTCAAAGGTCAAGGGAGGGTTGGGCGGGAGCGGGGCCGGGATGAAGGCGCTGTACCCCTCCGGCTGCCGGATCATGCGCCCCGCCCGAGTGCTGCCCGGCTGCGAACCAACCATCACATCAGGGTAGCAGTGTTAAAGAATCTGCTCTCATAGCTTTAACAAGCTTCGCCTACCAGGCTGCCATGCGAAAGCCTGGTTCAACATGGCAGCATTCTGGATCAGCTTGCTAAGCGCACAGGGGTGTCGGCTTCAAGACAGCCCGGGTTTCATCACCGGATGTCAGGTCTTGCCCACAGGTGCGCGGGCCGCTCGTGGCGCGTAGGCCGCGATCGCCGCGGCGGCGGCGTCGGCCAGTTCCTCGGCAACTTCGGTGTAGACGTCGGCGGTGAACGCGCGGCGGGGCACCCAAATGGTCCGAGGCGAGCACCAGTAACAGCTCGACGGCATCGTGGAAGGTCAGCAGGCTGGTGAACATCAAGGGCTCAGTCCCGGGGTTTGTGCCCCACCCCGGCCCATACCGCCGCCGTCTGGTTCCTCTCGATGCTGGGCCGCCACTGCTGGACCTGCACCAGACCGGGGTCGACCAGGTCCAAGCCGTCGAAGAACCGCATGACCTGGGAATGAGTGCGGGTGGTGTATTTCTGGTAGCTGAGCTCGTTGAGGCGGCCGGTCACGTTGGCCACCTTCTCCGGCTCGATGTCGGCGGCGGGATGGGAGATGGTCAGGTAGCTGCCAGCGGGCACCGCGTCCATGACGCGGGTCGCGATGCCGTACGGGTCGTCGCTGTCGCCGATGGCATGCAGGATCATGACCA
>DATKRG010000280.1:0-44113 GCA_035532275.1 Streptosporangiaceae bacterium | reverse complement strand
GTCCAGGTGCTGGAGGCCAGCGGCCTGGTGCGGTCGCAGAAGTCCGGCCGCACTCGTACCTGCAGCATCAACCCGGCCGTGCTGCGCTCGGCCGAGTCCTGGATTGCCGAGCGGCGGACCCTGTGGGAGCGCCGCCTTGACCGCCTCGGCGATTACCTGGCCGACACCGCGGATTCGCCAGACACCGGGCCCGCTCCCGGCTAGCACCAGACCACATGCACGATCAAGTAGAGGAGAACCGATGACCGCCCGTTCCGTTATCCATGACACGTTCACGATCGAGCGCACCTACCCGGCGGCCCCGTCCAGGGTGTTCGCCGCGTTTGCCTCGGCCGAGGCCAAGAACACCTGGGGCGACACCGGGGACCTGGAGCCGGCGGACGGCGACGCCGGCGCTGCCGAGTTCGACTTCCGGGTTGGCGGTCGGGAGCGCCACGGCTTCACGTGGTCTGGCACGACCTACCGCTACGACGCGCTGTACTACGACATCGTGCCAGACCAGCGGATCGTCTACAGCTACGAGATGTACGCGAACAACACACGGATCTCGGTGTCGGTCACCACCATCGAGTTCGCCATGAGCGGTGACGGCACAGCGCTGATCTACACCGAGCAGGGTGCCTACCTGGACGGCATTGACGGGGCTGACGCGCCCAAACTCCGCAAGGAAGGCACGATGGAGATGCTCGACAACCTGACCGGCTACCTGCAGTCGCCAGCAGCGCGTCGGCCGTGACATTTCCCCAGAAGTCCGGGACTCGGTCAGGACGGGCAGGGTCCTGCGAACAGCGAGAGTGTGACGTGGCGGACCCGCGGCTGGTGACCGATTCTTCCCTCGATGCGGCACCGATGGTGACCGTCACCGTCGACCCTGGCAGTAGCACGAGGGGGATCTTGTAGGACCGCCCATGGTGCTGCCCATACGGGCTGGATCCATAGCCGGCCGGGTTCTGTGCGGCCAGCGTCTTGCCGTTGACGATGAACAGCGGGCCGATGGCCAGGTCACCTGGCTGCGGCCGCGGCGGTACTGGCGGGTCGGGGTATCCGGGGAACGCCTCTTGGGCGCAGGACAGCCGCAGTGGATTACCTGGGCTGCCAATCCGCCCGGTGACACGCGCAGCCAGAGGTTCGTTGCTAGCGGTACCTGGGTCAGGCTGAAGCGTTCGAGCTGGACGTTGGTCCCGCCTGGATGGTCGAACAGCCGGACGCCGTCGCCGAGCAGGACCGGGGCGATGCAGACGAGGATCTCGTCGAGCACGCCCACGTCGAGGCACTGCCGGGCGACGCTTGCGCCGATGACGTTGACGTACTTGTCGCCCGCGGCGGCTTTGGCCGCGGCGACACCGCTGGCGAGGTCGCCGACGAAGGTGATGCCCGGCACCGGAGTCTCGGGCGGATGGTGGGTGAGCACGAACTGCGGACCGGCCCACCCCCCGCCGAACGGCTTGCCCTCCCTGGCCGTGCCCCTGTACGGATCATCTCCACGGAAGCTGCGGTTGCCGACGAGAAGGGCGCCGATCCTGCCGATGACCTCGTCCACGGTCGGGTTGGGCCCGAGGTGCTCGGTCAGCCAGGACATGTCACCACCTGGGCCGGCGATGAAGCCGTCCAGTGACATGGTGGCCGAATACAGCACCTTCCCCATGACTTGCCTGCCCTCCGTCAGCTCGTCCGATGATATCCAGTCTCCGCGAAAGCCACGGACCTGCTAGACGTGCCCGGCTAGCCGGACATGAAAGGGCCGGCGTGCCAGGTCCGGCCGCCGTCGCGGGTTGCCCACACGGTGTCGCCCTGACCGACGCGAGCGGTCAGCGGGTCCTGGAAGCCGGCCAGGACCGGATCGGCGAACCCCGTCAGCCGGAGCGAGGTTGACCAGGAACGGCCAGCGTCGTCCGTCAGCAGAACCCGGCGCTGGTGCAGGGCATCTTCCAGCACGAGGAGCCGGGTGGGGGTGGCGGCGGCCAGCTGGTAGGTGATCGTCGCGCCTTTCGGGACGCCGGAAGGTCGTGCCCGCGTCGGCGGAGCGCTCGATCTGGGCCTTCGCCGGGATGCCGGCCGTCTGGTTACCGTAGCTCACCAGCACGACCCGAACGCCCGAGCGGTATAGGATCGGCGGGCAAATCCTGCCGATCGCCGACGCGGGCAGGACCCGCCAGGAGTCCGTGCCGGCGCGAGCGGACTCGACGCGGTAGGGCCGGCCGCTGCAGCCCTCGTACCTGGCCGCGACCCGCACCACGGTGCCACTGGCGGTCTCGAGTGAGGTCACGCCGGTCCTAGCCAGCAGCCGCCAGTGCAGCCCGCCGTCGGTGGTCATCAGCAGCGCTGGCGAGAACGCGTAGCCGATCGCCGGGGTGGCGAACCTGATCTGCCCCACGCACGGGCGGCCGTAGTCGCAGATGCCGTACTCGCTGCCCAGCGCTCGGGTCGGCGCGGTCAGCCGCCGCCAGTGCACGCCGCCGTCGGCCGTGCCGAGCAGCGCCCCGCACCGGCCGGACCCGCAGGCGACCGAGCCGAGGGCGAAGCCCCGGCTAGCCGAGACGAAGGTCATCGACACCACACCGAACCCGGGCTGCGCGCCCGGCGCGCTGACCCCGGACGAAGCCACGGACGAAGCCGCCGCCGAAGTCGCTGACCCGGAGGCCGGTGACACGGCCGAGGCTGACGGCGCGCCACCCGGCATGCCCGCGGTCCCGCATGCAGCCCCGGCCAGGGTAACCGTCAGACCCGCCATGGCCATGACAGCCGACCTGATCATGACTCCTCCAGGATGCCGCTGAAGCCGCGGGCCCGCTCGGACCGGGCCAAGGGACAGCAGCCGCCCATAATGATGACGTGCAGAACCGCATCGAAGCCACTGATCTGTCTGGCAGCTTGGATGCCGTCCCGGCCGCTGTGAAAAACCCGGTGGTGGAGCGGAGGCCGGTCGCCGATGACGGCGGGTGACATCCGGACGGGCACCGACCCGGACGGGGACTTCGACGGCGCGGTGCCCGACCCTGACGTCGTCGCGCAGGCGTGGGAGGTGTGGCGGGCCGAGGCCACGTTCGCGGACCAGTTCGTGGCGCAAGCACCCGACCTCGACGTCCGCCACGCCGACCTGCTGCGCGAGCGGATCGACGGGAGGCTAGGCCAGTAGCACCAGCCCAGGAGCACCGGCTGGCCTCAGCCAGAATCCCCGGCTGGCGCCCTGGCTTCAGGAAGATCAGGAGGATCCGGCTCGGCGCCGCCGCCATCGCCGCGCCTTCTCCTGTCCAGGTAGGCCGTGACGGCGGCAGTGCCCCCGACCGCAAGCAGTCCGACGATGAGAATGGCCGCCTGCTCCTTTGTCCTGCTGTCCCCGGCGAGCGCCGAGCTCATCGAGGTGCGGACGGCAACCGGCCGGACCATCCAGGTGATCGGGACCAGCCAGCCGGTGCTCGGCTATCCGATGCGCATCGACAGCAGCGGCCGGTACCTGATCTTCCCGCTCAGGGTCGGGCACGTCCGGGTGGTGAACCCGGATGCGCCTTACCTGCTGGCTCATCTGGCCCGTCTCGACCTGCGCACCGGCCAGCTGGTCCCGCTCCAGATCCCGGTGATGGCCCAGATCAACGGCGCCTTCGACGCCGCCTGGTAGCGCGGCCGACCATATGCGGGAGACTAGCCGGGTCGATCAACGGCGGGACGAGGGAAGGGGCGCCGGATATGCCGGACATGGGTTTCGCGGGCCAGGCGGTGATGGTGTTCGGCGCGACCGGGGCGCTCGGGGCCGGTCTTGCCTCGGCGTTCATGGCCGAGGGCGCCGCGGTCACCGGGGTCGACCGGTCCGAGCCCACCGGTGACCGGCGCCTGGACGGCGTCGGCTACCGGGCGGTGAACGTGCTCGACGACGCCGCGCTCGGCGGCCTGTTCGACGACGGGCCGGCGCCCTGGGCCGTGGTCAACACCGTCGGCGGCTTCGCCGGGCACACCCCGCTGCCCGAACTGGACCCGGCGGTCCTGACCGGGCAGCTGGAACTCAACCTGGTGACCGCCGCGCTGATCACCAAGCACGCGCTGCGCCGGATGACGGAGGCGGGCCAGGGCCGCGTGGTGCACACGGCGAGCCGGGCGGCGGTGGTGACCCGCGGGTCGGGCTTCGCCTACTCGGTCAGCAAGCTGGGTGTGCTGCACCTGGTGACGATGGCCGCCGACGAGGTCCGCGGCACCGGGATCACGGTCAACTGCGTCGTCCCCAGCATCATCGACACGCCCGCCAACCGCGGCGCGATGCCCGACGCCGACCACGCCGCCTGGCCCAAGGTCCCCGACATCGCCCGCACCTACCTGTTCCTGGCCTCACCAGGTGCCCAGCTGGTGTCCGGCGCGGCGATCCCGATCTGATGCAGCCAGTGCCCGGCAGCGGTGGCCGGCCGCCCGGCCGGGCAGACTGCAACCATGTCCTGGCATCCGGTGGCCTACCTGCGGGCCCGCGACCCGGAGCTGCTCGCGGTCAAGCGGGCGGCGCGGGCAGCGGTCGTGATGCCAGCCACGTTCGCGATCGCCCGGGCCATCACCAGCGACACCCAGCTGCCGCTGTTCGCCTCGTTCGGCGCATTCGCGCTGCTGCTGCTCGTCGACCTCGGCGGCAGCAAGGCCAGCAGGCTGCGCAGTTACGCGGCCCTGATCGTCACCGCCGTCCCGCTCATCGTCGTCGGCAGCCTGTGCTCGAACCGCGATGTGCTGGCTGTCGCCTCGATGGCGGTGGCCGCCTTCGTGGTGCTGTTCGCCGGCGTGCTGAGCCCGCGAGCCGCGCAGGGCAGCATGTACCTGCTGCTGGCGTTCGTGCTCCCGGTGAGCATTCCGGTGCCGGCCGGGGAGATCGGCTTCCGGCTGGCGGGCTGGGCGCTGGCGGCGGTGCTGGGCCTGCCGGCCATCCTGCTGATCTGGCCCCGGCCCTGGCACGACACCCACCGGGCGGCCCTGGCCGAAGCCACCGAGCAGCTCGCCGCCCTGGTGCGGGCGCACGCCGAGGGCCACCGCGACCGCGCGGCCCACGACCGCGCCGGCCGCGCGGTCCACGACCTGCGGGACGGGTTCGCGGCCACCCCCTACCCGCCCACCGGGATCGGCCCCACGCAGGTCGCCCTGGCCAAGATGGTGAGCCGCATCGAGTGGGCCGCCAGCCTGACCGTCGTCGGACCCGAGGAAGTGGACCTGGCTCTGCGATCACCGACTGCCAGGGAGCTCAACGCCGCCACGGCGCGGACGCTGTGCGCAACCGGCACGATCATCGGGGACGGCCCGGACGGGCACCGGCCGGGGCAGGCCGCCGCGGCCGAACTGACGGCGGCCCTGGCGGACCTGCACCGGGACCGCCGGGCATCACTCCAGTGGGCGGTGGAACGGCTCGTGCACCAGGTCACGTGTCCGCCAGGCAGCACGGGGCCATCAGGCAGCACGGGCCGGCTAGCGGAGACGGCGCTGGCGTTCATCGACCCCGCCTCCCGGGCCCGGACCCTGGGCCTGGCCACCGAGGAGATCGGCTCGCTGGCGCTGGAGGCCGCCGACACCCGGCCGCCGGGGGAATCCCGCCGGGCCCGGTGGCTGGCCGCCGCCCGGGCGGGCCGGATCCGCGCCGCCGCACACCTGAACCTGCGCTCGGTCTGGCTGCGCAACTCGCTGCGCGGTGCGGCCGGCCTGGCGCTGGCGGTGGCGGTGGCCAGGATCACCGGCGTCTCGCACGCGTTCTGGGTGGCGCTGGGCGCCATGTCGGTGCTGCGCTCGAACGCGCTGGGGACGGGGGCGACGGCGCTGCGCGCGGTGGGCGGGACGGTGGTGGGCTTCGCCATCGGCACCGTGATCATGCTGGGAGTGGGCGCCCACACCGCGCCGCTCTGGTTCATCCTGCCGCTGGTCGTGTTCGTGGCCGGGGTCGCCCCGGCGGTGATCTCTTTCGCGGCCGGGCAGGCCGGATTCACCATCATGGTGATCATCCTGTTCAACATCCTGGTGCCGACCGGCTGGCAGGTGGGACTGGTCCGGGTGGAGGACGTCGCCCTCGGCTGCGCGGTCAGCGTCGGGGTGGGCCTGCTGTTCTGGCCCCGGGGCGCGGCCGCCGCCTTCGGGCAGGCGCTGTGCGAGGCCTACCGGGCCAGCTCCGGTTACCTGGTGGCGGCCGTGGACCGGCTGGTCTCCCCCCGCCTGACCGGATCCACCCAGCAGCCCGCCGATCGCGCGACCGTCACGTATCACCGCCTGGAGGACGCCTACCGCCAGTTTCTTTCCGAACGAGGCGCCAAAGTGATCTCGCTGCGCACCGCGACGCATCTGCTGACCGGGGCTGCGCGGCTCCGGCTGGCCGCGCAGTCATTGGCCACCCTGCCGGTCCAGCCACTCGACCCCGGCGCGCCTGCGCACCCGGCCAGCGTCGCCGTGGCCGGGGCAGCGGCCGCGCTGCGCTGCGCCTACCACCGCACGGACACCTGGTATGACTGCTTCGCCGGCGTGCTGCGCGGCGAGCAGGGGCAGGCGGTGCCAGTACATGCGATGCCAGTACAGGCGATGCCGGTGGCGGCCGACTCCCACGGCGAGGTGCGCGGGCAGCTGGTGCACGCGTTCGAGCTGGCCAGTGCCGCCTCGGATGTGACCGGGATTCGGATGGTGCTGCGGCTGCTGTGGGCCGATGGCTACCTCATTGACGAGGAAGCCTCCCAGCGCGACCTGGCCGGCTCAGCGCGATCCCTGGCTGCCCGGGGCATCGGGCCGCTAGGACGCCTATCCCACGCGGCTAGCCAGCTCACTGGCTGACGAGATGGTGGCCCAGCGCCGCACCGCGATGATCGTCCAGATCCCTTCGACCACGCCGAACGGCCACGCTCCGCTGAGGAAGCCGTAGCTGGACGACAGCGCGCAGCCCACCGCGAAGGCCAGGACGAAGTGGCGGTGCCGCTGTTCGAAGGCATACATGGCCATCATGAAGGTGAGGGCTATCACCCCATACGCGGTCAGCATGACGCCAACCGTAACCGATGATCATCCGCGTCCCGGCACCGGCTGTCAGGCCCCGGTATTCAGGCCACCCGGTACTCAGGCCACCCGGGATAAGGACAGGCCGATGATGAGCCCGTCGGGGTCGAGGTCGATGCGGGTGGCGGCGGGGGTGGCGTTGAGGCCGGGCATGGTGCGCATGTCGCCGCAGATGGGGTAGATGAATCCGGCGCCGGCGGATGCGCGGACTTCGCGGACCGGCAGGGTCCAGCCTGTCGGTGCACCCTTGAGGGCAGGATTGGAGGAGATGGACAGGTGGGTTTTGGCGATGCACACCGGCAGGTTCCCGAACCCGGCCCGCTCGTAGGTGGCCAGCTGGGCAGCCGCTTGCGGGGAGTACTCGACCCCGTCAGCGCCGTAGACCTGGGTGGCGACGGTTTCGATCTTGTCGCGCAGGCTGGCCGAGTCGGGGTAGAGCAGCCGGAACTGTGACGGCCCGGCGGCGGCCTCAGCGACCGCCTCGGCGAGTTCGGTAGCGCCGCGGCCGCCGTCGGTGAAGTGCGTGCACACCGCCGCCCGGGCCCCTTCCTCGGCGGCGATGTCGCGGATGACCTGATGCTCGCTGGGATGGTCGGTGGGGAAGGCGTTGATGGCCACCACCGCCGGGACACCGTGCAGGGCGATGTTGGCGATCTGCTTGCGCAGGTTCGCCGCCCCGGCGGCCACGTCACCGGGGTTCTCGGCGAGCAGGTCTTCGGGGAGCGGCCGGCCGGCGGTGATCTTGTACTTGCCGGAGTGGGCTTTGAGTGCCCGGACGGTGGCGACGATCACGGCCGCGTCGGGGACCAGCCCCGACGTGCGGCATTTGATGTTGAAGAACCGCTCAGCGCCCATGTCGGCGCCGAACCCGGCCTCGGTGACCAGGTAGTCACCGGCGTGGATGCCGATCAGGTCCGCGATCACCGAGGAGTTCCCGGTCGCGATGTTCCCGAACGGCCCCGCATGCACCAGCACCGGGGTGTTCTCCAGCGTCTGCAAAAGGTTCGGCTTCACCGCATCGTGCAGCATCACCGCCATCGACCCCGCCGCCGCCAGCTCCTCCGCGGTCACCGGCGTCCCGTCGCGGGTGTAGCCGATCACGATCCGCCCCAGCCGCGCCCGCAGGTCAGCCAGCGACCCGGCCAGCGCCAGGGTCGCCATCACCTCCGATGCCGCGGTGATGTCGAACCCGGTCTGCCGCGGCACCCCGTCGCCACGCCCGCCCAGCCCGATCACGATGTTGCGCAAAGCCCGGTCGTTGACATCAAGCACCCGCCGCCACGTGATGTTGTGCAGGTCGATGCCCAGGTCGTTGCCCTGGAACAGGTGGTTGTCGATCATCGCGGCCAGCAGGTTGTGCGCTGCGGTCACCGCGTGCATGTCCCCGGTCAGGTGCAGGTTCAGCACCTCCATCGGCACCACCTGGCTGTACCCCCCACCAGCCGCACCGCCCTTGATCCCGAACGTCGGCCCCATCGACGGCTGCCGGACCGCCACCGTCGCCCGCTTCCCGATATGGCCGAACGCCTGCCCCAGCCCCACGGTGGTCGTGGTCTTGCCCTCCCCCAGCGGCGTCGGCGTGACCGCGCTCACCACCACATACTTCGCTGATGGCCGGCCCGCCAGCTCATCCATCGCTGCCAGCTTGACCTTCACCACCTGCTCGCCGTAATGCTCCAGCAGGTGACTGCCGATCCCCATCTCGCTGGCGATATCCTCCAGCGGCTTCAAAGCCGCACCCCGCGCAATCTCCAGATCACTTGGGAACGCCATCGCCGACTCCTCAGGGTGGTGGGTGGTCAGATCCCGGGGGCCAGGAAGCCGTCGACGCCGATGCCGAAGGGCTCCCCGGCGCCGGTGAGCGCGCCGAAGAGGTACTGGCCGGACGATCTCTCGCAGTGCAGCAGGTAGGACCGGGGCCCGCCGCGGTCGTCGCGGATGACGTCGGTGGCGACACCGGCCACCGACGACCGGAAGGCCGTCCCGTCCGGGGTCATGTCGTCGTCGAGGTCGACGCCGCACAGGCTCGCCAGCAGGTCCGCCGCCTGCCCACCGGTGACCCGGACCAGCGCACGCCCGTGCGTCAGGTCGATGACGCTCACGAACTCCTCGGGAGCCGAGCTGGCCGCCGTCCCTTCCAGGCGGCTGACCAGATCCGGCGCGGCGCCGGGCCGCGCCAGCATCAGCCACTCACCGGGGCCGGCCCCGATCAGGAGCCCGCCGGAGTCCCGGGCTGCCCGGCCGAACGGCACGCCGAGTGTCTTGGCCATGACCCCGTTCCAGGGCGCCCGCACGTGAACCTTGGCCAGCGGGGTGCAGTCGGTGATGGTGAGCGCGGCATCGCTGTGGCACCCGCTCACCTCCCAGCCCGCCTCGACCCGCACCGGTGCTGCCGGGGGGATCGGGCTCCGCGCGATCACGTGGTTCTCAGACACGCATCCGCTTCCCTTCCGGGTCGACGTGGGCCAGATGCTCAGTGACGTGGGCCGTGACCAGCCGCCCGCCGGGCAGCCGGACGGTGACCTGGGTGCCGGGGGCGGCCAGCCGCGCCTCCACGTGGGCGAGGCAGATGGCCCGGCCCAGCGTCGGGGACATGCGGCTGGAGGTGACCCGGCCCACGATGGCGGTGCCCCCGACGCCCGTGCCCCCGACGCCCGTGCCCTCGACGATCTGGCTGGCCTCGGGCGGCACCACCGAGCCGTCGTCGGGCTGCAGCCCGACCAGCCGCGGGCCGCTGTCGTCGTCGTGCTGCCAGGCGAGTTCTGGCTTGCCGGCGAAATCGTCCTTGTCCAGCTTGATCGCCCAGTCCAGGGCGGCGCTGAAGCCGCGGGTCAGGCCGTCGGTGTCCTGCCCGACGATCAGGTGCCCCTTCTCCAGCCGGAGGATGCGCTGCGCCTCCACCCCGAACGGCGCCACGCCGAGGTCCTGGCCGCGGTCCATGAGGGTTTCCCAGACCGCGAGCCCATACGCGGCCGGAACGTGCAGCTCGTAGCTGAGCTCGCCGGTGAACCCGATCCGCCACAGGACGCATCCGTCCACACCCGCGACCGTGCCGGTGCGGACCTCCATGTAGCCGAACGCTTCGTTCGCCAGGTCAACGCCGCCGGTCACCCGGGTGAGCAGGTCCCGCGACGCCGGGCCGGCCACGTTCATGCTGGCGTATGCGGTCGTCACCGGCGTGACGTGCACGGCCCAGTCCGGGTAAGCGGTCTGGAGCCAGTTCTCCAGCCATTCCCACACCGCCGCCGCCCCCGACGACGTGGTGCTCATCAGGTAGTGGTCAGGGCCGAGCCGGCCGGTGACGCCGTCGTCGAAGACCACGCCGTCCTCGGTGCACATCACCCCGTAGCGGACCCGGCCGATGCCAAGCTTGCTCCACTTGTTGACGTAGAGCAGGTTGAGCAGCTTGGGCACGTCGGGGCCACGCAGGTCGAGCTTGCCGATCGGGGTGACGTCGATGATGCCGACCCGCTCCCGGACGTTGATGGCCTCGGCAGCGGGATCGCCGTAATGGTCGGGCCTGACCCAGGCCCCGGCGAGCAGCGGGCGCGCCTGGTGCGCCTCGTGCCAGGGCTGCATCGGCGAATAGCGCACCGGCTCCAGCTCGCGGCCTGCCAGGGCGCCGAGTGTGACCGGCGCGTACGGGGGCCGCCAGGTGGTGGTCCCGGTCTCGGCGATCGTCTTCCCGGCTGCCTGCGCCGCGATCGCGATGGTGTTGACGAGTTCGAGCTTGCCCTGGGTCGGGCCCATCGTCGCGGTGGTGTACCGCTTCGCGAGCTCGATCGAGTCGTAGCCCTCCCCGATCGCGGCGGCGATGTCCTTGGACGACACGTCTTCGCAGAAGTCCACGATCCCGTGCGTGCGGCCGCGGAACAGCTCCGGGTGAGCATCGACCGGCAGGTCCGGGACCGGCACCGGTTCGGCCGCTCCAGCCGAAGGCCGACCGGCCGAGCCGTTGGCCGGCCCGGCCGGCTCATCCAGCACGGCCAGCTCATCCAGCACAGTGCGGCCGGGCAGGGCCGCCTGCCAGTCACGGCGGATGCGCCCGGCCCGGCGGGCCGCTTCCCTGCCGATCGCCCTGCCGTGCTCGATGAGCTGATCGCGGCTGCCGTCACCGGCGATCCCGCCGGTCGCGAGCACCGCTTCCGGCAGCTCGGCGGGGAAGAACCTGGCTGCCCGCTGGTCGTAGACGGGGCGGTCGCCGGACATGTTGAGCAGGGCGGTCGGGGCGGTCCAGCCGGTCGCGGTGACCACCAGGTCGCAGGGGACCGTCGAGCCGTCGGCCAGCTCGGCTGACCGGACCCGCCGATGCCCGCGCACCGCCACGATGTCGCCGCCGGACCGGGCGTCCACCACCCGCGCGACCTCGACGCCGGCCCGCCTGAGGTCGTCGGCCGCGGCGTCACCGGCGGCGTTGGCGGTCAGCACCACCGCCCGCTCCCCCGGCTTGACGGCATACAGGTTGATGAGCCGCCGCACAGCGGTCGACAGCATGACCCCCGGGACGTCGTTGCCATGGAAGACATACGGCCGCTCGATGAGCCCGGGCGCGGCCACCAGCACCTTCACGCGCGCCTTGATCAGCTGCTCGGCGCCGCCCGGCAGGCCGCGCCGCACCACGGCGACCCAGTTGTCGTCGTAACGCCCAGCCACGACCGCGTCGGTGAGGACCTCCACGCCGGGCATGCCCGCTACCAGGTCCCGCAGCTCGCTGAGGGCGGCGAGGTCGGCTGCGCCGCCCCAGCGCAGGTGCCCGCCGAGATGGTGCTCCTCCTCGACCAGCATGACCCTGGCACCGGACTGCGCCGCGGCGGCCGCCGCGGCCATCCCGGCCGGGCCGCCGCCCGCGATGAGTACGTCAGGGTGGGCGTACCGCTTGTCGGCCGCGGCCAGCGGCGTGTCCGGGGACACCTGGCCGGCGTGGATGAACCGCTGCAGGACGCTCTCGTACACCGGCCAGAGCCGGCGGGGCCAGATGAAGGTCTTGTAGTAGAAGCCGGGCCCGAGGAAGCGGCTGAGCAGCTGGCTGCCCGCCTTCACGTCGAAGCGCAGCGAGGGCCAGGTGTTCTGGGAGCGCACATCCATGCCGGCCGCTGCCTGCCGGTGCGCCGCCCGCACATTCGGCTCGTCCCCGACCTGGAGGATGCAGCCGGGGTCGAGATAGCTGGCGGTCAGCAGGCCACGGGGACGGTGGTACTTGAAGCTGCGGGAGAACACCCGCTCCCCGCTCCCGGCCAGCGCTGACACGATGGTGTCGCCCGCGTAGGCGGCGATCGTGCGCCCGTTCCAGCTGAAGGTGAACGACCGGGAGCGGTCGATCTCCTCGCCGGGCTGCGGGCCCAGCCGCATTCTCATCGGCGCAGCGGTCACCGCATGCCCTCCTCCAGCGTCCACACCTCATTGGTGGCGGTGTCGCGTTCGGCCGTGAAGAAGCGCCGGCAGCCCATCCGGTGGTACCAGGTCTCCACCACCGGCCCGCACGGGTTGGCGGGAAAGTAGAGGTAGTCGCGCCACTCCTGCGGGGTCACGGACGCGGGGTCAGGCCGGGTCCTGACATCCCCCGTGTAGCGGAACTCACCAGCCCCGCGCAGGCCGCACCAGGGACACCGAATTTGGATCATGATCCAGCAGCCTTTCGATCCAGCCGTTCTCGGTCAGTGACCAACCGCCGCCGCGCCCTTCTCGCCTACCAGGAACCCCTCACCGAACCGGTTCAGCCCGAAAGCCGCGATGATCTCGGGGGTCCGGCCGGTGGCGATGCACTCGGCCATCGCCTCGCCCGAGACCGGGCCGGCCTTGAACCCGTAGGTGCCCCAGCCGACATCGACGTAGAAGCCCGCGACCTCGGTGCCGCCCATGACGGGGGAGAAATCCGGCGTCATGTCGCACAGGCCGGCCCACTGGCGCAGCAGGCGCATCCTGGACAGCCCCGGCATGAGCGCCAGAACGTGGCCGGCGAGGCCCTCGGCGAACTCCAGCGAGCCGCGCGTGGAGTAGGAGGCGAACGGGTCCACGCTGGCGCCGAAGACCAGTTCGCCCCGGTCGGTCTGGCTCACGTACACGTGCAGGGTGCCCGACACCACCACCGGGTGCAGGAATGCCCGCACCGGCTCGGTGACGGCCGCCTGCAGCGGGAAGGTCTGGATCGGCAGCCGCACGCCCGCCATCTCGGCCACCAGGGTGGACCACCCGGCGGTGCAGTTCAGCACTACCGGCGTGGAGATGTCCCCCCGGTTGGTGCGCACGCCACGGACCTGGCCGTCCACCACGTCGATGGCGGTGACCTCGGTCTGCTGGTGCACGTGGACGCCCAGCGCATCCGCCGCCCGCGCATAGCCCCAGACCACCGCGTCGTGCCGGATGATCCCGCCCGGCGGATGGTACAGAGCCCCCAGGATCGGGTAGCGGGCCTTCTCGGAGACGTCGAGGAACGGCACCAATTTCCTGATCTCGGATGGGCCGATGACGTCGGAGTCGATGCCCTGGATCTGGTTCACTTCCGCCCGCCAGCGCATGGTCCGCAGCGAGGCGTCGTTGTGGGCGAGGGTGAGATGACCCCGCCGGGAGAACATCACGTTGTACCCGAGGCTGGCCGCCATGTGGTCATACAGGTGCAGTGACCGGTCGTAGAAGCGGACTCCCTCCGGGGTGAGATAGTTCGACCGCAAGATGGCCGTGCTGCGTCCAGAGCCGCCGCCGCCGATGTAGCCCTTGTCGAGCACCGCGACGTTGGTGATGCCGTGATTGGCGGCGAGGTAGTACGCGGCCGCCAGCCCATGCACGCCACCACCGACGATGACCACGTCATAGCTGCGCTGCAGCGGATGTTCCTGCCACACCCGCGGCCACTGCTCACCGGACAGGCCGTGCCGCAGCAGGGTGAACGCGGAATACCTCGGCGGCCGGCCGGATCTGCGGCGGCCAGCGGTGGCGCGTGCTCCTGCCGCCATGGACGTTTCCTCCCTGAGGAGCCGGACCACCGACAGCGTGGCGATCTCGTCTAACCGGGAGCATACGACCACTATGAAACCATGTCCACTGCCAGTGGACGTGGTTTTCGGGGCTCAGGCCGAGGGTGTGATCGACTTGAGTGAGAGGAACTGGACCGGCAGTTCGAGCAGTGCCACCGGGCCGTGCGGGACTCCGCCGATGAACTGCAGCGCGTCACCCGACTCGAGCAGGTACCGGGAGCTGCCGTACCCGTACTCCATGCGGCCGGCCAGCATGTAGATCAGCTCGGTCCCCGCGTGCTGATAGAGCGGGAAAGGATCGCTTCGCTCGGTGAGCGTCACCAGCACTGGCTCAAGTGCGTTGTTAGGCGCCCGCATGATCCCCAGGGAATGGTAACGGCGTCCCTCACCGGACCACTTGTGCTCGATATCGAGTCCCTTGCCCGCCTTGACGTAGAGCACGTCCTGCTCTTCGTTCAGGCCCCGGAAGAAAGCCGTCACCGGGACCTGGAGCGCTTCTGAGAGGCGGGCTAGGGTGGCGAGGCTCGGCGATGCCTGCGCATTCTCGATCTTTGAGAGCATGCCCTTGGACATGCCGCATTGGGCGGCGAGCTGACCCACCGTCCACCCCAGCTGCAACCGGGACTCCCGCACACGCTGGGCAATCGCCGCCCCGAGCGCTCCCTCCAGATCCTCGGGATCTTTACGGGGCGCTGTCGGGGAAACACCGCGGTGCTCGGCCAGGCCGGCGATGCGCGCCACCACGGCTGCTCCTTTCCCGGGTAGTCGGGTGCGCTTGTTTGTCTGCGGGACTTCCCGGCGAGGATGTTTCCGCGTTAGTACCCGCCTGAGCGCAGGCTAACTTTACCCGGAAGAAACACAGGGGCACCCCGGCGGGTACTGCACCAGCATCCTGGCCCGGTTCCCCGCATGAGACGTTTCCTACTGGACGTGAACAGATGCGGTGCCCGCTGGTGGCAGGGGGCCCGACCGGTCATGTACCGCCGTCACCACCCGCACGGCGTCGATCACGGTGCGGGTGTCGTGCGAGCGGACCCCCCAGGCGCCTGCCGCCGCCGCGAGCACGGCGATGGCGGCAGCCGCCCCGCCGCGTTTCCCGGCAGTGTCTTCGGGCCGGCCCCGCCCGGGGCCGGCAGTGACCTCCGGCCGGCCCATGCTCGCCAGTGCCCGGGCGGGAAACGACGTGCGCAGCGGGCCCACCAGCACCGGGCGCCCGAGCTGGCGGAACGAGCCGAGGTGGGCCAGCAGCTGCCAGTTGTCCTCGTCCGTCCTGGCCAGGCCCAGCCCGGGATCGAGGATCAGCCGCTCCGCGGCGATGCCTGCCGCGGTCGCGGCGGCGGCCCGGTTCGCCAGTTCGGCCATGACCTCGGCCACCACCGTGCGGTCAGCCGCCCGCGGGCTGGGGTGACCCGTGCTGGGGTGACCCGTGCTGGGGTGACCCGTGCTGGCATGACCCCACCAGTGCATGAGGACGTACGGAACCTCGTATCCCGCCAGCAACGGCAGCATGGCCGGGTCGGCGAGCCCTCCGCTCATGTCGGTGACCATCGCGGCACCCGCCTCGATCGCGGCTTCGGCGAGCCGGGCGCGCACGGTGGCGATGCTGACGAACCCGCCCGCCTCGGTGAGTGCCCTGACCACGGGGAGCACACGCCGCCGATCTTCGGCCAGCGGCACCAGGGTGGCGCCCGGCCGCGTGGACTCGCCACCCACCTCGATGAGGTCGGCGCCCAGACTGAGCAGTTCCATCCCGTGTGCGATGGCCTGCTCGGGATGGAAGGCCTTGCCGACGTCGGAGAACGAGTCCGGGGTGACGCTGACCACGCCCATCACCAGGCACCGCCGGGCTGGCGGCCCACCCAGCAGGACAGGAACCTCACCCGCGCCAGCTGGCCCGCCGGGGAGCGGGGGCGTGTGCCCCGTGACGTCCGCAGTCATGACCACCTCCCGGCCGCCGCCCGGAGCGGACGCACAGCTCACGGCCAGACGGCCGCCGGCTTCACCCGCCCAGGTGCCCAGGAGAGCATAAGGAAACACCGGCGACTATCAGTGAACGACGCGGCAAGCGCCCACGTCAACCGGCGCCACGGCCGGTCCCGCCAGCATCCCGCGCCAGCCTTCGCGCGCCACGGTAAGCCTGCGCCAACGTGAACCGCCAGGCTGCCGGCATACCGGGCCACGAAGCTTGCACGCCAGAGCCGGCCGGCAGACTGTTGACGAGTCGCAGCATCGCGGCGACAATGTTCCATGTAATGAAACACCGTATCTTCTTCATAAACTCTGTCCGGCACTAGTTCCCTCCTCACGGCGGCCACCGGGGACTAGCCAGGCCCCATGGGAGGAGCACAGCGACGGATGTGCGGGATCATCGGCCTCCACCTGAAGAACCAGGATCTGCAGCCGCGCCTCGGCGAAATGCTGACGGTGATGCTGGCGGCCATGGCGACCAGGGGCCCTGACTCGGCGGGCATCGCCGTCTATACGGACCACTCCGCCGCCCCCGGGGCCGTGGACCAGGCCATGCGGTACTCGCTGCGCTGCGACGAGAGCGTCGACTGGGACCTGCTCGCCAAGACGATGGCTGCGGAGACGGGCAGCGAGGTGACAGCTCAGCGTCTGGCCGGCGACTCGGCCGTGCTTGCCTCGCGCCCGCTGGCCTCGCGCCCGCTAGCCTCGCCCGCGCTGGTCTCTCCGGCGCTGGCCTCGCCTGCGCCGGAGACATCCTTCCTTGCTGCCCTGCGCCGGGTCGCCCCCCAGGTCGCGGTGGCGGGCTACGGCCGGGCGATGGCCGTCGTCAAGGACGTCGGCGCGCCCGCGGACATCTGCTCCCGGTACGGCATCCCGGGCTGGGCGGGCTACCAGGGAATCGGCCACACGCGGATGGCGACCGAGTCAGCGGTGACCACAGCCCACTCGCACCCGTTCGCACCCGCGGCCGATCTCGCGCTCGTGCACAACGGGTCGTTCTCGAACTATGCGACGGTCCGCCGCAGGCTCGCGCGGTCGGGCATCGAGTGCGAAACCGACAACGACTCCGAGGTCGCGGCCCGGCTGGTGGCTTCCTGCATGGCGCAGGGCGCCGGCCTCGATGACGCGCTGCGGCAGGTGATGAAGGAGATGGACGGGTTCTACACCCTCCTGGTTTCCACCAGGACACAGTTCGCCGTGGTCCGGGACTCATTCGCGTGCAAGCCGGCCGTCATCGCGCAGACCGGCGACTACGTGGCGATGGCCTCCGAATACCAGGCACTCGCGAGGCTTCCCGGCATCGCCGACGCCGAGGTGTTCGAGCCGGCGCCTGAGGAGATCTACCTATGGAACCGGTGATCCTCAGCTGTGCTGAGCTCAGCACCCGCGAGATCAACACCGCCCTGGCCGCACTCCCCGATGGTTCGTGGGCCAGGGTGACCGAGCCGGATGGCCGCCACAATCTCGCGGTCGGGCTGGTCAACCGCATCACCATCGATATCGCGGGAAACGCCGGCTATTTCATCGGCGCCCTCGGGACCGGTCCCGACATCGTCGTCGACGGCTTCGTCGGCTGGTCGGTCGGTGAGAACCTGATGGGCGGGACGGTCCGGATCAAGGGCAACGCCTCGGAATGCGCGGGCGCGTCCACCCATGGCGGGACGATCATCATCGAGGGCAACGCCTCCTCCCGGGCGGGCATCTCGCTGAAGGGCGGGACGATTCTCGTCGCTGGCGACGTCGGGCACATGAGCGGTTTCATGGCCCAGGCCGGGACCATGCTCGTCGGCGGGGACGCCGGGCATGCGCTGGGTGACTCCCTCTATGAGGCCGTCATCTATGTCGCCGGGAAGGTCGCCTCACTCGGCTCGGACGCCAGGATCGAAGAGCTCACCGACGAGGACGTGCGTGCCGTCAAGGACCTGGCCAAGCTCGGCGGCTTCGATCACATCGAGCCCGAGAACGTCACCCGGATCGCCTCCGCCCGCGAGCTGTACAACTTCGACGCGCTGAAGGACCAGAAATACTGATGGACGAGAGCCGCCGGCCTGGCCTGCCCATGGACGCCCACCGCGCCAGCCAGATCTTCCCGCCGGAAGTCATCGCGCAGATCCAGCGGACGGCCGCCGAGGGTCACTACGAGATCCGCGGCTGGGGCGCCAAGCGGTCCCTCCCCTCCTTCGACGACCTGCTGTTCCTCACCGCGTCCCTCACCCGGTACCCGCTGGAGGGTTACCGGGAGAAGTGCGACATGAAGACGGTGCTCGGTACCCGGTTTGCCAGCAAGCCCCTGGAGCTGGACATCCCGATCACGATCGCGGGCATGAGTTTCGGCGCCCTGTCGGCACGCGCCAAGATGGCGCTCGGGAAGGCGGCGACCGCGACCGGGACCTCCACCACCACTGGTGACGGCGGCATGATCAGCGAGGAACGCGCGGCCTCCAGGCTGCTGGTCTACCAGTGCCTGCCGTCGCGGTACGGGTTCCGGCCCGAGGACCTGCGCCAGGCCGACGCGATCGAGGTCGTCATCGGCCAGGGCGCCAAGCCAGGCGGCGGCGGGCTGCTGCTCGGCCAGAAGGTGAGCGAGCGGGTGGCCTCGATGCGCACCCTGCCCGCGGGCGTTGATCAGCGGTCCGCGTCGCGCCATCCCGACTGGGTAGGCCCCGACGACCTGCGGATCAAGATCGAGGAGCTGCGCGAGGCGACCAACTGGGAGAAGCCGATCTACGTGAAGTTCGGCGCCACCCGGGTCATCAACGACGTCAAGCTCGCTGTCGAAGCGGGCGCGGATGTCGTGGTCGTGGACGGGATGCAGGGCGGGACCGCGGCCACACAGGACTTCTTCATCGAGCAGACCGGCATTCCCACCCTGCCCGCGGTCCGGCTGGCCGCTGAGGCCTTGCGGGACATCGGCATGGAGGACGAGGTGCAGCTCATCGTGTCGGGTGGCATCCGCACCGGGGCCGATGCCGCCAAGGCGCTCGCGCTCGGCGCCGATGCCGTCTCGGTCGGGGTCGCCCCGCTGATCGCCCTTGGCTGCAACAGCCCCACCTACTGGCAGGACGGAGGCGACCACGACGCATCCGGCGACTACCAGCAGCTAGGCACCGAAGCCGGTTACTGCCACCATTGCCACACCGGCCGCTGCCCGGTCGGGGTCACCACCCAGGATCCCGGACTCGAACAGCGGCTCGATGTTGAGCGTGGCGCCCGCCAGGTCACCAACTACCTCAAGGCGATGGCCATGGAACTCGCCGCGCTCGCCCGTGCGTGCGGCAAGTCCAGCGTCCACAATCTTGAACCCAACGACCTCGTAGCCCTGACGATCGAAGCGGCGGCCATGGCCCAGGTGCCCCTCGCGGGGACGGACTGGATACCAGGGCATCCCAAGAGCGGTTGGTAGGCCCGTAACCCCCGGCGAGCTGGCTCGCCGGTCATGAAGGGGATGCATTCTCATGTACGACAAGATCCTGGTGGCCATCGATCATTCGGCCGCCTCCGACCGGGCGCTGGCAGCGGCCAAGGACCTGGCTGCGTTGTCCAAAGGCGAGGTATGGGTGCTCCACCTGCAGGAGCGTGAGGTCATCGCCCGGATGGGCGATGTGCCCGTGGAGTCGGGGTCCGAGGCGGGAGCGACCGTCGAAGACGCTGTCAAACTGCTGGTCGACGCGGGCCTGCGGGCGCACGGCGAGGTGCGGGAGACCCTCTTCGGCCACGCCGCCCGTGAGATCGTCGCGGACGCGAAACTGCACGATGTGGGCGTCATCGTCATGGGCTCACGGGGCCGGAGCGAGCTCGCTGGCCTGGTGCTCGGCAGCACCGCGCACAAGGTGATCCATCTGACCGAGCGGCCGGTGCTGGTCGTCCGCTGATCCACCCGGGCGGGCGCCCGGTCCCGGCTGGGCATCGCGCGGCCGGGTTTCGGTCAGCGCTGGCCCGCCCCGGCTGTAACGTGCATGTTAACTTTATTTGCTGTAGCCGCTGTTTAGCCTCAGTAAACACACTGCTACACCCTGACTGCCAGGAGCGATCCGCGCCCGGAGCGGTCTTCCCGCAGGTACCGGCCCACCCCGGCCCGATTCAGGCGTAACAAGGATCTTCACAATCCTGCGCCACCAGCGTACTCTCAGCCTAACGTATCGCTGAAGGAAACATTGTCCACTCTCGTGCTGCGCCTGGCAGCCGCCCTTCTGGCCCCAGGTCACGGCGCGGATCCCCCGACCGAAATGTGACCTCACCCGCCGTAGCGCTGAGCAGGTGGCCGCGACCCATACGGAGCGTGCATATGTCGCCAGTCGAAGACGAGCTTCGGACCAAGGCGGAGGCGGACGGCGTCGAGTTCTTCTTCGCCATGTTCGTCGACATGCACGGGAAGCCGTGCGCCAAGATGATCCCGGTCGAGGCGGTCGACGTCCTCGCGGGCGGTGGCGCGGGCTTCGCCGGGTTCGCGGCCGGCCCGATGGGCCAGACCCCCGCGGACCCGGACATGATCGCGATGCCGGATCCGGCCTCGTACGCACTTGTCCCCTGGCAGCCCGGGCTGGCCGTACTGCAGTGCGACATCTACGTCGAGGGCGAGCCGTGGCCCTACACCCCGCGGCTGATCCTCAAGGCCATGGTGGACAAGGCCCGCCAGCGCGGCCTGGTCTACAACGCCGGCTGCGAAGCGGAGTACTTCCTCGTGCGGCGGCGCCCCGGCGGTGGGGTGGAACTGGCCGACCAGCTCGACCAGGCGGAGGCGCCCTGTTACGACGCCAAGGGCCTGACCCGGATGTTCGACCATCTCACCACGGTGTCGAAGTACATGAACCGGCTCGGCTGGTCGAACTACGCCAACGACCACGAAGACGCCAACGGCCAGTTCGAGCAGAACTTCAAGTACGCCGACGCGATCACCACCGCCGACCGGCTCATCTTCTACCGCTACATGGTGCACATGGTGGCACACCAAAGCGGCATGGCGGCCACGTTCATGCCCAAGCCGTTCGGGAACCTGACCGGCTCCGGGCTCCACCTGCATTCCAGCCTCTGGGACACGCAGACGGGTGCCGAGCTGTTCGCCGACCCGGCCGATCCGCGCGGGCTGGGCCTGTCCGAGATGGCCTACCACTACATCGGCGGTCTCATCGCCCACGCCCCGGCGATGGCGGCGGTCATGTGCCCCACCGTCAACTCCTACAAGCGGATCGGCGTGGGGGCACCGGTGTCCGGGGCCACCTGGGCACCGGCCTATGCGACCTATGGCGGGAACAACCGCACCCAGATGCTGCGGGTGCCCGAGGGCGGCCGGGTGGAGAACCGCGCCTGCGACGGCTCGGCCAACCCTTACCTGGCGCTTGCCGTCCAGCTGGCGGCCGGGCTCGACGGCATCGACCGCGGCCTGGATCCCGGTGAGCCGAACCGCGACAACCTGTTCCTCGCGGCGCCGGAGGAAGTCGCCGCGCGCGGCATCCGGTCCCTGCCGCCGACCCTGCTGCACGCGGCGGACGAGCTGGTGACCGATGACGTGATGCGCGAGGCGCTCGGCAAGACGCCGGGCGGTGACTACATCGACTATTTCGCCAAGATCAAGCGCGAGGAGTTCCGGGCCTGGCACTCCGTCGTGACCGACTGGGAAGTGGAGCGCTACCTGACGCTCTTCTGATGAAGGCTGTCGCAGCCTCTTGTTCGGCGATGAACCACGGTTGGAAATGAGGAGAGAGCAATGGCCTCGGTTGGCGAGACAGTGACGGAGAAGGGCCTGGTCAAAGGGACCAACTGGTGGGGGGCCTTCGTTATCGGGCTGGCCGGGACGATCCTGGTCACCGGCATCGCGCCTTACGTTGTGCAGGGCACCGGTGCGCTCGGCATCATCCTCATCGGCGTCATGACGATCGCCGGCTGCTTCCTGTGCCTGTGCCTGGCCGAGCTGGGCACGATGTGGCCGGACCGGACCGGCGGCATTCCCGGTTATGCCACCGAGTCGTTCCGCCCGCTGGTCGGCGACACCGCAGCCCGCCACATCGGCGGGGTGTCGGGCTGGGCCTACTGGCTGGGCTGGTTCCCGGTCGCGCCGATCAACGTCATCCTGACCGCGTCCTACCTCGCCGTCCTGTTCGGCTTCAGCCCCGGCCACCTGATCGCTCCGGTCGGGACGACCTGGGGCGCGCCGATCGGGGTGACGATCATCATCATCTGCCTCGTGCTGCTGGTGGCGATCTTCATTCCCGCCTACCTCGGGATCAGGCTCGGGGCGGCATTCGCGACGGTGCTCGGTGTGCTGTCGATGCTGCCGATCACCGCAATGATCTTCCTGCCGTTCTTCAAGCCCGGCTCGATCCACTGGGGCAACGTGGCCGGCTTCCACCTGCCGCCGCATGTGCACGCGAGCTGGACCTTCGTCATGGCCTGGTTCTTCCCGATCCTGTGGAACGTGATCGCGATGGAGGCGGCGGCCTGCTACGTGGGCGAGTGCCGGGGCGGCGCCAGGGACGCCAAGATCGCGCTGACGGCCGAGGGCATCTTCGGGATGTTCATCTACATCATGACGCCGCTGATGTTCGTGGCCGTGCTAGGTCTGTCCCTCACCAGCATCGACCCGCTGACCCTGTACCTCACCTACACCGACCACATCTTCGGGCCCGGGTCGTGGGAGAAGTGGTTCATCGGTATCCCGCTCATCCTGGCGCTGGCCCTGTCGGTGCTGAACGCGATCATGGGCGTGGGCCGGTCGCTGTACCAGGCGGCCGAGGACGGGCTGCTGCCGAAGTGGTTCGAACACAAGAACCGGCACGGCGTGCCCGACTACGCGATGGGGTTCAACGTGGTGTGCTCGGCTCTGCTGGTGCTGCTCGGCTCGCCGGTGCGGATCTACATCATCTCCAACGGCGGCTACCTGCTGTCCTGCACGCTCGCCTTCGGCGGTTACTTCGTCTACCGGCACCTGCGGCCGGACGAGCCACGGCCGTTCCGGCTGCCGACGTTCGCCAAGTGGGGCGCACTCGCGGTCTTCGTCGTCTGGACGGTCATCTACTTCTTCGGCGGCTGGAACTCGCCGAAGATCGTGGTCGGGCCCACCCAGGGACCGGGGCTCTATATCCTCGGCCTGGCGATCGTCGCCCTGTACGCACCGCTGTACTGGTGGCGGGCGTGGCAGGACCGCAGGCTCGCGGCTGGTGGCTCTGCCGGCGGGCTAGCCGGTGTCACGGCCCCTGCCCCGGCTGCGGCCCTCGTCGGTGACGGCGGGCCGGAGCCCGAGCTCGTCGTCGAGTCCGCGGCCGACCCGGAGCCGTCGGACGAGTCGCCGTCGGTGAGCTGACCCGGGCTCGCGTCATGATCTTCGGGCGGCGCCGCTGGGATCAGCAGCCGACATCACCGGCGACCGTACTGCTGGCGTCCTCGGGCGCGCCGTTCAGCAAGGCGGCCGTCCGGCGGGCACGCGAGCTGGCATCCGGCGAACCGGTCGCGGTGCTCACCATCTTGAAGATCTACGGCTCGTCCTTCGGGCTGCCCAACCCCGGCCTGCTCCCGACCCGCCGTGAGCGCGAGGAACAGCTGTCGATCGTCAGCCGGGCGATCAGCGAGCTGGAGCGGCGGGGCTGCACGGCCGACGGGCAGGTAGCTGCCACCCGCAGCGCCGGCCGCACGATCGCGAAGGTGGCGCGCGCGCGGCATGTCAGCTACGTGGTGATGGACGAGCAATCCGAGACCGGGCTGCGCCGCGTCATCGAGGGCAGTGTGACCGGCGGGGTCCGGCGCAGGCTCGGCAACCTGGCAGTCCTGGAGCTGGTGAGCCCGGGGCGCTGACTCGCCGGGAGTCCTGATCGCGCGGAGGGCGCGGCACGGCCGGTGCCGCGCCCTCCGCATGCCCGGCCATCCGGGCCAGACAGGCCCCGAAATCCATACGGAATCCATGCGCCCCCGCGTGCCCGGGCCCGGATTAGGCAGGGCGATGATGGAAGGCGTAAGGCGATATGCATGGCAGCCAGATGAGGGCCGCGTGAGGTTCCATGTTCACCAGGATCCTGCTAGCGATCGAGGACTTCAGCCACAGCCAGGACGTCCTGGACCTGGTGAAGTCGGTTGGCACGGAGGGCGTCACGCAAGTGCGCGCGCTGCACCTGCGCGAGCGGGAGCTTTCGGGTAGTTCCTGGTACGCGCGGGAGAGCAGCCACGACGCCTCGTTCGTGGCCGATGCCGCGATCTTCGAGCTGCGGATGGAAGGCCTCGCGGCGGGCGGCGGGGTCAAGGCCGCCGTGGTCGACCGGGTCGCCGAGGCCATCCTGGCGGAGGCCAGGCTGTTCGAGGCGGACCTGATCGTGCTCGGCCCGCCGCGGCGGCGGGAACTGACAGCGCGCCTGTTCGGCAGCGTCACCCAGCGGGTGCTGCAGCGCTCGCCCTGCCCGGTGATCGTGGCCGCGCGCCGTCGCAGGGACAAGCCGCAGCCGGTCGGCCCCGGCATGTCGGTGCCCGGGCGCCGCTGAACCAGTAAACGCCAGCACCTCTACGGAGCGTTGCCGCCCAGAGCGAGCGCGTCGGCTGAGCCCTCCGGATCGCCGCCCATCACCGGCCCGGCCACATCACCCGGCGCCCCGGGACCAGCCTGCCGGGCGCCCCGCCTGGTCCCGCCGGCCGAGGCCCGGGTCATCCCCCCGCCGCCGGTGAGCCGGGCCGCGATCCCCACCGGGATCAGCGTGAGCAGCAGCACGAACGTGACCACGACGTTGACCTCGGGCAGCTGCTGGCCGAGCCGGATCGCACCGAAGATCCACAACGGCAGTGTGTTCTCCGCACCCGCGGTGAACGTGGTGACGATGACCTCGTCGAAGGACAGCGCGAACGCGAGCAGCGCGCCGGAGACCAGCGCAGTGGACAGCACCGGCAGCGTCACCGTGAGGAAGGTGAAGAACCCGCTCGCGCCGAGGTCGGCGGCGGCCTCGTACAAGGACCCGGAGACCCGCCGGAGCCGGGCGAGCATGTTGTTGTAGACCACCACGATGCAGAACGTCGCGTGGCCGATGATGATCGTGAACAGCGAGAGCCCGATCCCGGCGAAGCTGAAAGCCGAGTTCAGCGCGATCCCGGTGATGATGCCCGGCAGCGACAGGGGCAGCACCAGCAGCAGCGACACGGCCTCCCGGCCGAAGAACCGGAACCGGTGCACCCCGAACGCCGCCGCCGAGCCCAGGACGAGGGCGACCGTGGTCGCGAACAGCCCCGCCTTGAGCGACAGCACGAACGCGGCCCGCACCTGCGGGTCGTTCCAGGCGACGCTGAACCATTTCGTGCTCAGCCCGTGGATCGGCCAGCTCTGCACGTTCGAGGAGTTGAACGCGTACAGGCAGATGGTGGCGATCGGCACGAACAGGAACAGCAGCACGCCCGCCACCCAGATCCGCAGCCCGACCCGGGCCAGCCGCCCCTCCATCACTCGCCTTCCTGGTACTTGCCGGCTGTACGTGCCGGCTGTGCTTGCCGGCTACAGGGACTCGAACGCGCCGAGCAGCCGCGCGCCGAGCAGATAGAAGATCATGATCACGATCGGGACCACGGCGAGCGCGGCCGCGAACGGCAGGTTGCCCGCTGTGCCGATGTTGGAGTAGATGACGTTGCCGATGAAGCTGGAGTTCGCGCCGCCCACCAGGATCGGGGTGATGAAGTCGCCCAGGGTGAGCGAGAAGGTGAAGATCGAGCCGGCCACCACGCCCGGCAGTGCCAGCGGCAGCAGCACGCTGCGGACCGTGCGCCAGCTACGGGCACCCAGGTCACCGGAGGCTTCCAGCAGCGAGTCCGGGATCCGCTCCAGGGCGCCATAGACCGGCACGATCATGAACGGCAGCCAGATGTAGGAGAACACGATCCACATCGCGGTGTTGGTGTAGCCGATGTTCACCGTGCCCAGGCCCAGCTTGGACAGCGACCAGCTCAGCGTGCCGCCCCTTTGCAGGATGACGATCCAGGCGTAGACCCGGGCCAGATAGCTGGCCCACAGCGGCAGCAGCACGGCGATGAACAGGGCCTGCCGGCCGCGCGGGGACGCCACCCGCGCCATGTAGTAGGCGAACGGCAGCGCGAGCACCGCGTCGGTGACCGTGACCGCCGCCGCCATCAGCACCGTCCGGCCGATGATGGTCAGGTAGGTGCCGGTGAAGATCTGCTGGAAGTTGGCCAGGCTCCAGCTGTGCTCGAGCGTGTTCGTGAACGGGTTGACGGTCCAGAACGCCGTGATCAGCATCACGACGAGCGAGGCGAGGTAGATCACCAGGAACCACGCCAGCGGCGGGCTCAGGGTGAGGGTGGCCCGCAGCCACGGCCGGCGCCACAGCGCCGCCGAGACGCGGCCCCCCCCACTCACTGACCGGCCCTCATGGACCGAGGTGGTCGTCATGAACCCGATGCCCTCGCGCCCTGTGCTTTCGCGTCCTGTGTTTTCGGGGCACGGTGCTTTCGGAGCACGGGACTAACCGGTGATCTGGGTCCAGGCGCTCACCCATTGCTGGAACGGCACGCAGTCGCTCTTGCCGTTGCCGCACTGGGCCAGCGGGGTCTTCCAGAACTTCAGAGTCTGGAAGTAGGCCTCCGGCGCGTTCGCGTGGTACGCGGCGCAGGAGCCCTTCGAGAGCTGGTCCATGATCGGGCAGGCCAGCTTGTTCGCCGGGGTCTCACCGAAGAACACCGCTTGCTGCGCCTGGATCTTGGGGGTGGTCACCCACTGCACCCACTTGTAGGCGCAGTTGGGGTGCGGCGCGTGGGTGGCGAGCATCCAGGTGTCGGCCCAGCCGGTCGCGCCCTGGCTGGGGATGGTGTCGGCGACGTTGGCGCCGGCCGCGACCAGCGTGTTGGTCTGGTACGGCCAGGCCGCGCCGACCACGGTGGTGCCGCTCTGGAACAGCGAGATCTCCTGCGAGGCCAGGTCCCAGTACTTCTTGATCAGCGGCTTCTGCTGCTTGAGCAGGTTGACCGCGGCGTTGAACTGGGGCTGGGTCAGCTCGTAGGGGTCGGTGATGCCCAGGCTCGGCTGGGTCTTGGACAGGTAGAGCGCCGCGTCCGCGATCTGGATCGGGTTGTTCGGCACCGTGACCTGGCCCGCGTACTTCTTGTTGTAGAGCACGGACCACGAGGTGGGCGCGGACGGGAACACCTTCTTCGAATAGAGCAGCACGTTCGGCCCGAACTCATAGGACGCGCCGTAGTGCTTGCCGCCGATCGTGTTGAACGGCGGGTTCTGCAGGAACGGGTGGAAGTTCTTCCACTGCGGGATCAGGTTGATGTTGATCGGCTTGACATCACCGCTGTAGATGAGCCGCAGGTCGGCGTCACCCGACGCCGAGACCATGTCGTACTGGCCGCCGCCGCCGTTGGCCATCAGCGACACCATCTCGCTGGACGAGCCCGCGTACTTGGCGCTCACCTGGCAACCGGTCGCCTGCTCGAACGGCTTGACCCACTGCGGCTGCGCGTACCCCTCCCAGGCGATCAGGTTCAGGTGCCCCTCACCCTTGCCGACCGAGGTCGCCACCGGGGTGTTCGCCTGCGGTGGGGTCAGCCCGGCGGTGCCGCCACTGGTGGTGCTGCCACCACCGGACGAACCACAGGCTGCGACCAGCACCGCGGCGGATGCGGCCGCAAGCAGCGTGCCTCCTCGTGCCCATCTGTTCATTAGCCAACCCCCTCGCTGCGAACGGGCGAGTCCGCCCGGCTCTCGTTATGGATGTCGTAGGTTTGGGTTTCCCGCCAGGCGACCTGCACGGTCCGTCCCCTGGCCTCGAACGCCTGTGCGGCCGCGGTCTCCAGGTTCTGGCGCACCGCGGTGAGTGTGCCGCCGTCCTCCAGCGCCACCTGGTAGCGGGTGAGCATGCCGAGGTAGACGACGTCCTCGATGCGGCCGCGCTCGACGTGGCTGCCCTCGGGCGCTTTCTCGCCGTCGGCCAGCAGGTGGATCTTCTCGGGGCGGATCGTGAAATGGCGCCCGCCACGTTCCAGCAGGTTGGACACGCCGATGAAGCCGGCCACGAAATCGCTGGCCGGGCGCTCGTACACCTCGACCGGCGTGCCCAGCTGCTCGATGCGGCCCTGGTTGAACACGGCCAGGCGGTCGCTCATGGTGAGCGCCTCTTCCTGGTCGTGGGTGACGTAGATGAAGCTGATCCCGACCTCGCGCTGGATCCGCTTGAGCTCGAACTGCATCTCCTGCCGCAGTTTCAGGTCGAGCGCGCCGAGCGGCTCGTCGAGCAGGAGAACTTCCGGCTCGTTGACGATAGCCCTGGCGAGGGCGACCCGCTGCCGCTGGCCGCCGGAGAGCTGCACCGGCCTGCGCCCGCCGAGCCCGGTGAGGCGGACCATGTCGAGCGCGCCCTCCGCCCGGCGCCGCCGCTCGCCCCTGGCGACCCGGGCGACCCGGAGCCCGTACTCGACGTTCTCGATCACGCTCATGTGCGGGAACAGCGCGTAGTCCTGGAACACCGTGTTGACGTTGCGCGCGTAGGGGGGCTCGCGGGTCACGTTCACGCCCGCCAGCTCCACCGAGCCCGCGTCCGGGCGCTCGAAGCCGGCGATCAGCCGCAGCAGGGTGGTCTTGCCCGAGCCGGACGGGCCGAGCATGGTGAAGAACGCACCCTCGGCGACCGCCAGGTCCACCCCGGCGACCGCGGCGAGCTGGCCGTACATGCGACGCACACCAGTCAGCCGGACCGCGGGCGCTGGTTCCTGCCTGCCCGTCGCCGTCTCGCTCACCCGTGCCCTTCGTACCGCTCCCAGCCTGGTCCGGCCGCCGGTTCTGGCCACCTGAAGGTCCCTTACCCCGTGCGCGAACCGCGTCCCAGGGATCGACGATTCCGATAACCTACAGGATCAGATGTTTGTGTCAAGTTCATCATCGGCGGGGGGCATTGGTGGCACCACCTGCGCTGACGACGGTCCGGGCGCGCACTCTGTTCACGCCGCTCGACACCGGCGGCCGGGCGGACACGGTCACCCGGCGGCTGACCAAAGCCATCCGGCTGGGCCTGCTGCTGGACGGTGAGCGGCTCCCCGCCGAGAGCCAGCTGGCCGGGCAGCTCGGCGTCTCCACCGTGACCTTGCGCGAGGCGCTTGCCACGCTCCGGACCATGGGCCTGGTCGAGACCCGGCGCGGGCGTGGCGGCGGGTCGTTCGTGCGTGCACCCGACGGCATCGACCGGCTCGAACGCCCGCTGCGGCTGCTGTCCCTGCACGAACTGCGCGACATCGGCGACCACCGGGCCGCGATCGCCGGGGCCACCGCCAGGCTGGCCGCCGAGCGCGCGCTTCCCGCCGACGTCACCTCCCTCCGCGAGCACGCTGAACGGCTCCTTGGCGCCACCACACTGACCGCCCGCCGGCGGGCCGACGCACGGCTGCACATCGAGATCGCCGCCACTGCCCAGTCGCCCCGGCTCACGCGGGAGGAGATGGAGCTGTGGTCCGAGATCGGCGACCTGGTGTGGCTGCCCATGGAGGGTGAGGACGTGGCCGCCTCGGCCCGCGAGCACGACCTGCTGATCGGGGCCATCGGGGCGGGCGAGCCCGAGCGGGCGCGGCAGATCGCCGAGCAGCACGTGGCTGCGCAGACCAGCCGCCTGCTGGACCTGCGGCTCAGCCTCCAGCAGCGATGACTCGGCCTGCTGTGACTCGGCCTGCTGTGACTCAGCCTGCTGTGACTCAGCCTGCCCGGTGACAGGCCCGGTACCCGGCGGGTTCCTGGGCGTGGCGGGCGCCGACATCCTCGCCAGCGAAGTGGAGCAGATGCTGCTGCCCGGGCTGGCCCGGCTCGGCCGGGCCGCACTGATCAGCGGCAACGGCCGGGTGATCGCCTCCAGCGCGCCCGGCCTGCTGCCCGGCGTCGTGCTGCGGCGCGGTGAGATGGGCCCGATGAGCACGGGTCAGTCGACGGCAGCCGGCTCGCTGCCCTGGATGCTGGTAACAGAGCCCGGGAGCCCGAAGTGAACCCGGCTCTGTGCTAGCCCGGGAGCCGGGGTGAACCCGGCTCTGTGCCGGGTAGAGAGCCGGGGTGAACCCGGAGCGCCTGCTCCGCGCGGTTGACCGGATCCAGCAGCGGCATGCCTGGCTGGCCTTCGGCGTGGCCGTGTGGAAGAAGTTCAGCGACGACCAGGCGGGCAACCTCGCCGCACTGGTGGCCTACTACAGTTTCGCGTCCCTGTTCCCGCTGCTGCTGGTCTTCGTGACTGTGCTCGACATCGTGCTCGGCTCCCATCCCGCGCTCCGCGACCAGGTGCTCAGCTCCACCTTCGCCCAGTTCCCGGTGATCGGCCCGCAGCTGCGCAGCAACGTGCATTCGCTCCAGCAAACCGGTCCGGCGCTGGTCCTCGGACTGCTGCTGACCTTCCTGGGCGCGCGCGGGGTGGCCGGGGCGGTCCAGAACGCGCTGAACACGGTCTGGGGTATCCCCAAGGACCGGCGCCCCGGCTTCCCCCGGTCGCTGCTGCGCGGCGTCACCCTGATCATCGTGGTCGGGCTGGGCGTCATCGCCACCTCATTGCTGTCGGGGCTGGCCGCCGGTGCCGGGCACGCCATCACCGGGGCGGGTGGGCATGCCGCCACCGTCGCCGTCTCGCTGCTGCTCAACATCGGGCTGTTCTGGCTCGGGTTCCGGCTCGCCACCGCCGCCGAAGTGAGCGGCCCCGAACTGTTCCCCGGCGCCCTCCTGTCCGCGGTCGCGTGGCAGATCCTGCAGCTGGCCGGCGGGTACATCGTCGGTCACCAGCTCGCCCGCAGTTCGCCGCTCTATGGGGTGTTCGCGATCGTGCTGGGCCTGCTCGCCTGGCTCTACCTGCAGGCACAGATCACGCTGTACGCGGTGGAGGTTGCAGTGGTCAGATCCCGGCGGCTGTGGCCGCGCGCCCTGACCCGCGCCCTGGACCCAGCGGCAGTAGCCAACGACGGGCCGGGTGATCGCGCGCAGCCGAAGTAACCGCGGGCAATCGGACAACCGCCCCCATGCAGGCCATTCCCGGGCGGTAGCCTTACCGCACAGGAATGGTAACCAGGCGTATGTGTGAGGTCGCGATGAGTCTGCCCGCCCGTCAACAGCGGAAATTGCAGGAGATCGAAGGCAGGCTCGCCCGTTCCGACCCGCGGCTCAGGTCGCTGTTCGTGACCTTCAGCCGGCTGACCCTGGGCGAGAAGATGCCCTGGTTCGAGGACGTGCGGGTGCGGCCGGTGGTCGACCGGCTGAAGGCGATCCGGTCCCTGCCCCGGCAGATCATCCGCAGGCCTGCCGCCAGGGCAAGGGCGTTCCTGCTCCTGCCGGCCATCCTGAGCGCCGCGGTGTGCGCACTCATGATCGCCGCCGGGTTCCCCGGTGCCCAGCGGCCCACACCGGCGGCCAAGGCGACGACCGCTCGCGAACTCGTCGTCAAGCCAAGCCGCCTGTGCCGCCTGAGCCTCATACGGGTCCCGGTCTTCTGCTGACAGGCGCTTTCTGGCCGGCGTTCGCTGGCCGGCGCTCGCTGGCCGGCGCTCGCTGGCCGGGACTAGTCCGGGCCAGTGAAGCTGAACATGCGCAGCCCGGCCGCCAGCGGCCCCGGCTGGCGCGTATGACGGTGCATCCCGACCCCGTATCGCACCCAGGGAACTGACAGCCAGCGCAGCTCGAACCCCTGCTCGCCGAACCAGTCGCAGATCAGCGGCACCTTGTCCGGAGCCATCCGGCCGCGCGTCCACACCACGGTCCCGCCCTCGGCACACAGCTGGCCGCAACACCGGACCGTCCGCTTGATGTCGGCGTCGGGCACGTTGCCGAACACGCCGCAGGCCAGCACCAGGTCGGCCGGGACCAGGCCGGTATAGGCACCGGTGAGCGCGGCGTCCCCCGTCACGACCTCGACTCCCGGCAGGCGATGATCCGCCGCGCGCTGGCGTGCCGTAGCGGCCAGCGCCGGATCGAGTTCCACCAGCCGGGCACTGACGTCCGGCCCGCGCGGGTGCCGGGCCAGCACCGGGATCAAGTCGCGGCCCTGGCCAGCGCACATGCTGATCACCCGGAGCGGTCCGGCGGGCGCGGCGTCCAGCGCGTCAGTTATCCGGGCCTGGACCACCGCCAGCCGCTGCGCCAGCGGCGAGCGCGGTTCGTCGTAGGCGGTGTGCCAGGCGTGCCAGTCCTGTTCGTAGCCTGGCTCGGCTGCGGATAGTGAATCAGGGGCTGTGGGATCGGAGGCTGTGGGATTAGGGGCTGTGGGATCGGAAGCCGCGGGATTAAGTGCCATGGGATCAGGCCCGCCGGGCGGCCGCCTCCAGGGTGGCCAGTGGCAGCCAGCCGTCGTGCTTCCACACGATCGTGCCGGCGGCGGACACCAGGGCGAACCAGGGCTGATCCTGCACGCCGTAGCCATCGGCGAGCCGGCCCGTGACGTCCAGCGCCACGGGGTAGTGCAGCGGGCTGCCGAGGCTCTTGACGTAGGCGGCCACGGTGGCGGCGGACGGCTCGGTGGCCGTCTCGTCCACCGCGACCAGGCCTGGCAGGTGTGCCCGCGCGGCCGCCCGGGCGTAGCCGTCCAGCGCCAGCAGGTGGGAGCGCAGGTCCGAGGTTTCCGCCAGCCAGGTGGCGAAGAACATGACCAGACGAGGTTGCCCCGGCGTGAGCCGTACCGTCCCGGACGGGACGCCCGGCAGCGTCGCCGCCGAAGCGGGCCCCAGCCCCGCGATGTGCGCCAAAGACCGCTGGCTGGCTACATGCGGGTGGCCGGGCAGCAGGCTGGCCGCCTCGTCGGCCAGGATCTGCGCCGCCTGCCCGATGCTCGCGTAGTTCATCTGGGTCAGGTAGATCTCCCGCTCCCGGCCCTGCGGGTCGATGACCAGCAGGGCAGGCGTGTGGTCGATCTGCCCGGCCTGGATCTGCACCGCGATGTGGTAGGCCTGCCAGACCGCGGTGAGCTGGGCGGGCGTGCCGGTGAGGAAGTCCCACTGGTTGACCATGTTGTGCGCCCGCGAATAGGCCATGACGTCGGCCACCGAGGTGGCCCGTGGGTTTGCGTCCACCCCGAGCAGCTGCACCTTGCTGCCAGCCGGGCCGAGCAGCTGCTTGGCCTGCACCATGCTGACGGTTGTCAGCGGGCACACCGTGGTGCACTGTGAGTCGGCGAACGCCAGGATGACCACCTTGCCGCGGAACTGCCGCAGCGACATGGGCTGGCCGAACTGGTTCCGCAGCGAGATGTCGGGCGCGGGCTGGCCGCCCAGCGAGCTGCCGGGATCGAGGGCGGGGTTGCGGGCCGCGGCCTGGCTCCCGCTCGTCTGGCTCCCGCTCGTCTGGCTAGGGCCGGGGCTAGCGCTGGCCGCGCAGCCAGCCAGCAAGACGGCAGCCATCGCGGCGGCAGCCATCGCGGCGGCGGGCAGCAAGACGGCGGGTAGCAAGACGGCGGGTAGTACGGGGCCCGGCCATCGGCGCAGCCTGGCCGCACCCGCTCGGGAGGACGTGCTCACCAGGCCGCTCCGCCGGGGTCAGCGTTACCGGCATCGGCTGTTTCCCGCACCCAGATCAGCCGGCGGCCGGTCTCCCCGGGCGCCTCCGGCTCGTGCGAGACGATCCGGTCCAGCCGGTAGCCGAGCTTGCGGGGGATCGCGGCGCTGGCGGTGTTGGCCTCGTCGCAGTGAATCTCGACCCGCTTCACCCCGGACAGGGCCAGCGCGACCGAGGTAATTGCCTCCGCCGCGGCGGTCGCGAAGCCGCGCCTGGTGTACCGCTCGGCGATCCAGTAACCGATCTCGATGCCGCCGTCACCGACCCGCCGGTGCAGCCCGATGGCGCCAGCCAGGGCGCCGTCCCTGTTCACCCAGCCTGCCGTGTCGGCCGGGTCTCCCTCGCCTGTGCTCCTCTCGGCTCTGCTGCCCTCGGCTCTGCTGCCCTCGCCACTCCCCTGGCCCGCCGTGCCTTCGGTGGCCGCGAACACCGAGTAGATGTAGTCGGTGCCCTGCGCCCACATCTCGTCGGCCTCGGCCACCCGGACCCGCTGGGTCCGCGGGTCGGCCGCGTCCGGGTTCGCCCAGGGCATCCACGGACGCAGGTGATCCATGCTGGCGCCGACGGCGGCAGCGAGTTCACCGGCATCCTGCGCCCGGACCCGGCACAGGACCAGCATGCCGGCGTCCACCCGCTCCGGCGGGGCGCCGGTCTCTTCTGGGGGCACGGTTCATAGTAAGCAGTTGCCAGCCCGGCCGTGGCGCGGGATGGAACTAGGACGCCCGATCCGCCCGTGGACTGCTCCGCCCGTGGACTGCTCCGCCCGTGGACTGCTCCGCCCGTGGACTGCTCCGCCCGTGGACTGCTCCGCCCGTGGACTGCTATCCGTCTATGGATCGCGAGGCGGGGCCGGGCGGCGGGTCGTCGCCGACGATGACGCCCCCGCCATGACCCCAGCTCACATACCGCCAGGACAGGTTGAGCAGCGCGGACAGCCGGTTGCGGTTGCCCAGCAGCGTGATCAGGTGCAGGCCGAGCCAGGCCAGCCAGGCCAGGGTGCCGCGCACGCGCAGGCCGCGCGGAAGCTGGACGACAGCGCTGCGGCGGCCGATCGTCGCCATGATGCCCTTGTCGTGATAGCTGAACGGGGCCGTCGGCTCGCCAGCCGCCAGCCGACTCACCTGCCGGGCCGCGTGCCGCCCGGCCTGGATCGCCGGCTGGGCCAGCTGGGGCAACGGCAGCCCGTCCACCAGCGCGATGTCACCGACCGCGAACACCCGGTCGTTGCCGTGCACCCGCAGGTCGGGCCCGGTCAGGATGCGGCCGCCGCGGCCTTGTGGCAGCTCCCACCGGCCGGCCGCGGCCGGCGCGGCGACCCCGGCCGCCCAGATGGTGACGTCACTGGGCAGGTCCTCGCCACCGGCCAGCTGCACGCTGTCCGGCGTGACCGCGCAGATCTGGGTGCCCACGCGGACCTCCACGCCCCGGGCGGCGAGCTCGCGGTGTGCGTGCTCCTGCAGCGCCGGGTGGAAAGGCGCCAAGAGCACGGGCGCCTGCTCGATCAGCCTGATGTGCACGCTGGCCAGGTCAACCTCGGGAAACGCGGCGTCCAGCGCGGTGGCCCGCAGCTCGGCCAGGGCCCCGGCCACCTCCACGCCGGTCGCGCCGCCGCCGACCACTGTGAAGTTCACGTCCTTGCCCAGGCCGGCGATGTCCAGCCGCTCGAGCCGGGCCATGATGTGATCCCGCAGCGTGATCGCGTCCCGCCGGGTGTACAGCCCCAGGCTGTACTCGGCCGCGCCGGTCACCCCGTAGTAGGCCGCCGACACCCCCGTCGCCAGGATCAGGTAGTCGTATTCGAACTGCCCGCCGTCCGCCAGCGTGACCCGGCGCCCCGCCGTGTCCACCCGGGTCACCTCACCGAGCCTGAACCGCGCCCCCTGCCGCCGGGTGAACGCCCGCGCCGGGTACGCCACATCACCCGGGTTCAGACCCCCGGTCGCCACCTGGTACAGCAACGGCTGGAACGTGCTGTAGACGTAGCGGTCGATCAGCATCACCCGTGCGCCCCCGCGCACCAGCTCCGCCACGGCCGCGAGCCCGCCGAACCCGGCCCCGACCACAGTCACCCGCGGCCCTTCAGCCCGAACCCCCCGACGCCCCCCACGCCGCCACCGCATGTCCTCACTCCTTAGACCGGCTGCTTGCCAGCTCCACTTCCCGCTCCTTCTACGACAACCCGGACGCTCCCAAGAACATGCCGCGCAAGCAACCCTTCGCCGCCCGCCCACTGCGGATCCGGCAGGCCAGCACCGCCCACCCCTCAGCGGTTGACCAGCACCAGCTCCGGCCGCACACACGGCTGCACGCCGTCCGCCAAAGGTGCCCCCACGTTCGCGCAGACAGCCAGCAGCAGCCCGTCCAATCCCGGTGACGAGCTCCCGCCGATCCCGGACAGGTCCACGAAGTAGTGCGGCCACGGCAGTGGGGCGCTGGTCCACAGCACGCGCTGGGTGGCCACGTTGTACCCCCACGCCTTGCCGAGCGAGCCGTGGTCGAGCCCGAGCACGGCTCCCTCCCGGACCCCGAACAGCCCGGCGGACCCGGCGGCCATGGCGCCGGAGACCCGGGCCAGCCGGGCCCCGGTCAACGGATCCACCCCGATCAGGGCATTGCCGACGAGCAGATACAGTCGCTGCTCCACCACATCGACGCTCTCGGGCAGACCGGCGGGCCGGTGCCACAGGCGGGCACCGGTACTGCCCCGGTAGGCGGTCACCCCGTCCGCCCCGGCGAAGTACACCGCCCCGTCGAACGCCAGGCTGAGCGGGCCGTCGAAGGCGTGCCCCGGCGCGTGGACCACCCGCTCGGCGCCGGTTCGCAGGTCGATCTCGCGCAGCGCCGTCACCGGAGCGGTCCCCAGGTAGCCGCCGGCGGCGACCGTGACATACAGCCGGCTGCCGTCCACCTGCCAGGTCTGAGCCGCCCGGCCGGTCGGCCGGCTCCACAGCACGTGGCCGGTCCGGTTCGCGTACCGGGTGACCGCGTGCGGGCCGACGATCACCGTGGCGGTGGCATCGGCTGCCACGGCACCGCCGAACGCCGCCGCCGGGTACGACCGGATCACCTTGCCGGTCGCCGCCGACAGCACGACCTCGTCCCTGGCCGGCCCGCGGACATGGCCTGTCGGGACGGGCAGCCCGACCCCGGCGGTGACCACACCCGGCCAGACCCGGACCGAGACGATCGCCGAACCGGCCGGGAGCCCGGTCAGGCCGGCCGTCCACAGCTGCTGCCCGTTGCGGGCCGCATAGGCCGAGACGGTCAGCCCGGAGCCGACCACGGCGACGTCCTGGCCCAGCGCCGCATAGGCCTGGCCCTGCGCCAGAGCGGTTCCGACCAGGCCGTTCTGCACGGTCCACGACCCGGGCAGCAGCCGGGCCCAGCGCACCGTGCCGGCCCGCTCGCAGGCCGGGCCGACGCACCGCGACGAACGCGACCCGGCAGCCGGGCCAGGTGCGACCGCGGCGACGAGCAGCACCACGACGAATGCGAAGCGGCGGAGCCAGGTCAGCTGAACGCCTGTCACGAGCCACCTCCATCCGCCGCTTCGCCGAGCCCCCACCGGCCCCTGGTTTGGGCCAGTTCGTTTTGCTGGTGCGTGTTGCTTGGTTTGCCGGCCGTCAGCCTGGCGCTGCTCGATAGCGTAGGGCTCGATAGCGTAGGGCTCGATAGCGTAGGGGGGCGGTTCGGCCGCCCCACGACTTACGGAGATCACTATGACCGAACGTGCACCGTTGCCGTACGACTTCATGCCCGCGGTCCCCTCGTTCACGGTGGAGAGCACCGACGTCGCCGACGGGCAGATGATGGGCGACGCACAGGTCTACAGCGGATTCGGGATGACCGGCCAGAACATTTCGCCGCGGCTGAGCTGGCACGGCTTCCCGGCCGAGACCAAGAGCTTCGCGGTGACCTGCTACGACCCCGACGCCCCGACCGGCTCCGGGTTCTGGCACATGGTGCTGCTGGACGTGCCCGCCTCGGTGACAGAACTGCCCACCGGCGCCGTGAGCGGGGACCTGTCCGGGCTGCCCGCTGGCGCGTTCTGCGTGCGCAACGATTACGGTTCCCATGATTTCGGCGGTGCCGCCCCGCCGGCCGGGGACCCGCCGCACCGCTATGTCTTCGCTGTGCACGCGCTGGACGTGGACGATCTCGCCTCGCAGGGTGTGACCGCGGATGCCTCGCCCGCTGTGGCCGGCTTCAACTTGCGCTTCCACACCATCGCCCGGGCGGTGATGATCCCAGTCTTCGGCCACTGAAAGGGCTCAGCGGAAAGGCAGGTCGTGGCGCTATGGCGCTTGATCCGGACGTTGTCAGGCTGGCCAAGGGAAAGCACCTCGCGACGGTGGTGACCCTGATGCCAGACGGGCAGCCGCAGGCCCTGCTCACCTGGGTGGACACCGACGGTGAGCACGTGCTGGTGAACACCGAGCCGCAGCGGCAGCGGGCCCGGAACCTCCGCCGCGACCCGCGCATCACTGTGCTGATCCATTCCGCCGAGGACCCGTGGGACTGGGCCGAGGTCAGGGGCCACGTGGTGGAGATGGTCATCGGGGAGCAGGCACGTGCGCACATCGACGAGCTGTCCCGCAAATACACCGGCGCCGACTACCGCAACCCGGTCGGGCCGCAGGGCCGGGTCATCCTCAAGATCGCCGCGGACAAGGTGAACACCCCGGCGATCATCAGGCGCGGCTAGCACACAGGGAAGCTGGCTCACAGAGAAGCTGGCTCACAGAGAAGCGACGTGCTCGCCGCAGCGGCCGGGGTCGTACCCGGGCAGGATGGTGAGCTGCGCCAGCAGCCAGGGTGAGGCAAGCACCTTGAGCAGCGCCTGCACCTCCCGCGACCCGGCCTGGTCAGCCGGGATCACCAGGTCGAAGCGTTCGGCGGCGAGCGGCAGGAAGGCCAGCCCGTAGGCGAGCGCGGCCGGCTCGCTCGCCACGCCCACGTCGGCCAGCCCGGCCGCGACCGCCGAGGCGACCTGCAGGTGCCCGGTCGCCCGGCTGCCGTACCCGGGCAGGGACCCGGGCTCGATCCCGAGCCGGTCCGCTTCCCGGTCGAGCACCCGCCGGGCCTCCGAACCCTCCTCGCGGTTCACCAGCCGCAGTCCCTGCCGGGGCAGGTCGGCCAGCCCGGAGACGTCCAGCCCTGGCCGGATCACCAGGCCCTCGCGCCAGGAGGCGAACCCGACCACTTCGGCGCCCCGGTGCTGGAGCCGATCGCGCACGGCGCCTGTGTTGTAGTCGCCTGACCGGCCGCGCAGGTGCGCCCCGGCCGCGTGCACCAGCCCGGCCCCGGCCAGCCGCAGCGCCTCCTCACTGCTGCACGGCCACCAGCTGAACCCCACCGGCGGGTCCAGCCGTGCCAGCGGGGTCTCCAGCAGCGGCAGCGCCGGGTCGCAGCCCGCGACCACCAGGGTCGGCCGGGGCGGAACGATCGGCCGCACCCGGTCAGGACCTGCCACCACTCCGCCCGCGGGCCGGAAGCCGGCCTGGGTGACGGTGTCCCCGGTGAGCGGGAGCGCGACGATAGAGCCGCCGAGCGAGGCCAGGCTGACCCGGGTCCCCGCCGGCCCGAGCGCCGCCGCCACCGGCCGCGCTGTCACGGCGGCAGGCACGTTGCCGGGGCCGAACAGTTCCTCGACGCTCATGCCCAGCGCCCGGGCCAGGGCGAGCCCGACCCGCAGCGAGGGGTCGGAGTGACCGGATTCCACCGCCGACACCGCCTGCCGGGACACCCCTGCCATGCCCGCCAGTTGCTGCTGGGAGAACCCACGCGCCTGCCGGGCCAGCCGCAGCCGGGCACCCGAGCCCGCCATGCCGTCGTCCCCGGTCATATCCCCCGGTTCGGCCGGCCCGCGGGTCATGCCCGCACCTGGTGCGGCAGCGCAGCGCCGTCGGCGCCGAACAGCGGCGGGTCCAGCAGCGTGATCGCCATCTCGCTGCCGGTCTCCGGCCGGTCGGGCAGGAAGAACCGGATCATCGTGCCCCCGGGGGCGCCGAACTCTGCTTCCCAGCCAGCCCCGGCGGGCCGGGCGGCGGTGATCCGCCCGGTCAGCACCAGGCCCCGGCCGGGGTCAGCCCCGACCGCGACCCGCTCCGGATGCACCCCGGCGACTGTGTCAGCCAAACCCGTGCCAGCCAAACCCGTGCCAGCCAAGCCCGTGCCTGCCGGTGCTGGTACGAAGCCCTGATAGCCGACCAGTTCGGCCACCCGGCGGCTGGCCGGCCGGCGGACCACCTCGTCCGGCGGGCCGCATTGCAGGATGTGCCCCTGGTCGAGCACGGCCAGCCGGTCGGCGAAGGCCTGCGCCTGGGCGAGTTCGTGAGCGACCAGGATCGCTGGCACCTTTCGTTCGGCCACTACTGAACGTACGAGCTCGGTAAGGTCACGCCGCAGCCCGGCATCAAGACCGGTGTACGGCTCGTCCAGCAGGAGGGCGTCGCAGCGGGCGAGCAGCAGGCGGCCAAGTGCGACCCGGTGTGCCTGGCCACCCGACACCGCGTGGGGCCAGTCGTCGAGCAGCCCGCCGATGCCAAGCCGGTCGGCGATCCCCGCCAGGCGCTGCGCGTCGGGCCGCGGCCCGGCCCCGTAGCGAAGGTTCTGCGCCACGGTGAGGTGCGGGAACAGGCCGGGGTCCTGGCGCAGCAGGCCGACCCCGCGCCGCCAGGGCGGGACATGGTGCCGGGGCGCCCAGCTCTGGGTCAGCACCCGGCCGGCCAGGGCGACCCGGCCGCGGCCCGGCGCCACCAGCCCGGCGATCGTCTCCAGCGTCGTCGTCTTGCCCGAGCCGGAGGGGCCGAACAGCGCCAGCCGCTCCCCCGGCGCGACCGTCAGCGTGACCGCGACGGTGAACTCCCGGCGGTCAATCTCGACGTCGGCCTCGAGCACGGGCGCTCCACAGGTAGGCGGCAACCGGCAGCGGCAGCGCCACTACCAGCAGGACCAGGGCGAACGGCAGAGCAGAGGGCAGGCCGGTCTCCTGCAGTGAAGTCCAGATCTGCAACGGTAGCCCGTAGGGGTGGTAGGCGATGATGACCACGGCGCCAAACGCCCCCATGGCGCGGGCCCAGGCGACCGCGAGCGCCATCGCCAGCCCCGGTGCGGCCAGCGGCAGCGTCACCCGCCGCGCCACCCGCGCGGGGCGGTCGCCCAGCAGCCCGGCCTGTTCCTCCAGCCGCGGGTCGACCCCGCCGAACGCCGCCTGTGCGCCCAGCACGTAATACGGCGCCGACTCGTAGACCTCGGCGATCACCAGCGCCAGGAACGTGTTGGTGGCCGACAGGTGGACGTGCGCCAGCGCCTCCCCGATCGGGGTGACCGGCCCGACCATGAAGACCAGCAGCAGGCCCACCACCAGCGGCGGCAGCAGCAGCGCGGCCAGCACCCCGGCCTCCCACAGCCGGGGCAGCGGCAGCCGGTCGCGTGCCATCAGCCAGGCCAGCGGCGTGCCGAGCACGATCAGCACGGCGAGCGTGACGGCACCGGACTCCAGCGACACCGCCAGCGGGCTGAGTGCCCCCGGTGCCCGCAGCGCGGAGGCGATCGCGCTCGGGGACAGGTGCACGAACAAGGTGATGACCGGGCCGAGCAGCGCGATCCAGATCAGCGCCGCCGCCACGACCGAGATAACCCCCGATACCGAACGCAGTCGCGTGGCCGGTCCGGCAGTCACCCGCCGGGGGGTTCCCGGTGCTGGCTGCGCCGGCTGCCCAGCCAGCACCGGGGTGGACATCTGACTGTCTCCTATCCGCCTAGATCCTTACCCGCCTAGATCTTTACGGACCGCAGCCGGGACCGCCGACATGCTGCCGGTGAGCTTCAGCGGCAGCAGGACATAGCCGCCCTGCTTGTGCAGTGCCAGTCCGGCCGGGGAGAGCACGTAGGCGACGAAGGCGTCGGCGGCCGCCCTGTCCGCTGCAGAGCTGTCCTTCTTGCCGATGGTGGTGATGTTGACCACGAGCGGCTTGCCCTGGGCCACCTCACCGCTGGCCAGCTTGAAGGATACGGTCGCGTACTGGTCCTTCAGCGCCGGGTCGCCCTGGCTGATGGTGGCCGGCAGGGTGATGTAGGGCAGGTGCAGCTGGATCGCTTGCGGCAGGTAGGCGCTGGCGGCGTCGAGCTGGCCGGCTTGCAGCCGCGGCTCCAGTGCCGTCTCGTCGAAGATGGTGGGCGAGTTCGCGGAGCCGGGCTGACCCTGAATGATCTTGGTCACCGTGTCCGCGGGCAGGTGGTACTGCTTCTGCGCCAGCATCAGCATGAGGATGAACGCCTCGCCCTGCGGGTCCAGGTTGGGGTCGGTCCGGCCGAGCTTGAAGCCAGGCTTCTCCATCAGCGTGAACAGGTCGGTGATCGGCTTGCTGCCACTCGCGATGGCCTTGAAGTCGCTGGCGTACTTGCTGTCGGGGTTGTAGGCGACCACCAGCGGGCTGGCCGCGAACGCCACGTACCAGTTGGTGAACTTGGGCTCGAGCGCCTCGATCGGCTTGCCGCCGATGCTCTCGAACACGTTCGGCGAGATCTCGCCGGAGGCGATCTCCGCCGACAGCGCCTTCGAGCCGGCGCCCCGGCCGAGGTAGGGGTGGCCGGTCGCCTTGGTGAAGGCGGGGCCGATGACCTTCTCGTTCAGGTTCGTCAGCGAACCGGCGTAGGCGACGTTCGCGGTGCCCGAGCTACCCGAACCCGAGGTGGTCGACGTCGAGGACGAACTGCATCCGACGGCGACAAGACCAGCACACGCGATGGCCAGCAGCGACCAGGGCCGTCGCCGGCTCCTGCTGTTCATGGTGATCATGCTGTCGACACTAGCTATTGTCATTTGCGGAGCGCAAGAAGTCTGGACACCGATCGGTCCCTCTGTGCTCTGGCTTGCGGTGCGCCCTCCCCCGGCCGTGGTGGCCGGCCAAAGGCGGGTAACGATGCCATTGAGCCTCCTGCCGAGCAGGCCCGGCCAGGCACCAGAGCGCTCTACGATGGACTGCGGCGGACGATCCTGGGCTGACGATCCGGGGCGGACGATCCGGGACGATCATCTCTGAGGACTGGCGATGGGCAAGGCGACACGGATCAGGCAGCAGAACGCGCGGGAGAAGATCGCGGCGCAACGGGCGGCCGAACGGCGGGCCGAGATGCGCAGGCGCATGTTCATCACCGGCGGCAGCATCATCGGCGTCGTCGCCATCGTGGTGGCCTTCATCGTCATCAAGCTGGCGTCGTCCCCGTCGACGACGAAGCCGGGCCCGGCATCTGGCACCGCGCTGCCGGCCAGCGTGACCAATAGCCTCACGACCGTGCCCGCCACCACGCTGAACACGGTGGGCAAGGGCTCGGTCCTGTCCTACAACCCGAGCCCGGTGAACGCGATCAGCGGCTCGCCGCTGAACAGCCCGGGCAAACCGGAGATGCTCTACATCGGCGCCGAATTCTGCCCCTACTGCGCCGCGATGCGGTGGCCGATGGCGATCGCCCTGAGCCGGTTCGGCACGCTGTCCACCCCCCTGCGGGGCATTCACTCCTCCAGCAGCGACGTCTTCCCCAGCACCGCCACGCTGACCTTCTACAAGACCGGCTACTCCAGCCGGTACCTGACCTTCGTCCCGGTCGAGAACGAGAAGGTCGATCACTCGCCGCTGCAGGCCACGACGTCGCAGCAGCAGGCACTGTGGCAGAAGTACAACCCGAACTCCTACCCGTTCATCGACTTCGGGAACAAGTTCATGATCAAGGCCCCCATCTACGACCCGGGTGTGCTGAAGGGCATGACCTGGAGCCAGATCGCGGCCGCGGTCCAAAACCCGTCGTCGCCGGTGGCCCAGGGCGTGGACGGTGCCGCGAACTACATCACCGCCGCCATCTGCCAGACCACGAACAATCAGCCGGCCTCCGTGTGCACCTCGCCGACGATCAAGACACTGGCGGGAGGGCTGTAATGGCCACCCCTAAGCCGGCGCGCACGCCGGCCGCTGGTGGGCGGCCGGGCGGGAAGTCACGGGACAAGGGCACCCGGGGCGGTCGTCCGGAGCCCCAGCCGGTCCCGGCCTCCGGCCGCCGGCCGGGCAACGGGCAGCGGGCCGCGGCCGGCACCCCCGGTGCTGCAAACTCCGGTGCCGCAAACTCCGGTGCCGCAAACTCCGGTGCCAGAGCAGGCAACGGTCAGCAGCGAGCTCAGCAGCGAGGCCGGGGTAGCCCCGCAGCCCGGCAGGGAGGCAAGCAGGCTCCTGCCGCGAGAGGGGTGGCAGCTGCGCGCGGGGCGGCGGACCTCCCGCCCGAGGGGTCGCGCATCGCGCCGGCCTGGTTCCAGTGGACCACCTGGGTCCTGTCGCTGGCCGGGCTCGGAGTCTCGACCTACCTCACCATCGCCCACTTCACCTCGTCGTCGATCCTCGCCTGCTCTGACAAGGGCCTGGTCAACTGCGCGGCGGTGACGACGAGCGCCGAGTCGATGGTGTTCGGCATCTTCCCGGTCGCCGTACTCGGGCTCGCGTTCTATGTCTTCATGGCCGCCGCCACCTCGCCGTGGGCCTGGCGGATAACGTGGACCCCGCTCCGCCTGATCCGGGCCGGCTCGGTAGGCGTCGGCATGGTGTTCGTCCTCTACCTCATCTACACAGAGCTGTTCACCCTGAACGCCATCTGCCTGTGGTGCACCAGCGTCCACGTGATCACATTCCTGCTGTTCGCGCTGATCGTGTTCAGCCTGGCCGCC
>DATKRG010000279.1:0-1132 GCA_035532275.1 Streptosporangiaceae bacterium | reverse complement strand
GGGTCAGGTCTCGGTGTTCAGTTTAGCGAGCATTTCCCGTGAGTCGCCGGGTGACAGGGCGTCGGCTCGGAGCTGGTCGAACGCCTCGGCATAGCGCCGTACCTGGTGGTCTTTGTCCAGGAAGATGCTCCCGGCGGCGCTGTCGATGTAGGCCGTGGGGGGGTCTTCGCCGGGGAAGTCCATGATGTAGAACGGGCCGCTGAGGCCCGCGTGGGCGCCTTGGGCGAACGGCAGCACCTGCAGGGTGAGGTTCGGCAGTTCGGTGGCCTCCAGCAGCTTGCCGAGCTGGGCGCGCATGGCCTTGGGTCCGCCGACCGGGCGGCGCAGCACCGCCTCGTCCAGGATGGCCCACAGCTCCAGCGGGGCATCGGGGCGGGTCAGCACCTCCTGGCGTTTCATGCGCAGCTCGGTGAGGCGGTCGATGTGCTCGGCGCTGGCTTTCCTGTCCCAGGCGCGGTGCACGGCGTGGGCGTAGTCGCGGGTTTGCAGCAGGCCGGGGACGAGCTGGGCCTCGTAAGCGCGCAGCGACGCCGCCTCGGCTTCCAGCCCGACGTAGATGCCGAAGCTCGCGGGCAGGTCGTCGTATTCGGCCCACCAGCCCTTGCGCTGGCCCTCGCGGGCCATGTCCTTGAGCAGCTGGATCTGCTGGGGGTCGGTGACGCCGTACATGTCCAGCATGGCGGTCAGGTAGGTGGTGCGGCAGGGGGCCTTGCCGGTCTCGATCCGCGACAGGGTGGAGACGGTCAGCTCGATCTGCGCGGCGACCTGGTCGAGTTTGATGCCGGCCGCCTCGCGCAGCCGGCGCAGCTCCAGGCCGAGCCGCCGCCGCCGGGCGGTCGGGGCGGTGGGTGCGGGCATGGTCCCTCACCTTCTTCCGCGCAACTGCGCTGGGGAGATGGCGGCCCAGGTGGGCGGGCCTGCCTGGCAGGAACCCTACCGGCGTTCCGGCGTGGGCGCAGCATCCCATGTGCTATCACGTTTAGAAATTCCTGTCACGCACTTGCGTAGTGCGCTTGCGCGGGACATGATCGTGGCTGACGTTCCGCGCCCGCCCGGCCACAGCCCCCGGGCCGGGCGCATCGCACCGGCACCGCCACTGCTTGCGGAAGGGCCCATGACCCACCACCAGCCG
>DATKRG010000278.1:0-4092 GCA_035532275.1 Streptosporangiaceae bacterium | reverse complement strand
TCGCACATGCGCAGGAACGGGGTGCCACCGACCCCGCCAAGGGCGGGGGTCTGCGCGGGCGGCGTGACAAGGCTGGAACCACTGACACCGCGGCACAGGTAGAAAGGCAGCCTCCCATAGTTCAGCTTCTTGGCGTCGTCGATGGCCTGTTCCAGTCCGGCACTGACTGCCGCGCCCGCCGGCAGCGCCGCCTTGGTAGCGTCCGGGTTCGCCCCGTACAGCAGGATGTCGAGCAGGATCTTGCCGGCATCCGGGCTATTCCAGCCCGGATAGGAATGTAGGCTCGGCTTGGACTCGCCTGGGACCTGCACGTTGGAGGTGAAGCCTTCCATCGAGATGAAGATCTCCTTGACGTAGGTATCGCCGTAGCCGGCCAGCGTGAGCTGCGCCCACAGCGGATTGCCCTGTTGGGCGGCTTGTTTCGCCGCTGCCTGCGATCCCTGGTCGGGACTGCTGGCAAACAGCGTGGTGATGTTAGTGTTGATCCACGTCGATGCGGTCTGGACGCCCTGGCAATCCGAGGTCATGGCGTCCATGTAGTCGGTGGACATGCCCTGACTCGCCGACAGGTCCGAGCAGGCGTCGGATGTGCCTCCGGTGAACGCGCCCAGCCTGGCGTGCGACGCCGCGGAATCGACCAGGCCGGCGGCCAATTGGCACGAGGATCGGGATGCCTTGGCGGCATCCGCCGCCAGCTTCTGGAGTTCGCCGAGTATGTCCGAGCACATCGGGCACAGCACCCGGATGCCCAGTTGCAGGGCGTAGCCCAGCGCGTTCTGCATGACCTGGGTGACCAGTTGCTCCAGCTGGGCACCGTTGATGAACGAGAAGCCGCCGAAGAACAGGCTGATCCCGCCACAGCCAGCGGATTCGGTCGGCGGCGAGATCGAGATCAGGTCCGCCGTATCATTGGGGATATACAGGTTGGTGGAGCCGCCCATGAACACCCCGCGGGTGGCGCTGGTGTAGTAGCCAGGGCCGGTGACGTGGGCGCTGGAGAGTAGCCCGCTAAACGCCTCCGGGGCACTCAGGGCGGCGACAGCCGGACGGCAGACACACAGCACCATGACCCCCATGGCGGCCACTGCTGAAAAGACAGAACGTGCTTTCATAACGACTCTAGTTGGGGCCGGGTTTTTTCCTACTGCGGCGGCGGGATCAGCTGACCCGCGCCGTCGGTGGTCTGCTGGGTCTTGTCGATGGGCGGATCGTCGATCCACGCCTGCACCCCGGCCTGCGCCCGATGACGCAGCGCGGTGGAGGGATCGGCCGATGCGGTGCCGGATGGGGACATCGTGAAGTCGGCGGTGACGGTGTAGTTGCCGCCTGTGGTATAGGTGTGCGTGGCGGTGAACACCGGCAGGCCGTTCACCACGGTCGTCGCGGTCAGGGTCTGGGTGGTGCCATCACCCCAGTCCAGATCCACCGACGCCACCGCTGCGTCGCTACCGGAAGTCGGCCAGTCGGCAACAGCGTCGGCGGTGATGGCGCAGTCCGCGCCGACCTGACAGGACGAGGCCGACAGCTTGAGCGAAGTCTGGGCGTCGCCGGAAGTGTCAAAGGGGGCCGGCACCGGCGTTTGCGGCGGGGCGCTGCTGGCCGCGCTGGTGATGCTGCTTGCCGCCGCTGTGGCCGAAGCGCTCAGTGCCGTGGTGTCCGGCTCGGCGGGCTTGACGGTCGCCAGCCACTCGCCGAGGTTCATCTGCGAGAGGTCCAGCAGCATGAACTGGCTGATTGTGAAGCCCGAGCAGTCGGGGTTGACCGGATCGCCGCCGCTGGAGCAGCCGCCGTCCCAGGGCTTGGCGACCGCCGTGCCGGGTTCGGAGACGTGGTACTCGCAGGGGTAGTACGGACCCGTGCAGGATCCCCAGACCGTCATGTTGGTGCCGGACAGCGCCATCGGCGCGGTGGCCGGAATCGAGACCGGCAGGGTCGTGGAAGTGTAGCTGCCGCTGGCGCTGCTGGCGTCCGTCGTGGCGTACTCGATGCTGACCGCAGTCGGGGCGACGCCGCCCAGCGCCGGGGATGTATTCAGGTCCAGCGAGTACCCGGACAACTGATAGTCGGTGCCCAGCGTCGTCGGCGGATTCCAGCCGGCCTGTCCGTACAGCGACCACGACAGATCGGTCTGCAGGGTGGCGGCGCCCGCGGTGAGGCCGGACAGGGTGTAGCTGCACGCCGGATTACCCGTGCCGGTACAGGCGCCAGTGACGACCACATACTTTGACAGCGCCACCGAAGACGTCGAAGCAGCGACTGAGCCATCGGTGGACAGCACATACAGCGAGGGGTCGGCGGGCATGGCCGGCGGTGCGATGGTCGGCGCCGCACAGCCGGCGCCATCGCAGGCCGCCCACCACAGCTGATCGGCCGACGCCGGACAGCCCATCAAGGTGGCGGTATCCGGCGCGGACGCGGGGGTAGCAGGCAGGTTGCAATCGCTCGGCCACTGGTAGACCCAGACGTTGTTGCCATTGGCATCAAAAGGACCCATCCAGGCCCCCGCCCCGGTGCCGAACAGGCTCAGCGTGACCGGGGTCTGCGTCGTCGTGCCGGCACCACCGGCCGCCAGCGCGGCCAGCTGCGCCCGGCCCTGTTCCTGGATGATGCGGCCGAGGATGGAGTCGAAGGCGCAGAAGGATTGCTCGTGCGACACGCAGCCCACCACCGGCAGCGAGGCCGAGCAGCAGGTTTCCAGAGGATGGGTCAATTTCTGTCGGCGAGAGCCGGCCAGCTTCACTTCATCCGTCGAGCAGCCGAGCTGTCCACCGTTGGATTTTTTCAGCGAGGTGTTGCAGCAGCAGGACGTGGGGTTGATGCTGCCGCAGATATCTTCCTGGTTGCAGGTCAGCAGCGTGCCCTGGAACAGCACCGGCGGGTGAGTGCCGGAGACGTTCTTGGCGATCGCCTGCAACAGCGCCATCGACTGCATCGCCTTGGCGAGACCGTTGGTGTTGGCTTCCGCCGGTTGATTCTCCAGCCCTTCGGTGTTGATGGTGGTGCAGGAATTGAGGTACTGGGTTTTGGTGCAAACCTTGACGCGCTTGGTGCAGGCATAGACCTGCTGAGACTGCGTGCAGTCGCCACCCGCGCCATAGGCGACGCAGGTCTGGCTGCTCAGGCTGCAGTCCGGGTCAGCCAGACAATCCACCAATGGACCGGGGCAGGTGTAGGTGTTGCGCTGGTCCCAGCAGGACGCTGAATCGTCGATGACACAGCCGCTGGGCGGGTTGGCCGTGCCCTTGACGCAGACACAGGTCGGCGTGCCGTCGGTAGCGGTGACAGTCTGGCAGCCGCCAGTGGCGCAGGTCTGGCCGGTCAGGGTGCAGGTCGCTGCCGCTGCGTGCAGGGCACAGACCAGCGCCGCGACCCCGATCAACGTGCGGAACAGGCGGCTCATGGTCCGGTCTCGTAGGTGGCGCAGCCGTCAGTAACGGTAGACGGGCCCGCCTTCGGCAACGACGGGATCCCAAAGGTAAAGGTGTAGGGCGTGACCTGATTGGCGCCGGACGACAGCGGCCAGGCCGGCAACGTCTGGCCCGCTGGGCAGGCGGTGTCGGCGTTGTTGCCGTTGTGATTGACCAGCCACACCGTCGCGGGACCGGGACCCCCGCCGTAAGCGCCGCTGTAGTCCCAGTTCTGGTCAAACACCACGCCCCAGGTGCCCGTGCACGTTGTGCCCGAGCAGGTCATGCCGCTGAACAGCACCGGCATGGCATCGCCGCCGGCGTGGAACGGGGAGGCGGTCATCGCCGCATCGGCGGGGTCCGACAGGTCGGAGGACAGGGGCAGGGGAGGCCCCGACGCAGCGAGGGTGCGGCAATTCCCCGCCGCGACCTGGTAGACCTGTCCCGCGGCAAAGGTTGGCGTGGGCGTGAGTTCGGAGAGGAGCAGGTTGATGTCCGCATCGCTAGCGCCGTTGTCATTCTGTCCCGAGCAGTTATTCTCGTAGCACCACTGCGCGTGCAGGTGGATGGGAATGGTGGTGGCACCCGCCGCCGGGCAGGTCGCTGTCGCCGTCAACAGGCCGTAGGACTGACCGCCGCCGTACTGGACCTCGCTCACTTCCACCGCCGGGCCGGTGTAGGTCTG
>DATKRG010000277.1:0-26809 GCA_035532275.1 Streptosporangiaceae bacterium | reverse complement strand
GCGCAGCCCGTCCACCACGCTGGCTTCGAAGAAGAAGCCACGGTCGCCGCTGCGCCCGCCGCCGGCCAGCACCCGTGCGTGGTCAGGCAGCCGGGTCAGGAACCCGGTCACCCGCTCCAGCTGCGCGGGGTTGTTCAGCGGCCCGAAGTCGGCGTCCTGGACGTCCGGGCCGCCGACCGTCTGCGCGCGCGCCTGCTCGGCCAGCGCCTCCGCCAGGTCGCCGTGCACGCCGGGCCCGGCGAGCACCCGGGTCGCGGCGGTGCAGTCCTGGCCGGCGTTGAAGTAGCCGGCGATGGCGATCGCCTCCGCGGCGGCGGCCACATCCGCGTCGTCGAACACGACCACCGGCGCCTTCCCGCCGAGTTCCAGGTGCACCCGCTTGAGGTCGGCGGCGGCAGCGACGGCGACCTCCTTGCCGGCCCGGACGCTGCCGGTGATCGACACCATCGCGGGCACCGGGTTGGCGACCAGGGCGCGGCCGGTGTCCCGGTCGCCGCAGACCACGTTGAACACGCCCGGCGGCAGGAACTCGCTCATCAGCTCGGCCATCAGCAGCGAGGTGACCGGTGTGGTGTCCGAGGGCTTGAGCACCATGGTGTTGCCGGCCGCCAGCGCCGGCGCCCACTTCCAGACGCCCATCATCATCGGGTAGTTCCACGGCGTCACCGCCGCGCACACCCCGATCGGCTCCCGCCGGATCATCGAGGTGAACCCGGGCATGTACTCGCCCGCCGACCGGCCCTCCAGCATCCGGGCCGCGCCCGCGAAGAACCTGATCTGGTCCACCATGGGCGGGATCTCCTCGGACTTGGTGAGCCCGAGCGGTTTGCCGGTGTTCTCAGACTCAGCCTTAACGAATTCGTCGGCGTGGGCCTCGATCGCGTCCGCGATCCGCAGCAGGGCAAGACTGCGTTCGGCCGGGGTGGCGTCGCGCCATCCCTCGAAGGCGGCGGCAGCCGAGGCCACGGCGGCAGCCACCTCGGTCGCGCTGGAGACCGGCGCCGTGGCGAACACCTCGCCAGTGCTCGGGTCGACCAGCTCGCTGCGCTGGTCATAAGAGGTGTCCGTCCATTGTCCGCCGATGAAGTTCCGCAGCTCCTGCACCACAATGCCTCCGTTCAGAGTTACTGGTGTTCTTACCGGCTGGCCGGTGCGCGTTCCTCCATCGCCCAGGGCGAGCCGTAGTCGGTGAGCAGGTCGAGGAAGGGGCCGGCCGGGAACGCCTCCGGGCCGAGCACACCCGCGCCCGACCAGGCGCCGGACTCGATCAGTTCCAGGGCGACGACCGGGTTCACCGCGGTCTGCCACACCACGGCCTGGGAGCCGTACTCGGCCATGGACCAGGCGTTGTCCACCACGTGGTACAGGTAGACCTCACGCGGGCCGCCGCCGGCGCCGGTGCCCGTCACCCAGGTGCCCGCGCAGGTGACGCCGGTCATCTTGTCGCCAAGGGTGCCCGGGTCGGGCAGGCACGCCGCGACCACGTCGCGCGGACAGACCTGCGCCCCGCCCACCCGGACCGGGTCGGTGCGGTCCAGGCCCAGCTTGTGCAGTGTCTCCAGGACGCTGATGAACTCGGCGCCGAGGCCGTACTTGAAAGTCACCCGCCCGGCGTCGACCCAGCGCGGCATCAGCAGCACTTCCTCGTGCTCCACGTTCACGCACTCGACCGGGCCGATCCCGGCCGGGAAGGTGAACACCTCCGGCTCGGAGAACGGTGCCGTGGTGTGCCAGCCGCCCTTCTCCCACACCACCGGCGGGTTGAGGCACTCCTCGATCGTGGTCCAGATGGAGAAGGTGGGGGCGAAGTCGTAGCCCCGCACGACCAGATTCGCACCGTCCCGCACGCCGATCTCGGTGATCTGGCTGAACAGCGTGTCGGCGGCGTGGCGGGCGAACACGTCCGACAGGCCCGGCTCCACGCCCATGCCCACCAGCGCCAGCCTGCCGCGCTCCGCCCACTCCCCGGCCAGGGCGAACTGCCCGTCGCCGAGCTTCACCCCGGTCTGCTGGTACGGATCGTCCGGGTGTGGCCGGGACAGCGACATCGCCATGTCCAGGTAGTGGGTGCCCGCCGTGAGCGAGGCCCGGAACAGGGGCATGACGAACCGCGGGTCGGTCGCGTTCAGCAGGACGTCGCAGCTGTGGGCGGCGAGCAGGCTGGCCACGCCCTCCTCGTCCCGCGCGTCCAGCTGGACGGCGGTGAACTCCTGCCCGGCCGCCCGCTGTGCCCTGCTGATGTCGTAGTCGGCGACGACCAGTTCGGCGAAGGAGCGGCGGGCGGCGATCTTGGCGATGGCCGTCCCCACCCCGCCTGCGCCAACGAGAAGGATCCGCATACGGCGATCCTAGCCGCGGCCCGCCGGGAACGACTGGACCGGTCATGATTCGTGCCGTCAGCAACGGAAATCGTTGTGTATGAACCCAGATGTCGCCAGAACCGTATGATCTGCGTGCTCTGCGCGTGCACCGGGGTGCAGTCTCCGCTGCCACAGGGAGCACAATCTAACCAGGTCATGATCGCCAGCATCCATGGCGAGTCGACATTGAGGGTGGGATCCCATGACGACAGCCGAGACGGCCGCAGGGCAAGCCGAGCAGCCACTGGAGAAGGGCCTCCGGTCGGGAGCGCTCGGGCTGGTCTCGACCACCATCATCGCGACGGCCTCCGTCGCGCCGGCGTACAGCATCGCCGCGACGCTGGTGTTCGTGGTGGGCGCGGTGGCCTTGCAGGCGCCCGCGGTCGCGGTGCTCGCGTTCGTGCCGATGCTGCTGACCTCCATCGGCTACAGCGAGCTGAACAAGGCCGACCCCGACTGCGGCACCACGTTCACCTGGGCCACCCGCGCGTTCAACCCCCGGACGGGCTGGGCGGGCGGCTGGGGGATCATCGCCTCCGACGTCCTGGTCATGGCGAGCCTGGCCCAGGTCGCCGGCCAGTACGGGTTCCTGCTGTTCAACGCCAAGGGCATCGGCGAGAACCCGACCAGCGGCTGGGTGCTGCTGGTCGGCGTGCTGTGGATCGTGGTGATGACCTACATCTGCTACCGAGGCATCGAGGTCTCCGCGAACTTCCAGAAGGTCCTGCTGGGCATCGAGCTGGTGATGCTCGCCGTGCTGTCGATCACCGCGCTGGTCAAGGTCGGCACCGGGCACGCCCCGGCCGGCCACCTCACCCCGAGCCTCTCCTGGCTCAACCCGTTCCACATCACCAACTTCAGCGCCCTCGCCAGCGGCATCATCCTGATGGTCTTCATCTACTGGGGCTGGGACACCGCGCTCGCGGTCAACGAGGAGACCAAGGACCGCAACAAGACCCCGGGCCGGGCGGCGATCCTGTCCACCCTGATCCTGCTGGTCACCTACGCGCTGGTGATCTTCTCGATGGAGTCGTTCGCCGGGATCAAGACCACGGGCAACGGGCTCGGCAACGTGAACAACGCCGGTGACGTGCTGTCGGTCCAGGGCAACCTGGTGTTCGGCAACTCCGGCTGGGGCTCGTTCCTCACCCACCTGCTGCTGCTGATGGTGCTCTCCTCGGCCGCCGCCTCGACCCAGACCACGATCCTGCCGACCGCCCGGACCACGCTGTCGATGGCGGTGTACAAGGCGATACCAGCCTCGTTCTCGAAGATGCACCGGCGCTACCTCACCCCGACCGTGTCCACGATCACCATGGGCGCCATCTCGATCGTGGTCTATGTGGCGTTCAACTACTCCTCCAACGGCATCGGCATCATCGGGGACGCGGTGATCGCGATCGGCCTGTACATCGCCTTCTACTACGGGCTGACCGGCTTCACCTGCGCCTGGTACTACCGCAAGAACCTCAGGACCAGTGCGCGCAACCTGTGGATGCAGGGCATCCTGCCCGCCACCGGCGGCCTGATCCTGTTCTTCCTCGGCGGCTGGAGCCTGTGGCTGGACTACGACGTGGCCACGGCGAACGACTACACGATGTGGACGGTGCCGATCATCCACTGGCAGATCGGCGGCGCGTTCGTCATCGCCGCCACGGCCGCTCTCATCGGCCTGGCAGCCTTCATCTACTGCCGGCTCGCCAACCCGTCGTTCTTCAAGAAGCAGACCCTCACCCGGGCGACGCCGACGCTGGTGCCCGACGAGTAGCCGGCGGGGCAGGCCGCGGGTCCCTGGCGAGACCCGCCGGGGCGCGCGGCGGGTGCCCGGCGTCGGTGCCACCGCCTACGCTTGGGCGGGTGACCGCCACCATCACTCACGCCCTCCTGGATGACCTGAACCCGCAGCAGCGGGCGGCGGTGCTGCACGAGGGCGGGCCGCTGCTCATCGTGGCGGGCGCCGGCTCGGGCAAGACCCGGGTACTGACCCGCCGGATCGCCTACCTGCTCGCCGAGCGGGAGGTCACCCCGGACCAGATCCTGGCGATCACCTTCACCAACAAGGCCGCCGGTGAGATGGCGGCCCGCGCCGCCTCGCTCACGGGGTCGCGGGCGCGGGCGATGTGGGTGATGACCTTCCACTCGGCCTGCGTGCGGATCCTGCGGCGGGAGGCTCAGCGTTTCGGGTACCCGTCGTCGTTCTCCATCTACGACCAGGCCGACTCGCAGCGGCTGATGGCCCTGGTCTGCCGGGAGCTCGACCTGGACGCCAAGCATCATCCGCCGAAGGCGATGGCAGCCCAGGTCTCCAACCTCAAGAACGAGCTCGTCGACCACGAGACCTTCGCCGCCCGGGCCGACGGGTACCGGGAGAAGGCGCTCGCCGAGGCCTACGGCGAGTACCAGCGCCGGCTCGTGGTCGCTGGCGCCATGGACTTCGACGACCTGATCATGACCACGGTCTTCCTGCTGCAGGCCTTCAGGGAGGTGGCACAGGCCTACCGGCGCCGGTTCCGGCACGTGCTGGTGGATGAGTACCAGGACACCAACCACGCCCAGTACATGCTGGTCAGGGAGCTGGTCGGGCACGGCTCCCGGGCCGGTGGCGGGGCTGGCGGTGGCGGGGCTGGCGGTGGCGGGGCTGACGGTGCGGCGGGCGGGGCGGGCCTGCCGCCGGCCGAGCTGTGCGTGGTGGGCGACGCCGACCAGTCCATCTATGCGTTCCGCGGCGCGACGATCCGCAACATCGAGGAGTTCGAGCGCGACTTCCCCGGCGCCACGGTGATCCTGCTGGAGCAGAACTACCGGTCCACGCAGAACATCCTGGCCGCCGCCAACGCCGTCGTCTCCCGCAACTCCGGCCGGACGCCCAAGAAGCTGTGGTCGGACTCCGGCGACGGCCCGCCGCTCATCGGCTACGTCGCCGACAGCGAGCATGACGAGGCGGCCTTCGTGGCCGAGGAGGTGGACCGGCTCACCGACGAGGGCCAGGCGACCCCGGGGCAGGTCGCGGTCTTCTACCGCACCAACGCCCAGTCGCGTGCCTTCGAGGAGGTGTTCATCCGGGCCGGGCTGCCCTACAAGGTCGTCGGCGGGGTCCGTTTCTACGAGCGCCGTGAGGTCCGCGACCTGCTCGCCTACCTGCGGCTGACCGCCAACCCCGAGGACGAGGTGTCGCTGCGGCGGGTGCTGAACGTGCCCCGGCGGGGGATCGGCGACCGGACCGAGGAGTCGGTGGCCGCGCTGGCACACCGGGACCGGATCTCGTTCGCCGCGGCGCTGGCCCGGCCCGCCGACGTGCCCGCCCTGTCCCCCCGGGCCGCCCGCGCGATCGAGGGGTTCAACGACCTGCTGGCCGGGCTGCGGGCGGACGCGGACGCGGGGCTGCCGGTGGCCGAGATCGCCGAAGCGGCGCTGGAGCGCACCGGGTACGTCGCCGAGCTGCAGGCCTCCAGCGATCTGCAGGACGCCAGCCGGGTCGAGAACCTGAACGAACTGGTCGCGGTGGCGCGCGAGTTCGACGCGCTGCGCGGCCAGGCGGGCCCGCCGGAGCCGGACGCGGCCGGGCCGGCTCCCGGCTCGCTGGCCGACTTCCTTGAGCAGGTGTCGCTGGTCGCCGACGCCGACCAGATCCCCGAGGGGGACGAGCACGGCGGCCTGGTGACCCTGATGACCCTGCACACGGCCAAGGGCCTGGAGTTCCCGGTGGTGTTCCTGACCGGGATGGAGGAGAACGTCTTCCCGCACCAGCGGTCGGTGAACGACCCCAAGGAGCTGCAGGAGGAACGGCGGCTGGCCTACGTGGGGATCACCCGGGCGGAGCAGCGGCTGTACCTGACCCGGGCGGTGGCGCGGGCATGGTGGGGCAGGCCGGAGTACCACCAGCAGTCCCGCTTCCTGGCCGAGATCCCCGCTCAGCTGATCGAGTGGCGGCGCGAGCAGGCCGCGGTGTCCCAGCCAGCGGCGGAACGGCTCGCGCAGCGGCCCGGGGTCCGTGCGCCCGGCAACCGGCGGGTGCCCTCGCTCGCGCCGGGCGACAAGGTCACGCATGACGCCTACGGCCTGGGCACGGTCCTGTCCGTCCAGGGCTCCGGTGACGATCCCGAGGCGAAGATCGATTTCGGCGGGGAGTACGGCGTCAAGCACCTGGTGCTGCGCTATGCGCCGATCGAGAAGCTGTAGCCGCTGCGGCGCTCGGCTGCGGCGCTCGGCTGCGGCGGCCGGCCTGCGGTCCCAGCGGCCTGTTACCTGCGGCTGTGGAGCGCGGGTTACCCTGCCAGAACCAGCACTGTCGCGCTGCCGCGGAGGTCGCATGGGCAAGATCCGGGTCGTCATCGCCAAACCCGGTCTCGACGGGCACGACCGTGGGGCCAAGGTGGTGGCCAGGGCCCTGCGTGACGCGGGCGTGGAGGTGATCTACACCGGCCTGCACCAGACCGCCGAGCAGATCGTCGCGGCCGCGATCCAGGAAGACGCCGACGCGATCGGGCTGTCCATCCTGTCCGGGGCGCACATGACCCAGTTCGCGCGGGTGCTTGAGCTGCTCGCGGAGCGAGGCGCCACCGACATCACCGTGTTCGGCGGCGGCATCGTGCCAGATGCCGACATCGCCGAGCTGGAGCAGATGGGCGTCGCCAGGATCTTCACGCCGGGTGCCGCCACGCACGAGATCGTCGACTGGGTGAAGTCGAACCTCGGCGGCCGGGCCTCAGCCGCCAGCAGGTAGCGCCCGGACGCCAGCACCGGCATGGGCAGCCCGCCTTGACGATCAGGTCGCGCAGGTCGCCGTCACCAACGTCGCGCCCGCGCGCAGCGCGGGCGCCGGCCCGGATAGGCTGCGTGCGGAATCCAGCCGCACCAAGGACGGATACACGTGGACCTGTTCGAGCATCAGGCGAAAGAGCTGTTCGCTGAATACGGGGTACCGGTGCCCCGCGGCAGCCTCGCCCGGACCCCCGAGGAAGCTCGCGAGATAGCGGCCGGTTTCGCCGCCGCCGGCACCCCCCGTGTCGTGGTCAAAGCCCAGGTCAAGACCGGTGGCCGGGGCAAAGCGGGCGGGGTCAAGGTGGCCGAGGGCCCGGACGAGGCGCAGGCGAGGGCACACGACATCCTCGGCATGGACATCAAAGGCCACACCGTGCACACCGTCCTGGTCGAGGAAGCCAGCGACATCGCCCAGGAGTATTACCTGTCCTTCCTGCTCGACCGCGCGGCGCGCACCTTCGTCTCGATCTGCTCGGTGCAGGGCGGGATGGAGATCGAGGAAGTGGCCCACTCCAACCCCGGCGCGGTCGCCCAGATCCCGATCGACCCGCTCGCCGGAGTGGATGCCGCCAAGGCGGCCGAGATCGTCGCAGCGGGCCAGCTGCCGGAGCAGGCCCTGCCCGGTGCCGCCACCCTGGCCGAGCGGCTGTGGGCGGTCTTCGCCGACGAGGACGCCACCCTGGTGGAGGTCAACCCGCTGATCCTGACCGCCGATGGCCGGGTGGTCGCGCTCGACGGCAAGGTCACGCTCGACGACAACGCCGCCTACCGGCAGGAGCACGCCCGGTTCGCCGATCCCAGCGCGGCGGACCCGCTGGAGGCGCGGGCCAAGGCCAAGCACCTTAACTACGTCAAGCTCGACGGCGAGGTCGGCATCATCGGCAACGGCGCGGGGCTGGTCATGTCCACCCTCGACGTGGTGGCGCAGGCGGGGGAGGCGTTCGGCGGCATCCGCCCGGCGAACTTCCTCGACATCGGCGGGGGCGCGTCCGCCGAGGTGATGGCGGACGGCCTGGAGATCGTGCTGTCCGACGGATCGGTCCGCAGCGTGCTGGTCAACGTGTTCGGCGGCATCACCTCCTGCGACGCGGTCGCGAACGGCATCGTGTCCGCCCTGGGCATGCTGGCCACCCGCGGCGAGCAGGTGACGCACCCGATCGTGGTCAGGCTGGACGGCAACAACGCGGCGCAGGGCCGCCGCATCCTCGCCGAGGCCGGCCTGGCCGTGGTCGAGCAGGTCGACACCATGGATGACGCCGCGCGGCGCGCGGCCGAGCTGGCCGCCGCCGGGCATCCGGCTGTGGCGCCCGCGACAGGAGCATGAGATGGCGATCTTCCTGACCGGCGAGAGCCGCGTCATGATCCAGGGCATTACCGGCTCGGAAGGCAGCAAGCACGGACGCCGGATGCTCGCGGCGGGCACCACGGTGGTCGGTGGCACCAACCCCCGCAAGGCCGGCCAGACCGTCGACCTCGGCGGTGCGCAGGCCCCCGTGTTCGGCACGGTCGCGGAGACCATGGCGGCCACCGGCGCCGACGTGTCGGTGGTCTTCGTCCCGCCCGCTGGCACCAAGAGCGCGGTGATGGAGGCGATCGACGCCGCGATCCCGCTGGTGGTGGTGATCACCGAGGGCATCCCCGTGCACGACACCGCCCAGTTCTGGGCCTACGCCTGCGCGCATCAGAACGCGACCCGCATCGTCGGGCCGAACTGCCCCGGGATCGCCTCGCCGGGCAAGTCCAACGCGGGCATCATCCCGGCCGACATCACCACGCAGGGCCGGATCGGCCTGGTCTCCAAGTCGGGCACCCTGACCTACCAGATGATGTACGAGCTGCGTGACATCGGCTTCTCCACCGCGGTCGGCATCGGCGGCGACCCGGTCATCGGGACGACCCACATCGACTGCCTCCAGGCGTTCCAGGACGACCCCGGGACGGACGCGATCGTGATGATCGGCGAGATCGGGGGAGACGCGGAAGAGCGTGCCGCCGCCTATGTCGAGCAGCACATCACCAAGCCGGTGGTCGCCTACGTGGCCGGGTTCACCGCCCCCGAAGGCAAGACCATGGGCCACGCCGGGGCGATCGTCTCCGGCTCCTCCGGCACCGCCCAGGCCAAGAAGGAGGCGCTGGAGAAGGTCGGTGTCCGGGTGGGCCGGACCCCCAGCGAGACGGCCCTGCTCGTGCGCGAGATCATGCAGCGCCGCTAGCCCCCGGCGCGCCTCCGCTCCGCCTGCCAGCCCGGTTGCCAGGATTGAACCTTGTGACCGCTCCTGCCCGTCCCGGCACACGCCCGGACGGCCCGCATCGGCCGCCGGACTGGTCAGCGGCTGTACCGCGCCCGCTGGTCGTCAGCGGGGCCATGGCGGCATGCACCGTCATGATCACCGGGCTGGTCATCCTCACCCCCCTGGTGCTGGCCGGCTGGATCGCCGCCCCGCACGCGGGCCTCGGCCTGCCCGGCGTGCTGCGCACCGCCATCGGGCTCTGGCTGGCGGCGCACCACGTCGGCTTCGCGCTGCACGGCGCGGGCCGGATCGGCATGCTGCCCCTCGGCCTGGTCCTGCTGCCCGGCGCGCTGCTGTGGCGGGCAGGGCGCTGGCTGGTGCGGACCGGGCAGGTGTCCAGCTTCTCCGAGATCGGGTACGCGGCGCTCGCGCTCGCCGCCCCCTACGCGGTGCTCTGCGGCGCGCTCGCCCTGGCCAGCCGGTCGCCGCTGGTGGCGCCCTCGCTGCCGCAGGCGGTGGCCGCCGGGTTCCTGATCGCGTTCTGCGCGGGCGGGCTGGGCGGCGCACGGGCACTGGCGCCCTGGGGCCGCCTCGCACGGCTGCTGCCGCCCCGGCCCCGTTCGGTCGTGCTGGGCACCGCCGGGGCACTGGCCGTGCTCGGGGTGGCGGGCGCGATCCTCACTGGCGCCTCGCTGGCGGCGCACCTTCCTCAGTTCATGTCGCTGAACGCAGCCCTCGGGGCCGGTGCCGTCGGTTCCGTGCTGCTGGTGCTGATCCAGTTCGCCTACGTGCCGAACGCCGTCGGCTGGGCAGTCTGCTTCACGCTGGGGCCGGGCTTCGCTTTCGGCACCGGCACCGTGGTCGCCCCGACCGGGGCGGCACTGGGCCCGCTGCCGATGTTCCCGATGCTCGCCGCGCTGCCTGCCGGGGCGCATGCGTCCATGCCGGGCTGGGCGTCGGCGGCCGTGCTCGCCGTGCCGTACCTGGCGGGTGCGTTCGGCGGCGTGCTGCTGGTGCGGGCGGCGCCGACGCCAGCGATCGAGGTTGCCCCGCTGTGGGGGTTCGCCTGCGGCGCGGCCACCGGGTGCGTCACCGGGGTGCTGGCGGCCTTCTCAGGCGGCCCGCTGGGCAGCGGGCGGCTGGCCGCGGTGGGACCGTCCGGGTGGCAGGCCGGCCTGGTCGCCACCCTGGAGGTCGGGGTCGCCGCCGCGGTGGCCGCGGGTGCCGCGAACTGGCTGCGGCTTCGCCGTGACCCGGAGCTGGCCGCCGCCCTGGCCGCGCGGGGACCCGCTGCCAGCGGCCGGGAGGCCGACGACGACGGGCACCGGATCTTCCTCGACCCGTGGGCGGATGACGACGAGGCCTTGCAGGAGCCCGGCCGCCGGGGGCCGCCGGGCCCCTCGGAACTGCCCTGAGCCGCCGGAGCCGCTCCGGGCGATGCGCCGGCCGGGCGGACGCCAGGGGTCAGCGGTGGCTGACCGGGCCGAGCAGGGCGATCTCGCGGTTCAGCGCCCGGGAGAAGTGGCTGTAGCAGGACTGCTGCGCCGCGATGGTGTTAGCACCGCTCAGGCACTGGCCATAACCGGTCAGCTGCTGGCCGAACAGAACGAATGCCAGCAGCATCGCGGCGCTGAGCCCGATCCCCACGCCCGCGATGGCGGTCGCGGCGACCGCGCCCCGGGGCCGGGCGGTCCGCTGGCGCCGGGCGCGGCTCATGGCGGTCAGGCTCAGCCAGAGCGCGGTGGCTCCGGCCAGCAGGGCGTAGGCCACGATGAAGATGCCGCGGCGCAGGTTGATGTTGAACCCGAGGAACCCGGCGAGGCTGAGCATCGCCACGAACAGCGCGGCCACCGCCCGGTGCTGGAGCGCCGGTTCGGCTGGCTGCAGCGGGGCGGCTTTCGGCGCCGTCTGGGCCGGCGGCGCGGGGTGCTCAGGCCTGGCCGGGGGGGAGAAAGCGCCCGAAGGCGCCTCTTCGTTACGCTGGGTGTCTGATGGGGGCATAGCCCCTTATTGTGCCTCGCCCCCACGACTGACCTGGCCCATTGTTCGCACAAGGATAGTGTGACGGGCTAGTTGTGACCCATCTCTCACTGCGGGTGACAGGTGCGCCGCTCCCCGGGCGGCCTGACTCGCCACGGCCAGCGGGCCGTTATCGTGGCCGCGTGAGACACGCCAGCGAAGCGCCCGCGAGCCTGGTGGTACTGGTCTCCGGGGCGGGAACCAACCTCCAGGCGCTGATGGACGCCTGCGCCGGGGAGTCCTACGGCGCGACCGTGGTGGCGGTCGGTGCGGACCGGGCCGGGATCGAGGGCCTGGCACGGGCGGAACGGGCCGGCATCCCGACCTTCACCCAGCGGGTGGCGGACTACCCCACGCGGGCAGCCTGGGACCAGGCGCTCACGGCTGCGTGTGCCGCGTTCAGCCCGGACCTGGTGGTCTCGGCCGGGTTCATGAAGCTGGTGGGGCCGGCCTTCCTGGCCCGGTTCGGCGGCCGGTTCATCAACACCCATCCCGCCCTGCTGCCCGCCTTCGCCGGCATGCACGGCGTCCGGGACGCGCTGGAGTACGGGGTGAAGGTCACCGGGTGCACCGTGTTCATGGTGGACGAGGGCACCGACACGGGGCCGGTGATCGCGCAGGCGGCGGTGCCGGTCCGCGATGATGACGACGAGGCGGCACTGCATGAACGGGTGAAGGTGGCCGAGCGGGCGTTGCTGGTGGACACCGTGGGCGCGATGGTCCGCGGGGGATGGTCTGTCCAGGACCGGAAGGTGAAGGTCGGGCGTTGACGAGGGTTGCCATCAAGCGGGCGCTGATCAGCGTCTACGACAAGACCGGGCTGGACGGGCTGGCGCGGGCGCTGGCCGGGGCCGGGGTGGAGATCGTCAGCACCGGCAGTACGGCGGCGGCGATCAGCGCGGCCGGGGTGCCGGTGACGGCGGTCGAGGACCTGACCGGCTTTCCCGAGTGCCTCGACGGGCGGGTCAAGACGCTTCACCCCCGGGTGCATGCCGGGCTCCTCGCCGACCTGGGCCAGCCCGGGCACCGTGAGCAGCTCCACGATCTGGGGATCGCCCCGTTCGAGCTGCTGGTGTCCAACCTGTACCCGTTCGAGGCGACGGCCGCCAGCGGCGCACCGGCGGCGCAGTGCGTGGAGCAGATCGACATCGGCGGGCCGGCCATGGTCCGCGCCGCCGCCAAGAACCACGCCAGCGTCGCCGTGATCACCGGCCCCTCGATGTATGCGGCGGTGGTGGAGGCGCTCGCGGGGGGCGGGTTCACGCTGGCGCAGCGGCGCCGCCTCGCGGCCCGGGCCTACGCCCATACCGCCAGCTACGACGCTGCCGTGGCGTCCTGGTTCGCCGCGGACTACGCGCCCGACGAGACCGCGGTGGAGACCGGATGGCCGGACGTGGTCGCCGCCCTCTGGTCCCGCCGGGAGGTGCTCCGCTACGGCGAGAACCCGCACCAGCGGGCGGCCCTGTACCTGGGGCCCGCCACCCGGCCCGGCATCGCCGGCGCCCGTCAGGTGCACGGCAAGGCGATGTCCTACAACAACTATGTGGACGCGGCGGCGGCCTGGCGGGCCGCGCATGACTTCAGCCAGCCGTGCGTGGCCATCATCAAGCACTCCAATCCCTGCGGGATCGCGGTGGGGGCCGATCTGGCGCAGGCGCACCGCAAGGCCCACGCCTGCGACCCGGTGTCGGCCTACGGCGGCGTGGTCGCCGCCAACGGCCCGGTGACGCGGGAGCTGGCCGCGCAGATCGCGGAGATCTTCACCGAGGTCGTTGTCGCGCCCGGGTTCGAGCCCGCCGCCCAGGAACTGCTCGCGGCCAGGAAGAACCTGCGGCTCCTGGCCTGCCCGCCACCGGGGACCGGGCATGCCGCGCGCGAGGCCGCGGCGGGGCAGGCCGGGCCCCGGCTGACAGCGCACGCGGAGTGGCGGCAGCTGGACGGCGGCCTGCTCATGCAGTCCGCGGATCTGATCGACGCGGCCGGTGACGAGCCGGCCGGGTGGGAGCTCAGAGCCGGCCCGGCCGCCAGCGGTGAGGCCCTGGCCGACCTGGCGTTCGCCTGGCGGGCCTGCCGCAGCGTGAAGTCCAACGCGATCGTGATCGCCGCCGGCGGGGCCACCGTCGGGGTCGGCATGGGCCAGGTGAACCGGGTGGACTCGGCCCGGCTGGCGGTGACCCGCAGCGGTGACCGGGCCAGCGGCGCGGTGGCCGCGAGCGACGCGTTCTTCCCCTTCGCGGACGGCTTGCAGGTGCTCGCCGACGCCGGGGTTCACGCCATTGCGGAGCCGGGCGGCTCGGTGCGGGACGATGAGGTGATCGCCGCCGCGGCCGCGGCCGGGGTCAGCCTGTACTTCACCGGCGTGCGCCACTTCTTCCACTGACCACCGACCACTGGCACCACCGACCACTGGCACCACTCACCAACCGGAAGAGACGATGACCGCGCAGATTCTCGACGGCAAGGCGACCGCCGCGCTGATCAAGCAGGAGCTCGCCGCCCGGGTAGCGGAGCTGGCCCGGGCGGGGATCGTCCCCGGGCTGGGCACGGTCCTGGTGGGCGACGATCCGGGCAGCCGGGCCTATGTGGCCGGCAAGCACCGGGACTGCGCGGAGGTGGGGATCGCCAGCATCCGCCGGGACCTGCCCGCTGACGCCACCCAGGAACAGGTGGAGGCGGTGGTGGCGGAGCTGAACGCCGACCCGGCGTGCACCGGTTACCTGGTGCAGCTGCCGCTGCCGGCCGGGCTGGACGCGCACCGGGTACTGCACCTGATGGATCCGGCCAAGGACGCGGACGGCCTGCACCCGGTCAACCTGGGGCGGCTGGTGCTGGGCGAGCCCGGGCCGCTGCCGTGCACGCCGCGCGGCATCGTCGAGCTGCTGCGCCATTTCGCGGTGCCGATCGCGGGTGCGGACGTGACGGTGATCGGGCGCGGGATCACGGTCGGCCGGGCGCTGGGGCTGCTGCTCACCCGGCGCAGCGAGAACGCGACGGTCACCTTGTGCCACACCGGCACCCGGGATCTTGCCGCCCACACCAGGCAGGCCGACATCGTGGTGGTGGCGGCTGGCCGGCCCGGGCTGCTCACGGCGGGGATGGTCAAGCCCGGTGCGGCCGTACTCGACGTCGGCATCACCCGGACCGACGCCGGGCTGGTGGGCGACGTCGCGCCGGAAGTCGCCGGGGTGGCCGGCTACCTGGCGCCGATGCCCGGCGGGGTCGGGCCGATGACCCGCGCGATGCTGCTCGCCAATGTGGTGGACGCGGCGGAGCAACGCGCTGGCCGCTTAAGCTACTAACTAGTAACATATGGGAGGGCCCGGGTGGACACCACCAGGCGGCCGGCCCCCGGCACCGTGGAGGCACCCCGGAGCCGGGCCGGGTGGCCGCGTTTGACAGTCTTTACGGTGCCCGGACGTTGCCGGGCAGCCGGTTGCGAAGGCACGAGAGCAGGCACAAGGCAGGAGGTCGGCCGCCGGTCATGAATATCGTCGTCTGCGTGAAGCAGGTCCCCGACACGTGGGCCGAACGCACCCTGCGGGCGGAGGACTCCCGGCTCGACCGGGCATCGGTCGACGGGGTCATCAACGAGCTCGACGAGTACGCGATCGAGGAAGGCCTCCGCCTCGCCGAGGCGCACGGGGGCGAGGTGACCGTCCTGTCCATGGGCCCCGAGAAGGCCAGCGAGTCGATCAGGAAGGCCCTGTCCATGGGCGCGGACAAGGCCGTTCACCTCGTGGACGACCAGCTCGCCGGCTCGGACGCGCTCGCGACCTCGCTGGCGCTCGCCACCGTGCTCGGCCGGATCGGGTTCGACCTGGTGATCCTCGGCTCGGAGTCGACCGACGCCCGGACCGGCGTGCTCGCCGCGATGCTGGCCGAGCGGCTGGGTGTCCCGCAGCTGTCGCTGGCCAGCAAGGTCGAGACCGACGGCACCGCGATCACGATCCACCGCCAGACCGACTACGGCTACGACCGGGTCGAGGCGGCCCTGCCCGCGCTGGTCAGCGTGGTCGAGAAGATCAACGAGCCGCGCTACCCCTCGTTCAAGGGGATCATGGCGGCAAAGAAGAAGCCGGTGGAGACGCTGAGCCTGGCTGACGCGGGAGTCGACCCGGGCCAGGTGGGGCTGGGCGCGGCCGCGACCGAGGTGGTCAGCTTCGCCAAGCGGCCGCCCCGGCAGGCCGGCACGATCGTCAAGGACGAAGGCGACGGCGGCGTCAAGGCGGCCGAGTTCCTCGCCGCCCAGAAGTTCATCTGACAAGCGGAGGGCTCGGAGTTCATGGCAGAGATCCTGGTCCTCGCCGAACATTCCGGCGGGACGGTCAAGAAGGTCACCCTTGAGCTGCTGACCCTGGCCCGCCAGTTCGGCGAGCCGGCCGTCGTCTGGGTGGGTGACGGTGCGCAGGAGGGCCGGGAACGGCTCGCCGAGTTCGGCGCGGCGAAGGTATACGTGGCGGACAGCGCCGGCATAGGCGACTATGTGGCCGCGCCCGTGGCCGAGGTGCTCGCCTCCCTGGTCAGCCGGGTGTCGCCGGCCGCCGTCCTGGTCGCGGCCACACCGGAGGGCAAGGAAGTGGCCGGCCGGCTGGCGGTCAAGACCGGGTCGGGCGTGCTCACCGACGCGGTGGGCCTGGCCCCGGCGCAGGATGGCTCCGGCCCGGTGGCCGAGCAGTCCATCTTCGGCGGGGCGATCATCGTCAGGTCCCGGGTGCGCAGCGGCACGCCGATCGTGGCGGTCCGCCCGAACTCCGCGGCCCCGGAGCCAGCCCAGGGGGCGGCCGCGCTGGAGCCCGCCGGCGTGGAGCCGGGCGAGGCGGCCAAGGCCGCGCGGATCGCCGAGCGGGTGGTGGCCGAGCGCGGTGAGCGGCCGGAGCTGACCGAGGCCTCGATCGTGGTCTCCGGTGGCCGCGGCGTGGGCAACGCGGACAACTTCGCCCTGATCGAGAAGCTCGCGGACTCGCTCGGCGCGGCGGTCGGGGCCTCCCGTGCCGCCACCGACGCTGGCTGGTACCCGCACCAGTTCCAGGTCGGGCAGACCGGGAAAACCGTGTCCCCCCAGCTGTACATGGCGGTCGGCATCTCCGGGGCGATCCAGCACCGGGCTGGCATGCAGACCTCCAAGACGATCATGGTGGTCAACAAGGACCCCGAAGCGCCTATCTTCGAGCTGGCGGACTTCGGGGTGGTGGGCGACCTGTTCGCCGTGGTGCCCCAGCTCACCGACGAGATCGCCCGGCGCAAGGAGTCCTGACCGGGCCGGTCCCGGCCCTGCGACGGTTACCTGGATCAGCAGCTAGGCTTGGTGGGCGTCATGGGTTACTCGGGCAGCACGGGCGGGAGCCCACGTCAGGCGCAGGACTGCCTGGTGTATCTGGACCATGCGGCGACCACGCCGATGCTCCCGGAAGCCATCGCCGTGATGACGGCTGAGCTCGCTCAGCTCGGCAACCCGTCGTCCCTGCACAACGCCGGCCGCCGGGCCCGCAGGGTGGTCGAGGAGTCGCGGGAGCAGATCGCGGAGGCCTACGGCGCACGGCCCAGCGAGGTGGTCTTCACCAGTGGCGGTACCGAGGCGGACAACCTCGCGGTGAAGGGCCTGTACTGGGCGCGGCGCGCCGCGGACCCGCGGCGGGCACGGGTACTCGTCGCGGCCGTGGAACACCACGCGGTGCTCGACTCGGCGCAGTGGCTGGCCGCCCACGAAGGCGCCGAGGTCGACTGGCTGCCGGTGGATGCGACCGGTGAGCTGCCGGCGGAAACGCTCACGGCGCGGATCGGGACCGCCCCGGACACGGTGGCGCTGGTCAGCGTCATGTGGGCGAACAACGAGGTGGGGACGATCCAGCCGATCGCGGACCTGGCCGCGGTCGCCCGGGAGTACAAGATCCCCTTCCACACCGACGCCGTCCAGGCCGCGGGCCAGGTGGCGGTGAACTTCGCCGCCAGCGGCGTGGACGCGCTGACCATCACCGGCCACAAGATCGGCGGCCCGGTGGGAGCCGGCGCGCTGCTGCTGGCCAGGGGGATCGAGCCGGTGCCGGTGATGCACGGCGGGGGCCAGGAACGTGATGTCCGTTCGGGGACGCTGGACGCACCCGCGATCGCGGCGTTCGCCACGGCCGCCCAGATCGCGGTCAAGCGCCGCGACGAGGAAGCAGCCCGGCTGGCCGGGCTGCGGGACGACCTGATCAGGCAGGTGATGGCGGCGGTTCCCGACGCCATCCTGAACGGCGCCCCGCCCGGCCCCGGCCGCCTGCCGGCCAACGCCCATTTCTCGTTTCCGGGGTGTGAGGGCGACGCCCTGCTCATGCTGCTGGACGCGAAAGGGATCGCCTGCTCCACCGGATCCGCGTGCACGGCCGGGGTGGCCCAGCCCAGCCATGTGCTGCTCGCGATGGGTGCGGACGAGGCGAGGGCACGCGGGTCGCTGCGGTTCACGCTCGGTACCACCTCCACCCCGGCCGACGTGGCGGCCCTGGGCGCGGTGATCGGCGAGGTCGTGGACCGTGCCCGCCGTGCCGGGAAGTCCTGACGGGGCAGCGATGACGATGCGGGTACTGGCGGCCATGTCGGGCGGGGTGGACTCCGCCGTGGCCGCCGCGCGGGCGGTGGACGCGGGCCACGAGGTGACCGGTGTCCATCTCGCGCTGTCCAGCAATCCGCGCTCCTACCGGTCCGGTGCGCGGGGCTGCTGCACGCTGGAGGACGCCAGGGATGCCCGGCGGGCCGCCGACGTGATCGGCATCCCGTTCTACGTCTGGGACATGGCGGAGCGGTTCGACGCCGATGTGGTCGCCGACTTCGTGGCCGAATACGCCCGTGGCCGCACCCCCAATCCCTGCCTGCGCTGCAACGAGAAGATCAAGTTCGCGGCCGTGCTCGACCGAGCGGTGGCGCTCGGCTTCGACGCGGTCTGCACCGGCCACTACGCGCGCCTGGACAACGGCCGTCTGCGCCGGAGCGCGGACGCCGCCAAGGACCAGTCCTACGTGCTGGCGGTGCTGAACCGCGAGCAGCTGGCCCGGGCCATGTTCCCGCTGGGTGACTCGACCAAGGAGGAAGTCCGCGCCGAGGCGGCCCGGCGCGGGCTGGCCGTGGCGAGCAAGCCCGACAGTCACGACGTGTGCTTCATCCCCGACGGGGACACCAGGGGGTTCCTGGCTGGCCGCCTGGGCAGCGCGCCGGGCGCCATCGTGGACCAGGACGGGACGGTGCTGGGCAGTCACGACGGCAGTTATGCCTTCACCATCGGCCAGCGCAAAGGGCTGCGGGTGGGCACCCCGGCAGGCGACGGCCGCCCCCGCTACGTGCTGGACATCCAGCCGGTGTCCGGCACCGTCACGGTCGGCCCGGCCGAGTCCCTCGATGTGCGCGAGATCACCGGCCAGCGCCCGGTGTGGACCGGCTGCCCGCCGCCGCATGGGCCGCACGGCTGCCTGGTCCAGGTGCGCGCGCACGGCGAGGCCCTGCCGGCGCAGGCAGCGCTCGACGGTGATCTGCTGAGGATCCGGCTCGCCTCCGCTACCCGGGGTGTCGCGCCAGGCCAGGCGGCCGTTCTTTATGACGGAGACGCCGTTCTGGGCAGCGCGACCATCACCGCCACGGCCTGATCCCGCCCCGTCCCGCTGTCCCGTGGCTGCCGGTGAACCCCAACCACACCTGGTTGGGAGCGCGCATCTACATCGCCGGCACGGCCGGCCCCTGAGCAGTGCCCACTCGGAGAGCTGCCTGTCTGGCCTGGGCTAATGCCGGGAACGGAACAGGGATTGCCGGTGACATAGGCGAGTGACTAGTGGATACTCTGAGATAACTCTAGCGGGGGGTTTGGGCCATATGCCGACCAAGCTCATCAGACTCGATGACGGCCTCCTCGTCGAGGTGGAAGTCGCCCCGGATCAGGCACAGCAGATCTCCGGCGGTTTGGCTGAGCGGGTCGCCGCGTCGCTGGACAAGATCCGGCCGGTGCTTCGTACAGTTGCCGCGTCCATCACAGACAGCTGGCGGGAGCTAAGTAAGGATGTCCGCGTTGAGCAGGCGGAATTGGAAATAGGCCTCAGCTTTGAAGCTGAGGGAAACTTGTATGTCACGAAATCCACGGCAGGGGCCAATCTCACGGTCCGCCTGGTATTCGCACCCCGGGCTAGCGAAGATGGCTGACATCGATTCCTCAGTCGTATTGATCACGAGTAGTGATCCCGGGGAGTCCCGGTTCGGGTCTGGATTCGTCATCGCACGCGACGCAGACACCTACATTGTGACCTGCGCGCACGTCGTCCGTGACGTGGGTGGTCCTGACAAGGTGACGATCGAGGGCCAGCCGGCGACCGTGGTAGCCCTCGCACCGGAGGACTGGCCCGATCTTGCCGTGCTGCGGACTGGCGCCGCAGAAGGTGTGCCGACGCTGGCGGTGAGCGTCGGTGGGGCTCGCGGGGACACGTTCGAGTCCGCTGGGTTCCAGCAATACTCAGGTCAGCACCTGATCAGACGTGTGTCGGGACAGCTTGGCGATCAGCTCGGCCTGGCGACCAAGGGCCGCGAGGAACGGATCCGCGCTTTCGAACTGCTCCTGGCCGGCGAGGCCCGGCTCCAGTCCGGTTACAGCGGTTCGCCCGTTGTCGCGAGAAGGACTGGCGCGGTCATCGCCGTGATAAGTCACAGAGAGGGTGCCGGGGCCAAAGGTCTTGGCGTGACCGTAGACGCACTGCGGCTGATCTGGCCCGATTTCGATCAGCTTCTCCTCACAAAGGCGGCGGGTGCCGGCACGCCTCGCCAGACCGGGCTTGCGCTTGAATCTCTCCGGGAACGCACCGTCCTCTTCGTCGGCCGGCAGGAAGAACTAAGCCTGTTCGCCCGGAAGCTGGATGAAATGTGGCAGGGCGCCGGCTCGGTCGGCTTCATCCTCGGCGAAGCCGGCATGGGCAAGTCCACGCTTGCCCTGCGAATGGTGCGTGAGGTTCTCGAAAAGCATCCGGCGACGATCTTCGCGTTGGCCAGGCTGGATGTCGTGATGGGCACTCATACGAGTTTCGCCCCATTCAAGGCAATCATGGAGCAGATCCTGCGCTCGGATCAGTCAGCGGACGACAGCCAGGGCAGGCAGGTGCGGCCGATCGATGTCGTCGCCGAGACGCTCATCGACATGGGGATAAGCAAGCTGGGGCCGATCGCCTCGTTTACTGGAACCGCGACGAATGCGCTCAGGCAACGGCTGGCCGAAAGTGGCCGGGCCGGCGACGACAGTGACATGGCGTCATCGTTTGACCAGGGAAGCCTGCTCGACTGCTACGCGGAGATCATGCACAGGGTATCCGCCCTGTTCCCGCTCGTCATATTGCTGGACGATATCCACTGGTCCGACGATTCCTCCCTTTTGCTCCTGCGTCACCTCGGTCATGTCGTCCAGTCACAGCGAGTTCTCATCCTCGCCACCTATCGCCCCGAGGAAGCGGCCGGAAGGGCACTGCTCCAGGAGGCCGTTGACCAGCTGGGCTCACTCGGCGGTTTCACCATTGACCTGCAGAGCCGGGAGCTCAGCCGGAGTGATCCTGGCGGCAGGCGGTTCTGTCTCGACTACCTGCACGCACGCTACGGGACCCATTTCGGTGATCGTTTTGTTGACCTGGTCACCTCGCTCGTAGGCGGGAATCCTCTTTTCCTCGCAGAGACTCTTACCAATCTGGAGGAAAGGGGGGAAATAGTCCAGAGCGGCGGTGAATGGAAACTGGTGCGTTCCGTGGAGAGTCTACCTGAGCTGCCTACCCGGATCGAGCACGTGATCCGCCAGCGAGTAAACCGCCTCGACCAGGACCTGATCAGCACGCTGAAGTATGGCAGCATCGAGGGAGAGATATTTACCGCTGAAGTCGTGGGAGCCCTCCAGCATATAGAGGATCCCCAGCTGATGATGACCATCATAGGCAAGCTCATAAGTGCCTACCGGCTCATCATCGAAGTGTCAACCAGGAGGATGATTGCGGGAAAGCAAGTGCATAGTTACAGCTTCCGGCACCTGCTGACCCAGCGCTATATCTACGAGCACCTTATGATCGATGCCGAGCGGCAGGTCCTGCACAAGGAACTGGCTGTCTGCCTGGAAGAGCTCTATGGCACCGGCTCACCGGAACTGCTGCCGCGCCTGGCCACGCACTATTCTCTGGCAGAAGTCCCGGACAAGACAGTCCAATACGCCCTCCTTGCCGGTGAAGACGCGCTCGCTAACTACGGATGGGGAGAGGCGGCGAGGCTCGGCCGGCTCGGCCTCCGTATGGTCGAGACCTACCCGGAGTTCGCCGCGACCCTGGGTCCGGAGACACATGTCAGGTTGCGATTGCTGTATGCGAAGGCGGAACTGGAGGGCGGTCTCGCCGACGAGCCCATTGATCACGCCCAGGTAGGGCTCGATACGTTGCTGCCGGTCCTGGACCAGATAGACCAGGTGAACCCTGGGATAGCCGTCGATGTTTACCTGACGCTCGGCCGGCTTACCGCAGTCAGGCGAGTGCTCACTGACTTCCACGCCAACGAGTATGTTCGTGAAGCCATCTCGATAGCCGAGCGCACGGGAGACAAGCGTGCGCTGATCAAGGCTCTTACGATCCGTCATGTGACGACAAATGTCGCCGACCAGTCGATGGCAGCTGAGCAGCTTGAAGCGCGTAAGCGGTGTGTCCGGCTAGCGGAAGAACTTGATGACCCGGCCCTGCTGGCGGAATGCCTGTCGTGGCTGGCTGTACATTATGTCATTTTCGACACCGACGAGGAAGATCCGCTGAGACTTGCCGAGGAATACGGGAGTCGCGCTCTGCGGATCGCCGAAACCCAGAATATTATGATCGAGCTTGACGCCCGTATCGCTCTCAGCTGGATATATCATCATCGTGGCTACTACGGGGAACGGCTGGAGAACCATCGAATCCAGATCCTCGAGATGGCTGCCGCTCATGGCCAGACCGCTTTCGAGGCTGATGCCAGGACCGACCTGTCTCATTATTATTCATATTTTGTGGGAGAGCAGGAATCGGCGCTGCGCCAGAAGCGTGAGGCGTATGACTTTCGCGTCCGGATGGGCAGGCACCCCGTCATCGACACGGAGCATCTAGCAGAATTGCTATTCCGGCTTGGCCGGCTGAGTGAGAGCCGCGAACTTTTCCTCCGTTTCCTTGACAAGCAGGATGAGCAGCGGGCCGCCCGTGCCCGCGCCCTGGTCGCGCGCTCCCTCGCGCTGGCCGGGCAGGAAGACGAGGCGCTTGCCCTGCTGGCTCAGGTCGAGGACGTGGTGACGCGAGCGAACCTGAGTATGGTCGCCCCCGTGCACGGTGCGGCGATGGAGGCGTATGCGGCGCTTGGCCGGACCGAGGATGCCCTCAGGCACGCCGGCGCGATCATCCCGACGGTCCCGGCCGCCGGCCGGCGGGGCCAGTTCTGGACATACGCGGACTTCCCGACCAAGTTCGCGGAGGTATACCGACTGGCTGGCGACCTGACCGCTGCGGTGGACTGGTTGGCGAAGAGCAGCGGGTACTGGAGCGAGCTCGCCACCGTGACGGACGTCACCAAGCTTGTCATGTTCGCCGAACACGACTTCGTCCGCGGAAAGGTGCTCGCCGACCTTGGCCGCGGCGAGGAGGCCCGGCCGGTGATCGAGCGGGCACGGGAAGCGTTCGAGCGCAGCCAGCATTATCTGATGGCTGAGGCTCTGCTCATGCTCTCCATCCTGGAAGGCGAGGCGGACGCTCCCGACCGCGGGCGGACTCTGGCCCTCGACGCGGCCGCCCGAGCCGAGGAAATCGGCCTGATGCCCCTCGCGCGGCGCGCCCATGCTCTCGGCGATGCCTGACCAGGATTCCTGTCCCGAGTTTGCCGAACTCCACAGGCTGATCCGCCATAAGGCGGACGCCGATGGCGGCCCCGAGCACTATCACGTGCCGGAAATTCTCGTGGGAGGCTCGTCACCAAGGCGCCTCGTGGACGTCGGCTCGCCCTGCCGCTTCTTCCTCAGGATCCTGGACGCTATCTGGGAGAACCGGCATTCCCCCAGCCCCGAGCAAGGGCAGCAGCTGGGGCCTGACGATCATGTCTATCTGGCTTTCCCCAGGACGTTCGCGTCGTTGAACGGGCAGATCGGGACCGCCCTCACCCAGATGATGTTCCTGCCTTACCTGCGCACCGAGCTAGGCGTGACCGTTTTCGTCAGCCTGCCTACGGGAGTGATAGGGAGCGTCGGCCGCAAAGGGCTTCGTGGCTCGCCGTTCGCGGTCCGTGACCCGTTTGGCATCGATGCGTCCTTCGCCGATCCGCTGGTGCCGGAGTTAGGCGCGATCCGCCAGTACCAGGCACTGGTTCAGGCCAGCCTGCTGCTGGGTATGCGGCCAGGATCGATCGTGCCCCTGGCCACGCTCTCGATCGATAGCCCGCTCTTCGCCAGTGATCCCCAGCTTGGCTTCTGGCGGGAGGCGGCCCCCGAAGAACCCCTCCAGTGGGCCGATCCGCAGGGGTCCCGGACAGATCCGGGGACCTATCCATGGCGGGAGATCTCGGCCGACTCGGCGCGCAGGTTCACGGCCCCGCCGGATGCCAGTGACGTATGCACCACGTCCATCAACGGGCAGCAGTACTACGTCGGCCAGGTGTGGCGGGACGGGATCCAGCGCAGCCTCACCCTGGCCCCGGCCTTCCCCGGCCGGCAGGACGTGGGCGGCACCCTCAGCTGGGATGACGTCTCGATGCTCAACTTCACGAGTCTTCCCTATCCGCTGCCGGCCGGATGCTACACGCCGGGCTTGCACGACCCGTCCAAGCCCGCCTGGGCACTGGCGGCGGCGATGATCGCATGGCGGCACCTGGTGCTGCGCGAGGAGGTCTTCTTTGTTGATGTCAGTGGCACTATTCCGGATGCTGTCTTCTGGATGGCCCGTCAGCTCAGCAGGCGCGATCCTGGGTCCCCGGCTCCGAGGATTACTTTTGTGGGCGAGCAGGTGTGGAAGTTCGATAGGTTCACCGATGCCATAGACGCGGTCGTCGGGCCCCTCATCTTCTGCGTGAGTGCCCACACCGGGAACATTCCCTTGCTTGCGGAGTCGATGAACTACCATCTTGACGCGATCGCCCAGCGTGCGGATTCCAACCCATACATGGGGGGGGTGGCTAATCATGACACTTTGCCTCCCCTCCCTGATCTTTCCCCGCTGCTTTACACCTGTTACCATTTTCTCCCGCAGGCGGTCCCATTTACCTATGCTGGTAATGAATTTCATGCGCAAACCATTACAAACAAGGAGTTTGGCTTTGATACCTCAGCCGAGCTCTTGAGGCTGAGGGCCAGCCTTTCCAATGAAACGCTGGCCCTTTTCAACGACATCCCCCTCGACTGGGAGGCACTGCCGGAGCGCGACGGCCGTGGCCGGCGGGTGATTGATATCGCCGAGCTGCTGCGCAGGTGCAGAAGCCTCTCGCACACCGCTCGGCTGCTGGGGCTCGATGGTTACGACGTCGTCCGGCTTCCCGGTATGGGCAGGTGTTCCGGATACCGGCGCTTCAGCTCGCAGAACCCGCGCGACTCCATCGTCGTGCTGGTGAACTGGGACCGGGACCGCGATTGCCAGGTCGGCTGGTCGTTGGCGCCGGCGGTGAGGGCTCTTGGCGTCAATACCGGCGCCGCACGCAGGTGCGTTGGAACCGGTGAACTGCTGAGCATGCCTCCATGCTCAGCCGCCGTGTGGGCAACTGGCGTTGTGCCCAGATCGCTCCCTCCTGCCAGCGCCCACGGTCAATGTCACGGTGATCTGAGCTGAAGCTTGCCCGGAGATCCGGGTCAGCCCACCGTTCCGGCCGATGGCCGGGTTCCTCCAGGCTGTGGTGCGCGCAGGACCGCCTGGTCGGCCAGCGCGATCGCGAGCTGCCCCAGGGCCGTTGGGTGGAATGGCGCGGGGTCGTTCAGCCGCTGAACGTAGGGCTGGCTGGTGCACAGCTGGTGCCCGGAGAAGTCCGGCAGCGGCGATGCGAACCCGAAGTCGGCGGCGCCCTTGGCGAGCACGGCGTTCAGGGTGGCCAGCCGCGAGGTGAGGGTGGCCAGCTTGGCCGGGGTGAGGCCGGCCGTGCGCAGGCAGGCCTGCTCGGGGCCGAACGGGTTGTAGTACCTGTTGATGAGGACCCGTGGGTGGCCGGGCAGGGTGGCGAGCTGGCTGAGCAGCTGCAGGTAGTCCTTGCTGAACGAGGCGAGCTGCTGCTGGAAGTAGGCGGTGGTCGCCTTGTCGTCGCAGCGCGGGGCCACCGCGCAGTAGCCGACCATCGCCGACCAGCCCAGGTCGTTGGCGCCGATGTTGACGATGACGACCGATGCGTTCTGCGCCCGCTGAGCCGAGGCGATCTGCGGGGGGATGATCCTGCCCCCGCGGGCCTGCGGGCCGAGCAGCCCGTGCGCGATGGTGGCGCTGTTACAGGCGAGGTTCAGTACCCGCCAGCCGTTGACGGCCGCCAGGTCCTGAGCATAGGAGTCCGAGCTGCGGCCGCAGGCGCGGGCGAGCTGGGAGGACCCGGTAACCGGCGGCAGGCCCGCCCCGGCGGCGGTGGAGTCGCCCATCACCACCGCCTGCACCGCCGGCAGCGGCCGTCCCCTCGGCTTGACCTGGGGCGGTGGCGCGCTGCCCACCAGCTGGTTCAGCGAGGTGACCTGGCGGAGCAGCCCCGGTGCCCGGGAGGCGGTCACGATGATCGCGCCCACGTTGATGGCCTCGGTCATCACGAGCCCGGCGGCGAGCAGCTTGATGGTGGTCCGCCGCGGCAGCCGCCGCCAGCCGGCCACCGCACCGAGCAGGGCAAGCGCGCCCAGCCCGGCGATCACGGTCTCCCAGGCGAAGTAGTGGGTCCATCCGTCGGCCAGCCGGCTGCCGAGGGTGCGTTCGGCCCCGGACGGGCTCGCGCCGCGGACGAAGTTCGTCAGCTCGCTGTTGATGGTGATCTGGGACAGGACCAGCCGTGGCCGGACCGGCCCGGGGAACTGCAGCGTGGTGGGCAGGCTCTGCCCGAACAGGTCGACCTCGCCAGGCCCCGACAGGCTCCAGTCGGGCGCCGTCGTGCCCACGGTGATGACCTGGCCGGCCAGGCTGACGGTCTGCGTGGGGGTCACCCGGATCGCCACCGCGACCGCGATCGCCGCCACGACCAGCAGGGCAGCGAACTCAGCCACCCGCCGCGATACCCGCTGCCGCATGCTCCGCGTAGTCGCCATTACTTCCCCGAAGCTACCCGCTGTGCCCGGGCGCCACGCCCACCGGCGGGCCGCGCCCGCGGCCGCCGGGGTGCGGGCCGTGTCACGCGTCAGCGGCGTCGCATCCGGTGACCGCGCTCTCCTGGGTCAGCGGAAGGCTGTGATCCGCGATGGGGTCCGTCGGCTTCTGGAACAGGGCGGCGGAGGGGTAGTAGCCGACCGCCTCGCAG
>DATKRG010000276.1:0-7348 GCA_035532275.1 Streptosporangiaceae bacterium | reverse complement strand
AGCGCATTTCCTCTGCGGTGTGACGGTGTCTCGTTTCGCCTTTCTCTGTCCCTGCTGAGCGAGGTTTTCGCTTTGTGCTCAGTGGTGTCGCGTCACTAGGGTCGCCCTTCGTGCAGCTGATCTTCTTTGCCAGCGCGGGCTGGGAGACGTGGGATGTGGCGGGCCGGCCGGCGATCCCGGACAGGATGCCGGTGCTGGCCGACGACGACCTGCTCTTCGGGGACAACGATTCACCCCGGCCGGTGGTGGCGGCGAACCGGTGGCTGCGTGAGCTTCCGTCCAGCGGTGCCCCGGCGACGCAAACGTGGGCGGTGTATGCGCGGGTGCTCCGCGACTGGATGGTGTTTCTTGGCGCTCATGACATCGGGGTGTTTGACGGCCGGGACCGGCTGAAGGCCGCGCTGGGGGCGTATGCGGCCTACCGGGCGGGCGGGCCGGCCGGTGCGCGGTTCGCGGCGGTGACCTGGAACCGGCACATGAGCGTGTTGTCGTCGTTCTACCGGTGGGCTGAGGCCGAGGGGCATGCAGGCGCGGTGCCGTTCAGCTACGCGCAGGCCCAGGCCCGCTTCGCAGGCAGCGTTGGCGGGGCTAGCGTGAACCTGGCCCGGCGGCGTGTCCCCAGGCGGCACGTGACGATCAGATACCTGGAGCCGGGCTTCGCTGACCTGTTCATGCGAGCACTGGCCGGGCTGGGGCCGGATGGCACGGCGGACGCGGGGTATCGGGGCCGTGAGCTGGCCCGGAACTCCGCAGTCGCGGGGCTGGCGCTGGCGACCGGCCTGCGCCGGCAGGAGTTCACCTTCCTGCTGGCCTGCGAGCTCCCGCCGCTGCCCGGGCCGGGGCCTGGTGATGGCGGACTGCCGATCCCGTTCGGCGTCCCGGCCGGGGTGACCAAGGGCGGCAAGTTCCGCACCACCTGGGTCGATTACCCCGCGCTGGAGGCGGCCCACCGCTATGCGAGCCTCGATCGGGCGGCGAGCGTGGCCGGATCGGCGTGGCATCCCCCGGCCCGCTGGGGGGCGCCGCTGGTGGTGACCGAGCCCGATGCCGCTGGCGGCCGGGTGAACGGGGTCCGGGTGCGGTGGGCGTCGTTGCGGCCTGGTGACCGGCGGCGGCTGGTGGCCCCCGGCGGCGGGACGTGCCTGCTCGCGGCCCGCGGCGACGGAGGGCCGTTCACCGCGTGGGACAGCGTGTTCACCCGGGCCTCGGACCGGATCCGGCGCCGGTTCGAGCCGCGGTTCCCTCAAGTGCACCCGCACCGGCTCCGGCACTCGTTTGCCCTGGCCACGCTGGAGAGGCTGGTGGGCGGCTACTACGCGCAGGCCGCCCAGCTCGTGACTGGCACCGGCACCGGGACAGGCCCGGATGCGGCGCTGGCCTTGTATCTGGCCAAGTCCGACCCGCTGATGGTGCTGCGTGACCTGCTGGGTCACTCCTCGGTGCTGACTACGGAGGTGTATCTGCGGCGGCTGGACATGACCCGGATCTACCGGGATGCCTACCAGCGGGCCGGGGCCGATCACGGGCTGCTGGCGAGCGCGGAGCGAGAAGCCGGCGAAGAGTTCGCCGATGAGCGGGGTGATTCCTGATGCCGGCCGAGCTGCTCGGTGACCCGGTCGGCATCTCCTGCGCCTTCAGCGACGGCCGGCGCAGCCGCCATGTAGTAGTCACCCCCGACCCGCTGCCGCTGGTCCGCGACCTGCTGACCGGGCTGACCGGGCTGGTCCATCCGCACGGGCCGGTGGACGCGCCCGGCACCGTCACCGACTATCTGGCCGGGGTGCGGGACCTGGCCGGGTTCCTGCGCGCACGGAAGGCGCGCGGCGGCGCGGGCGCGCTGACCCGGGTGCTGCTGGCTGAGTACTGGATGCAGGCCGGCTGGCGCCATGAGTCGGCAACACGGCGGATGCTCGCCGCCGCCGATGCCGCTACCGGCGTCCTGCAGCCGGAGGTGCGGGCCCTGGTCGCAGGCCGGCACTTCGCCGCGATGCCGGTCACCACGCCGCTGCAGCCGTATACCGAGCAGGAGTGGGAGCGCATGCACCGGGTGTGCCGTCAGGTGGCGGACGAGGCGTTCGGCCGCTACCGGGCCGCGCGCGACAGAGCGGCCGGCGGAGATGACCCGCGGGCCGCCGGGTGGGATGGCGGCAACCTGAGGTGGCTGCTGGCCCGCCTGGGCCCGGCCGGCGACGGTGAGGTAGCCGCGTGGCTGGGCCGGAACCGGTCCTGGGTTACCGCCCGTGGCGGGGTCCGGTCAGCGTGCGAAGAGCTGTATCCGACCATGGAAGTGACCGCCGCCTACCGGCTGCTGCTGGGCATGTACTCCGGGATCGTGCCTGACGGCATCGCCGACCTCGGGGTCAGCGACATCGACTGGGCGGGGGACGCCACCATCCTGCTCGGCTACGTCAAGCGGCGGACAGCGGCCGAGTCGCTGACCTTGCCGCGCAAGGCGGTCCGGCTGCTTGAGCAGTGGCTGGAGCATTCCGCGCTGACTCGAGAGCACGCGCCGGCCGGGCTGGCCGGCCGCCTGTGGCTGCACTACAACCGGTTCGCCTCGCCGCGCTGGCGCGGCGGGATCTCCGCCCGCGCCGAGGTGGGCTGGGCGCCGCGGACTGGCGTGCAGGTGGACCGGCGGCGGGTCCGCACGAGCTACCTGGCGCTGCGGGATCGCAGCCGCTGGCAGGGCAGCACCCGATCCACGATTGACCCTAACCACTCCCCGGCGGTGGAAGGCGACCACTACCTGACCGCCACCACGGCCGCGCAGCAGGACATGGTCGAGCAGATCATCGAGGATGCGCAGCAGGACATGCTGCGCAGGGCCGCGCCCGCGGTGGTCCTGACCGACGCCGGCGTCTCCGATCTCGCGGGCCGCTACCCGGAGCTGATCGCCCGGCTCGGCGTGGACGACACCGCCATCGCCGAGCTGACCGGCGGGACCCGCGATGTATTCGCGGCCGCCTGCGCCGATCCGCTGTCGGGACTGCACGGCCCGCCCGGCAAGCCATGCCCGGCCCGGCCGTGGGTGTGCCTGCTCTGCCCGCTGGCGGTGTTCACCCCCCGGCACGCGGCGAACCTGCTGCGGCTCAAGGCATTCTTCGCCCGGCAGTGGCAGCAGATGCCCGCCGCGCAGTTCATGGCCGTGTTCGGGCCGTATGCCGCTCGCATCGGCCAGGTGCTCGACCGCTACCCCCCGCAGCTGCTATCCGCCCTCGCAGCCGAGGTCGGCGACCACGACAGTGAGCTTCCGCTGCGCGCCGAGGAGCTGACCTCGTGACCCCCGGCATCGCCGCGGCCGCCCCCGGGGATGCCGCGTCACCATTCTCCGGCACCGACCTGTGCGCCGAGGCGGGATGGCGGCTGCGGGCCGGCGGACGCAGGCCTGTCTTCGACGACGACGTCTGGTGCTTCGGTGACGTCGACGGGCTGGCGGTGCAGCTCAGCGACGGCGACGTCCGGATGGACTTCACCGCGATCTGCGATCCGCGCTGGCGGCTGGTCGCCAGGGAATACCTGCTGGCCCGGATGCTGCCCGGCCACGAGCTGGTGGCCGTGCTGCCGCACGCCTACCGGATCCCGCTCGCGCTTCGCAGCTGCAAGCGCCGGCTCGCCGAGCTGACCAGATGGCTGAACTGGCTCACCGCCAGCGGGGCCGGCTCGCTGTCGCAGGTGTCCCAGCAGCACTGCGACCGCTACCTGCACCACCGTCGCGCGCGCCGGGACCGCAGCGGGGCGGTGCTCGGCAGCGTCGATGAGTCGGTGGTTCGCCTGGCCGCCGCAGTCGTCATCGAGCTCGCGCTCTACCGGGAGCTGTTCACCGCCGACGCCTACGCCCCCGGCTTCCGGCCCTGGGACGGCAGGTCGTCCGCCCGGGTGGCCGGGATGCGCGCGCCCGAGGGCAACAAGACCCCGGTGGTGCGCCAGGAGGTCCTGCAGCCGATGCTCGCCGCAGCCCTCTACCTGGCAGGCACCATCGGGTCCCGCATCGTAGCGCTCGGCGAGTATGTCCGCCGGCAGCGTACTCCCGCCAGCGGGCACTGGGCCAGCGTGGAGGACATCGCGGAGGTCCTCGGCCGGCACCGCCGCCACGGCCAGCCGCTGGAGGCAGCCCCGCCCCACCTCGCGCGGGCCCGGATCGCCCGCGGCTGGGATCCGGACGACCCGCTGCTCGGAGTGAGCCTGGCCGCCCTGGCCCGGCAGGCTGGCGCGGGGAGGATCACGTCCAGCGACCTGCCGGCGCTCCGCCCGCTCATCACCCGGGCCATGCGCGAGGTGGGCGCGGAAAAACCGTGGGGCCGGGACGCCGAGGCGGTGCCGCGAGCGGACGGCGGCCGGGCCATCCCCTGGACGCTTCCGCTGCATGAACGTGACGTCAGGGACCTCACCGGCTTCGCCGGCACCGCGTGCCTGCTGGTCGTCGCGACCCTCACCGGCATGCGGGAGAGCGAGCTGATGGAGTTGCGCTCCGGCTGCCGCCGCCCGCCCGCCGCCGGGGATTCCTTCGCCCGGCACCGGCTGGCCGGCACGCTTATCAAGGGGCAGCCCCTCGGCGGGACCGAGGAGGAGTGGGTTGTCATCGAGCAGGTCGATCAGGCGGTCGCGCTGGCCGAGCAGCTGTCCGGCCGCGCCGAGCGCGATGCCCCCGTGTTCGGCCGCTTCTCCTTCCCGGTCCGCTACCCGTGGTTCCGCGCCTGGGTGAACGGGCCGGGCGGGCGCCGGCTCGGGCTGGCCCCGATCCCCGGCGACACCGTGACCTTGCGGATGCTGCGGCGCACCCTGGCCCGGGAACTGGCCTACCGTCCCGGCGGCCTGCTCGCCGCCAAAATCCACCTCAAGCACGTGTCCGCGGCGACCACCGAGGGCTACGCCAGCCGGCCCGGCGGCGCCCAGGCCAAGCTCCTCGCCGAGATCGGCGAGCATGAGACCGAACGAAACCTGCAGCTCGTGCTCACCGAGTTCCGCAACTACCAGGACGGCGTCATGCCCGCCGGGCCCGGCGCGCGCGAGCTGACCGAATTCTTCGCCACCGTCGACGGGGACCTCTCCGGGCACGCTGGCGGCGCGCCGAACGTGCTCGCCAGCGACCAGCAGGTCCTCAACCTGCTCGGCAAGCGCGCCGGAGTGCTGCACCTGGGCCTGGCGAACTACTGCTGGTTCGCAGACCCCTCGCGGGCACTGTGCCTGAAACTCGCGGGTACTCCCGGCGCCGGCAAGCCCCTGATCGGGATGTGTGACTCCGCGCGCTGCCCGCAAGCCACCCACCACCCCCGCCACCGGGCGGCGTGGGCCAAGACGGCCGAAGACCACGCCGTGTTCCTCGGCCAGATCGGCCGGACCCGCAAAGCCGAGCAGACCCGCCTGAACGCCGAACTGGAGCGTGCCCACCGCATTCTCGACGCCATCGACGCAGCCGCCGGGCACAACCATGAGGAGACCCGGTAACCATGCGGATCAGCAACGAGCGGCGCCGCGACACCGAGCAGCGCGTCCGGGCCGCCGCCCGCACCATGCTGGCCGGAGAGATACCGGTCGGCGGCAAGTGCGACATCACCACCCTCGCCAGGCAAGCCGGGATATCCCGGGCCACGCTCTACCGCAGCTATCCGCACCTGAAAGCCGAGTTCGAAGACCAGCTCGCCCAGCGGCAGGCCAGCGGCTGCGCCCCCGACCTGCGTGACACTCAGGTCCAGCGGCTCCAGGACGAGAACGCCCGGCTCAAAGATCGCCTCGCCGCGCACGAGTCCGCCCTCGCCCAGCTCGGGGAGTTCAAGATCCTCGCCCTGTCCCGGCTCGCCGCCCAGCACGAGGAAATCGGGCACCTGCGCGTAGGCCACACCGCCGCCGCCCGGGCGAGCGGGACCGTCCTCGACCTACCCGCCGGCCGCACGAGCAGACGTGCCGGTCCGCGCAGCTGAAGGCGAACCGCCCCGCCGCCGCTCCTCGGCCAGACACCGGGAACCCAGCCCATCCATGTGACGTGCGCCACACCCGCGACCCGCTTTCGCATCCGAAAGCAGACGCAACAGCGGCACCGCAACCGCTCCGCCCGCACGCCGTGACCGCTGGTGAAACGCGACACCGATACACCCGGACACGGCGAGTGCCGACGAAAAGCGCAGGACCGGCGGTCCCTGCCGGGACAGGCGCCCGGGCGGGCCCTTGCGATCGGAGGACCAGACGGTGATGTCCAGCCCGGCGAACCGGACCGCCTTGCGGGAGGATGAGAACCGGTCCGCCCCGGCCAGCCAGCAGGTCAGCGCCAGCGCGGTGAACGGCCCCACCCCGTACAGCCGCTCCCTCAGCACCCTGGCCCCGGCCAGCCGGGCGGCCGCTTCCCGCACCTGGCGGCGCACATCGCCCAGCCGGGCCTCCAGCACGGCGATCATCTCCAGGGCCGTCCCGACCTGCATCTGCCCGGCCGGCGACAGATGCGCGGCCGACGCGGCGCGCAGCGCGGCCAGGCCTTGCTCGCTGCGCAAGAACCCCTCGCCCAGGCTGGGGGCGCCCTGGTGGAAGCACACCGCGTGGATCCGCTGCACCCACGCCGTGTGCTCGGCCCGCAGGTCGTGATAGGTCTCCAGCAGCGCCCGGCACTCCAGGACCCGCGGCGGCGGCACCCAGCATTCCGGCAGTCGGCCTTCAGCCAGCAGCGTCCGCAAATGCCGGGAGTCGGTCTTGTCCGTCTTGGCATGCCGCTTGCGGCCCCGCGCGGCAGCGGTGTCCGCCGGCTCGGCGACATGCGCGCCGATGCCGGCCGCGGCCAGCTCCTCGGCGACATACCGCCACCCCGTGCACCCCTCCATCGCGAACGCGGCATCATCACGGCCGGCGAACCGCACCAGCCACGCGCGCAGGTGCTCCCGGTCGGCCGGGGCGATCTGACCACGCTTCACCTCCCCGGTCACAGTGTCGAGATAGTCGAACGTCAGTTGCTTCCGGTGGATATCCAGCCCGCCTACGATGGACATCGGGACCTCCTCAAGCTCCCGGGAGGGCGCCTGGGCACCCCCCCAATACGCGAATTGCCTGCGAATCAATCGTGACGCGTCTGAGCTGGGGAGGTCCCTACCTATCCGGGGCAGAAACAGCACCAGCCCGGCCGCCACGGCCAGCCAGCCGATGCATGTCATCTACATGGGACACCAGAAGTACTCCCCGGCAGCCTGGTACGTGCACCTGCTGCCCCAGCGGCTCGCGGCGACCGGGCCTGACCAGCGCGGCCGGCATCATCCCGGCGGTGACCTCGTGACGGCCCGGCGGGAGGCCGCGGACGGCTTCTACCGGCACCTTCGCCAGTGGTTCACCGCGTTCTTGCCCCGCCAGCGCGGCGCAGCCGGCAACACGA
>DATKRG010000275.1:0-60694 GCA_035532275.1 Streptosporangiaceae bacterium | reverse complement strand
GCGTGCAGGCCGTTGGTCAGCGCGTCGAGGTCGGCGAAACCGGTCGGCACGCCGGTCATCACGCCACCGCGCGAGCCGATGGCCTCGATCTCGTCGAGCGCGCCCGGCATGATCTCCGACAGCGGCAGGAAGTCCTCGCTGACCCGGCGCTCGGTAACTCCATAGATCTCAGCCTGCGCGCGGTCCACCAGCTCGTCTGCGTCGCCGTCCCCGGTGTAGCCGAGCTGGACGATGCGGGTGCCGACCTCGACCAGGCGGCGCAGGATCGCGCGCTCGCGGACGATCCTGGCGTAGTAGCCGGCGTTCGCGGCCGTCGCCACCGAGGCCATGAGCGTGTGCAGGTAGGCCCCGCCGCCGGCCCGGGCCAGCTCCCCGCGCTTGGACAGCAGGTCAGCGACGGTCACCGCGTCGGCGGGCTCACCGCGGCCGTACAGCTCCAGAATGGCTTCGTGCACGAGCTGATGGGCGGGACGGTAGTGGTCGGTCGGCCGGATCACCTCCATCACGTCGGAGATGGCGTCCTTCGACATCAGCATCCCGCCGAGAACGCATTGCTCAGCGGCCAGATCGTGCGGCGGCGTCCGCTCGAAGTCCCCGCCCCGGGGGGCGATCTCGGTGACGCTCACCGGACACCACCTCCCCCCGCTGACGGGCCCGCGCCCGGATCGCAATCCCGCGGCCACCTCTGTTGTAGTAGATGGCTCGGACAGTCTTGTGCCGCCCCGCCGCGGCGTCCAATCGTGATGTGCACAGGTCTGTGGAAAGTCTGTGCAGACACGCCGCTCACCCTGTGTGCAAGCTGGGGATACACCTGGGGACGCGACAGAACGATAACTGCCAGCGACCCTTGCTAGCTGCGATGATGCCGTCCACGGCCTGTGTGGGAAAAAAACTTCTGGCCGGCCGGCCGTCCACATCCAGCCAGAAGTTGTCCACAGCGCAATGGGCTGTCAGGCACTGTCTGCCCGCTTCCGCGGCGAGCCGCCGGCCGGGCGTTCGCGGCATGCGGAAAGCGGCCACGGCGATGGCGTCGCTGCCCTATTGTCTCGCTCATGTGTTCGAACATGGAGGCGCGCATCGCCGCGGTCGGCGAGGCTATCGACGAGGTGGCTGCCGCGTTGCAGGCGGGCGCAGCCTCCGGGGCCAGCCTGGATGACCTGGCTGGCCGCCTGGCCCAGATCTGGGCCATGGTCGCCGAACTCGACCCCGGACTGGCCCGGCGGCTGCCGGGCTACCGGGAAGGCGGCGCCTGGCCGGTGCCCGACTGACCGGTGCCTGACCGAACAGTGCCTGACCGAACAGTGCCCGACTGACCCGGGGGCGGGCTCAGGCGCCGGTGACCTCGATGTCGAGCGTGGCCGTCACCTCAGGGTGCAGGCGGACGGTGACCTGGTGCGACCCGACGGTCTTGATCGGGGTACGGACCTCGATCCGCCGCTTGTCCAGCATGGGGCCGCCCGCCGCGCGGACCGCGTCGGCGATGTCGGCCGGTCCCACCGAGCCGAACAGCCGCCCGCTGGCGCCCGCCCGCGTCTGGAGCCGGACGGTCAGCGCGGCCAGCGCGCCGGCCGCCGCCTTGGCGTCGTCCATGCTGCGGATGTCGCGGGCCGAGCGTGCCCGCTTGATCAGGGTGACCTGCTTCTCGGCTCCGCGCGTCCAGCGCATGGCCAGCCCGCGCGGCACCAGGTAGTTGCGGCCGTACCCGCCGGCCACCTCCACCACATCGCCGGGGGCGCCCAGGCCGGTGACTTCCTGGGTGAGGATGAGCTTCATGGGCGTGCCACTCATCGGTTCGTCCTCCTGCGCCTAGCGAGGGGTGCTGGTGTAGGGCAGCATCGCCATCTCACGGGCGTTCTTGATGGCCGTGGCGACGTCGCGCTGGTGCTGGGTGCAGTTGCCGGTGACCCGCCTGGCCCGGATCTTGCCGCGGTCGGAGATGAACTTCCGCAGCAGCCCGGTGTCCTTGTAGTCGACGTAGGCGATCTTCTCCTGGCAGAACAGGCAGACTTTCTTTCGTGGCTTGCGAATAGGTGCTTTCGCCATCGTGGTGCTCCTTGAGAGAGCCCCGCATACCGCGGGGATGGTGTCTGGTCAGGGGGTCAGAACGGAGGTTCGTCGGACGGGCCGTCCCCCCCGAAACCTCCGGCGTCCGCGGCCCACGGGTCGTCCGCAGCGCCCGCGCCCGCGCGCGCGCCCCCACCATACCCGCCGGATCCGCTGCCGCCGCCGCCGCTGAAGCCGCCGCTGCCGCCGGACCGGTTGGACTTGGTGACCTTGGCCGAGGCATAGCGCAGCGACGGACCGACCTCGTCCACCTCGACCTCAACGACCGTCCGCTTCTCGCCTTCCTTGGTCTCGTATGATCGCTGGCGCAGCCGACCGGATACGATCACCCGCATGCCGCGCTGCAGGCTCTCCGCCACGTTCTCCGCGGCCTGGCGCCAAACGCTGCAGTTCAGGAAGAGGCTGTCGCCGTCTTTCCACTCGTTGGTGTTCTTGTCCAGGAACCGGGGGGTAGAGGCGACCGCGAAACTCGCCACCGCCTGGCCGGTCGGGGTATAGCGGAGCTCAGGATCACGGGTCAGGTTGCCAATGATCGTGATCGTGGTGTCGCCTGCTGCCATCGGATTACTCCCGGTCCTTCAGGGGATGTGTCGGCTCACGCACACCGCCGGGGGCGGTGGCTCAGTGGTGCTCCGGGCGCATGACCTTCGTCCGCAGGACCGCCTCGTTCAGGCTGAGCTGGCGGTCGAGTTCCCGGACGGTGTCCGGCTCGGCGAGCATGTCGACGACGGCGTAGATGCCCTCGGACTTCTTGTCGATGTCGTAGGCGAGCCGCCTGCGGCCCCAGACGTCGACCTTGTCCACGGAACCGCCGCCGTCCCGGACCACGGTGAGGAACTGGTCCAGTGAGGGCTGGACGGTGTTCTCCTCAAGGCCCGGGTCGAGGATGATCATCATTTCGTAACGGCGCATGGGTGGAATTGCCTCCTCTGGACTCATGCGGTCACGGTCTCTCCGTGACAGGAGGAGCTGCGCCGTGGCGGCCGGCCTGCCAACCCCCGGGGTGGCGCAGCCGGGCCAGCTTACCAGCACCCCACCGACAGACAGGCGCAGGATTCCGGGCCGTCGCGGACGGGCACACTGCAACTGGACCCGTCCCGGGACGCACGAAGGGGTGGCGCCGATGTCGCAGGCCACCAGGGCACGTACGCACCCGCATCTGCCGCATGTCACGCTGAACACCGACGGCAGGCGGCATCCGCTGGAAAACAGCCTCGCTCTGTTCACGCTGGCCGCCGGGATCGTGGCGTTCGCACTCGGCTTCGTGGTCAGCCAGCATGTCCTGGCCTCCTGGATCGGGCTGGCCGGGCTGGCGGTCGGGCTCTACGCGCAGATGATCTCCGCGACCCGTGCGGAGCGGATGGTCATCGTCGCCGGCCTGGTCGCCGCCTTCGTCGGCTTCGCCCTGGGCCTGGGCCACGGCGCGTTCTTCTCCTGACCGGCCCTGCACGTGCGGGGCCGGCTGTCGCTGGCGGGCGATAGTCTGCCCGCATGGTCTCGATCGGTGCTCATGACCGTGAGGGCGACCCGCTGGCGGTGGTGCAGGCCACCGGTGCCGACGTCGTCCAGTTCTTCCTCGGCGACCCGCAGGGCTGGGACCCGCCCACCTTCCCCGGCGGCGACCCAGCGGCGCTGCGGGACGCCTTCGCGGCAGCGAACGTAGACGTCTACATCCACGCCCCGTACGGCATCAACGTGGCGAGCGCCAACAACCGGATCCGGATCCCCAGCCGCAAGCTGCTGACCGAGCAGCTGGCGGCGGCCGCGAAGGTCGGGGCCAAGGGCCTCGTCGTGCACGGTGGCCACGTCACCGGCGGGGTGAGCGAGGACGTCGGGTACGGGAACTGGCGCAAGGCCATCGAGCGGATCGAGCGCCCGGTCCCGCTGCTGATCGAGAACACCGCTGGCGGCGACCACGCGATGGCCCGCGGCCTGGAGGCCATCGCCCGCCTCTGGGACGCCATCGGCGACCTCTCCGATGCGGCCGGCAGCCGGGATGGCCAAGGCGCCGGCCAGGTCGGCTTCTGCCTCGACACCTGCCACGCTCACGCGGGCGGCGACGACCTGGCCGACATCGTCGACCGCGTGAAGGCGATCACCGGCCGGATCGACCTGGTCCACTGCAACAACTCGCGCGATGAGTTCGGCTCCGGCCGCGACCGGCACGCGCCCATCGAGTCCGGCGAGATCGACCCGGCCCTCCTGCTGGGCGTGGTCCGCGCCGCCGGTGCCCCCGTGATCAGCGAGACCCCCGACCCCAAGGCCGACATCCGCTGGCTCCGCCAGCACCTAGCCTCCGCCTGACCCCACCCCAGCCATACCGCCCAGCCGCGCCGGGGTGTGGGCGGCGCCGCTAGGTGGTACCGGCAAGGCGCCGGAAGGCCGGCCGTGGCCGCAGCCGCAGCACGAACCGGTCGGGCGCCCCGGCCAGCACCCCGCCGGCCGGGTCATCCTCGCCGTCTGCCCGCACCACATCCCGCTCCGGGCGCAGGATGTCCGTGGTCACCAGCACGCACAGCAATGCGACGGTGCCGAACCGGGCGAGCAGCGCCGCGAAGTAGACGCCGGCGCTGATGCCACCGTCGGCGGCTGGCACCGGGCCGGACACGAACAGGGTGATCAGGTACGCCCAGATGGCGAAGAAGTACCCGACCTCTGCCAGCTGCCAGAAGGCGTAGGCCCACAGCCGCGGCCGGGCCAGCACGACCAGCGGCACCAGCCAGATCACGTACTGCGGTGACCACACCTTGTTGGCCAGCAGGAACACGGCCAGCACCAGGAAGAAGACCTGGGGCAGCCGGGGCCGGCGCGGAGCGGCGAGGATGATCACGCCGATGATCACACATCCGGCCGCGAACACCGCCAGCGAGAAGGCGTTGAGCGAGCCTTGCCGGAGCGCGCTGAGGAACGGCCAGCGCTCGGTCTCGAAGAAGTACCAGATGGACCCCCAGTCCGCGACCCGGGTCTCGCTCAGCTTGTAGAAGCGCAGCCAGCCGGTGGGCGCGGCAAGGGCGACCGGCAGGTTCACCGCCAGCCAGGCCGCGGCGGCGCTGGCGGTGGTGACGGCGAAGGCCCGCATCCGGCCGGCCCGAAGGCACAGCAGCAGCAGCGGGCCGAAGAACACCAGCGGGTAGAACTTGGTCGCCACCGCCAGTCCCAGCAGCACACCGGCGAGGACCTGGCGGCGCGCCGCCCAGGCGGCCATGGCCAGCGCGACCAGTCCCATCGCGACCAGGTCCCAGTTGATGAAGGCGGCCAGGATCAGGGCCGGCGCCAGGGCGACCAGCAGCGCGGTCCACCGCCGGGACCGCCCGGCCAGGTAGGCGGTGGCCAGCGTGCCCGCCAGCGAGAACAGCACCAGCAGCAGCACCGTGACGTCGAAGAACTCCCGGCCCCGGACATAGGGGTCAGTGATGGGCCGGACCAGCCAGGCGACCAGCTGCATCGCCCCACCGATCAGCACCGGGTACTCGACCGGGTGACCGGTGTAGGGGACCTTGCCCGCCGACAGTCCCTCGCCGAAGTAGAGCGGGTAGATGTCGGTGTAACAGTGAGCCTGGAACTGCTTGAGGTAGACGTTCCAGTCCCCGCCCCGGCAGGCCGCCTTGTTGGCGAAGCCGAGTGCACTGCCGACGAGGCTGGCCATGACCAGCGCGGTGGTGGAACCGGCGAGCAGGGCAAGCCGGCCACGCCAAGGAGCCGGTCCTGCCGGGCCGGCCGTCTCCGGCTCCGGCCAGGGGCCGGGGTATCCGGTCTGCGCCCCCGTCGTCTCACGCTCCGTCATCGGCCGCCTTCGTCCTGAGCGATCCTGCCATCGTTACCGGACCCGGTGCCGCACGGGACACCCACGGCACCAGCGGAGACCAGATCCCGGACGCCCGGGAACGGCGGCTACCCGGCCTGGCCGCCCCGGCGGCGGCCGGGGCGGCGGCGAAGGCGGGCCGGCAGCAGAGCCACCATAACGCTGGTCGCCACCAGGCCGCCGGCTGCCACGCCGCCGGCGGCGAGCCCGGCACCCCGGGTGGTTGCCGCTGGTGGCAGCGTGGAGGTGGCGGTGGGGGTGGGGGTCGGGCACGGGAACGGGGGCTGGCAGGCGGTGGTGGGGGTGACGGTCGGGCCCGGGGTCGGCCGGCACTTCTTCTTCCCGAATCCGAAGCACGGGGGCGTGAACGACGGGTGCGGGTGCGGCTTGGGCTTGGCCAGCTTCACGGCCAGGTTCCACGCGGTCCCGAAGTTGGCCGGCAGCGGCGGCCATGCCTGCGGCGACAGGCTGTTGAAGTTCCTCATGTAGAAGTCGTGCCAGATGATGGCGGGCCACTGGCCACCGTAACCGGCGAGGCCGCCGACGCCGAACAGCGTCTGCAGTCCCGCGGGCGGTGCGTAGCGCAGCGCCGCCGTGGACTGGCAGAGAGCCGTCATGGACGGGGGGCACCCGGGCTTGCTGACGAACATCCCGACCGCCATCGCGTACCGCGGGGTCGCGCCGAGGAAGAACGCCGACTGGGCCAGGTTCGTGGTGCCGGTCTTGGCGATGACCGTCTGGCCGTTGGTCAGGCCCAGGCCGTTGGCGGTACCCAGCGGGCTCATGTCGAAGGACATGGCGTAGTCCACCTCGGCGGCCTGGTCCGGCGTGAGCACCACCTTCTGCAGGATGCGAGCCAGGACGACCGAGTTGCCGTCGATGATCTTCTTGACGACGTGCGGGGTGTGGTACACGCCGCCATCGGCCAGCGTGGCCATCAGGTTCGCCTGCTCCTCCACGGTGAGCGAGGCCTGGCCGAGCGCGGTACCCGCCTCGTCCCGCATCGTGATCAGGCCGCTCGCCTGCGGGTCGACCCCGAAGGCCGACGCCATGTTGACGACCGAGTGGGCGCCGGTCGACTGGTTCAGGGCCACCCGGTGCCACAGGTCGGTGTAGGCGGTGTTGAGCGACAGCGCCGTCGCCTCGACCACGCTGACCGGCCGGCTCGGGTTGCTGACCTCGTCGTTGCTCACCTGGTACCAGCCGGCCGAGATGGTGGGCTGCTTCAGGCTGGCGACGGTCGTCGGCGAGGAGTCGGGCGGGATCCACAGCGGTGAGTACCCGTTGAGCTTGCTGGTCATGACGTTCATGCCCTCGCTGACCGCGGTCGCGAGCACGTAGGGCTTGAACGAGGAACCCACCTGGTTGCGGGACTGCAGCGCGTCGTCGTACTGCGTGTGGTTGTAGTTCCTGCCGCTGTACATGGCGATGACCGCGCCGTTGGCCGGGTTCTCCAGGAGGGCGCCGATGTGCACATAGCCCGGCAGGCAGCCCTTGGGCCCGCAGGCCACCGTCGGCCCGCCCGGCGGGCTTGGCGGGGTCTCGTGCCGTATCAGGGTCCGGTTTGCGCTCACCGTCGCGTACAGCGAGTCCATGTAGCGCTTGCTGAACGTGCTGACGACGCGCAGCCCGCCGTTGAAGATCTTCTGCTGCGAGTAGTGGTAGGTGTGCTCCAGCTCGTACAGCACCGCGTTCATGATGTAGCCGCGGTACCCGCCCCAGGTGTTGTTGACCGCCTTGACCACCGTCGGGAACTTCCTCAGGGACTGCTGCTCCTGCGGCCCCGGGAGCGTGCCCATCTTGTTCATGGCGCCGAGCACGTACTGCCAGCGGAAGACCAGGCCCTTGTACCGCGCGCCGTCCTTCGGGTCCGGGCTGTAGTAGCTGGGGCTCTGGATCATGGCAGCGATCATCGCGGCCTGGGCGGCGGTGATGGTGTGGAGCTTGCCCGGGCTCAGCCCGAAGTACACCTGCGCGGCGGCTCCCACCCCGTACGCACCGGCACCGAAGTAGACGGTGTTCATGTACTGCTGCAGGACCCACTGCTTGGACTTGGCCTGGGCGAGCTTCTGCGCGACGAAGATCTCCTTGATCTTGCGGGTCATCGTCTGCGCGGTCCCGATGTTGTCGTAGTAGTTCCGGACCAGCTGCTGGGTGATCGTCGATGCGCCCTGCAGGCTTCCACCGGAGCTGGTGAGGTCGTAGTACGCGGCCCGCAGGATGCCGGTCGGCGAGATGCCGCCCTCGTGCCAGAAGTTCTTGTCCTCGGCCGCCACCACCGCGTTCCGCAGCACCGGCGGGATCTGCTGGTAGGTCAGGATCTGCCGGTCAAGGCTGCCGAACTTGCCAACGGTGGTCGTGCCGTCGCTGAAGTAGACGGCGGAGGCGGCCTGCGTCGCCGACTGCTGCGGGTCGGGGATCGGGGTCTGGGCGTAGGCCATCCCTACCCCGGCCGCGCCCAGCATCGCCACGCAGCCGGCCGCGACCGCGAGCACCGTGGCCGCCTTCTTCCAGGTCCAGTGCCGCCACCAGTCGCCCTTGCGCCGGTCCCCGTCGCCGTCCCAGCCGCCCGTGCCGCCGCCGCTGCGCCGGCCCGGCCCGCGGACGCCGGGTGCCCACTGGCCGGTGCGGCCACGAGGCATGACCGGCCCGTATCCGGTGCTGCCCTGCCCGCTCCCGTCGAGGCCGGTGCCGTACCCGGTGTCGTCGTACCCGTTCGGGTCGTAGCCGGTGTCCCGGTAACCAGTGCCCGCACTCCCGGCACCGGGCTGGGCGGCGGCGCCTGTCGCGCCCACGCGGGCGGCGTAACGCGCCCGGGCGGCGGCGTAGCGATCGCGGCCGGCTGACGTGCCCCGGCCGCCTGCCCCCCGGCCGTCCTGGCTTCCGTTGCGGCCGGGTTGCGACTGCGACCGCCGCCGGCCGCTGTCCGGCCGGCCGGCGCCGCCCGTTCCGCGGCCATTGGCCGCTGGCCGGCCCCAGCCATTGTCAGCCTCATAACCGCTGCCGCCGGGCTGGTACCCGCCGTACCCGTTATCCCCCGGGCCGTACCCGGCACCGTCGCCCCGGCCAGCCCGGTCACGGCGCCCGTCCGGTGCGCCGCCCTGCCTGCCGTTCCGGCGCGGGTCTGGCTGGTAAGAACTGGGAAACTCTGGGTTACTCACGCGTCCTCGCTGGTTGGGTGAGGCAGTCGCGGGCGGGCAGGGCGCTGCCGGCGTTCACCGTACCTGGTGACAAGCACCACCGCGGTACCGGTTCTCCGTCATGCCCCGCGCCGCTTTGCCCTGCCGGGTCACCGGCCCGGGCGCTGTGCGCGCGCGGTGACCAGCCCCGCGGTCATTCGCTGGCCTGGGCCTGCCGGCCACGCCGGCTGCGTGGCTGGCCCGTGCCGAGAACGTACGACGACGCGAGGTGGTTCCACCCACAACTTTGACAGACCTCGACCACGTAGACCCGGAACTCGCCATATTCCGTGGCCATCTCGGCCAGTTCGGGACCCTGCTTGACCCGGCCCTCATAGCGGCCGAGCTCGTCCCCGTAGACGTAGGTGACGTGGGTGAGCTTGCTCCTGCGGCAGATGGGGCAGCCGGTGTCGGTGGCCTCGCCATGGAACTTGGCCGCGCGCAGCAGGTACGGGTGGGCGTCACAGACGTCGGCGACCGTGGTGTGGCCAGCGAACACCGACGCGAGCGTGGCCCGGCGGGCCAGCCCGTAGTCGACGACAGAACGCCTTGCGCCCATGCCCGACAGAGTACGACGCAATCGCCGCGCCGCCGAGGCCCCGGCCCGCCCAAGGGCGGCTCTTGACCCGCCGCAACGGAGAACGGCTGATGAACGCCGGGTTGCGCGACACTCGTTTCGCACATATCTTTGTGATGTATCGGTTCGATACATCGGTGTGGCACACATGGTGCACATGCCTCATGAACACTACCGAGGCGTGAACCAGGCACGCAGGAGGTACGGGCAGTCGTGAGCGGTCAACGGTCGGGCGTGCTCGAGCTCGCTGTGCTCGGCCTGCTGCACGAGACCCCCATGCACGGCTACGAGCTGCGCAAGCGGCTCAACGCGCTGCTGGGCGCCTTCCGCGCGTTCGGGTACGGCACGCTGTACCCGTGCCTGAAGGACATGCTCGCGCGGGGGCTGATCGCTGAGGAGCAGCCCGCTGTGCCTGCCAGCCAGGCGGGGGCGGCCCGGCAGCGGGCCGGCCGCCGATCGAAGATCGTTTACCGGCTGACCGCCGACGGCAAGGAGCGGCTGCAGGACCTGCTGGCCGAGTCGGGCCCGGCGGCCTGGGAGGACGACGGGTTCGGGGTCCACTTCGCCTTCTTCGGCCAGACCCGGGCGGACATCCGGCTGCGGATCCTGGAAGGACGGCGGACCCGGCTGGAGGAGCGCCTTGACGGCGTGCGGGCGGCGATGTCGCGCACCAGGGAGCGTCTCGACCGCTACACGCTCGAACTGCACCAGCACGGCCTGGAATCGGTCGAGCGGGAGGTTCGCTGGCTCAACGAGCTGATCGCCTCGGAGCGGGAGTCCGGCTCGGCCTCACCACCGCCCTCCGCGCGGCACGCGGAAAACGGCACGTCAGCGGGCGCTGCCCCGACTGGCAGCTAAACGCCACCAGCACGGCGGCGAGAGAATAGGAGCAAAACCTCATGGGTTCGGTACGGGTAGCCATCGTGGGTGTGGGCAACTGCGCAAGTTCCCTCGTCCAGGGCGTGGAGTACTACAGGGACGCCGACCCGGCGAGCCGGGTGCCGGGCCTGATGCACGTGACGTTCGGCCCCTACCACGTGGGTGACGTGGAGTTCGTCGCCGCGTTCGACGTGGACGCGAAGAAGGTCGGGCGCGACCTTGCCGAGGCGATCGCGGCGAGCGAGAACAACACCATCAAGATCTGCGACGTGCCGCCGACGGGGATCATCGTGCAGCGCGGCCCGACCCTGGACGGCCTGGGCGAGTACTACCAGGAGATGATCACCGAATCCGACGATCCGGCGGTGGAGGTGGTCGCGGCCCTGCGTGAGGCGCGGGTCGACGTGCTGGTGTCCTACCTGCCGGTCGGCTCGGAGCAGGCCGACCGCTACTACGCGCAGTGCGCGCTGGACGCCGGGGTCGCCTTCGTCAACGCGCTGCCGGTGTTCATCGCCTCCGACCCGCAGTGGGCAGCCAAGTTCACCGAGGCGGGCGTGCCGATCATCGGCGACGACATCAAGTCCCAGGTGGGCGCCACGATCACGCACCGGGTGCTGGCCAAGCTGTTCGAGGACCGCGGCGTGGAGCTGCAGCGCACCTACCAGCTCAACTTCGGCGGCAACATGGACTTCATGAACATGCTGGAGCGCAAGAGGCTCCAGTCGAAGAAGATCTCCAAGACGCAGTCGGTCACCTCGCAGATCCCGCACGAGATGGAGAAGGCGGCCGTGCACATCGGGCCGTCCGACCACGTGCCCTGGCTGGATGACCGCAAGTGGGCGTACGTGCGGCTGGAGGGCCGGTCGTTCGGCGATGTGCCACTCAACCTCGAGTACAAGCTGGAGGTCTGGGACTCCCCTAACTCGGCCGGCGTGATCATCGACGCGGTCCGTGCCGCCAAGATCGCCCTCGACCGCGGCATCGGCGGGCCGGTCCTGTCCGCCGCGTCCTACTTCATGAAGTCCCCGCCCGAGCAGTACGCCGACGACGTCGCCCGGGATGCGGTGGAAAAGTTCATTCGCGGCGAAACGGATCGCTGACACCCGTCGCCATCGCCCGCCCCGGCTCGCTGCGGGGCGGGCGGTGCGCGTCCGGGCCGATAGTCTGGCCGCGTGCCCCTGCGCCACCCTTCCTACCTCGGCGAGCTGCGCGTCGTGCTGGCCGAGCGGAACTTCCGGCGCCTGTTCGCGACCAGGCTCATCTCGCAGGCCGGCGATGGCGTGTTCACCGCTGGACTGGGCGCGTACGTCTTCTTCAACCAGACCTCCTTCCCGAACCCGGGCGCCGCGGCGGCCTCCTTCGCCGTGCTCTACCTGCCCTACTCCCTGATCGGGCCGTTCGCCGGCGTGTTCATCGACCGCTGGTCGCGGCGGCAGATCCTGGTCTGGTCGGCCCTGCTGCGGGCCACTTTCGTGGTCTTCACCGCGTCACTGGTGGCCTCGGGCCGGCTGGGCCCGCCGCTGTACGTCAGCGTGCTGGCGGTGCTCGGCGTCAACCGGTTCTTCCTGTCCTCGCTGTCCGCCGCGCTCCCGCATGTGGTGGGGGAGGACCTGCTGGTGATGGCGAACGCGGTCGCGCCGACGGCGGGCACCATCGCCGCGTTCCTCGGCGGGCTGGCTGGCCTCGGCGTTCACTTCGCTACCGGCGGCGGCCAGGGCGGGTCGGCCGTCACCCTGCTCGCGGCCGGCGGCTGTTACCTGATCGCGGGCGGGATCGGGGCGACCATGCGCCGTGACCTGCTCGGGCCGCCACCGCTTGCCGAAGGCGAGCAGCGGCGCGGGCTGCTTCGCGAGCTCCTCATCGTGGTGCGCGGGCTCGCCAGTGGCGCGCAGCATGTCTGGCAGCGGCGCCCGGTGGCGGCCGCGCTCGGCGCCACCGCCAGCCAGCGGGTGATGTACGGGATCTTGCTGCTCACCTCGATCCTGCTCTACCGGAACTACTTCTACGCGACCTCCGGCGCCAACGCCTCGCTCGCCCACTTCACGCTCGTGGTGATCGCCGCGGCGATCGGCTACGCCGCCGCGGCGGTCGCGACCCCGATCGTCACCAGGCGGCTGTCCAAGGCGGCGTGGATCGCGATCCTGCTCGGTACCGGCGGGGTGGTCACCGGCGCGCTCGGCCCCACCTTCGCCCAGCTGTCGTTCCTGGTGATCTCGCTGGCGCTGGGGCTGGTCGCGCAGGGGGTGGCGATCTGCGCGACCACGATCATCCAGCAGCTGATGGACGACCGCTACCGCGGCCGGGTGTTCGCGTTCTACGACATGCTGTTCAACGTCCCGTTCGTGCTCGGCGCGGTAGTGGCCGCGCAGATCATCCCGGACGACGGCAAGTCCTACCTGCTGATCGCGGTGGCGGCGGCCGGGTACCTGCTGGCAGCGGGTGTCTACGCGGCGGTCAGCCGTCAGGAGCTGCTGGCCGGCCCCTCTCCCGCCCCCCCGGGGTCCGGCTCACCGGGCAGCGAGAGCCCTTCGGCCACCGCCCAGCGCCGCAGTTCCTGAGTGGCCCGCTCGGTGCCGAGCGGGCCGTGCTCCATCCGCAGCTCCAGCAGGTGCCGGTACGCCCTGCCGACCACCGGGCCCGCGGGAACCCCGAGCACTGCCATGATCTGGTTGCCGTCGAGGTCCGGCCGGATCTTGCCCAGTTCTTCCTGCTCAGCGAGGACGGCGATCCGCTTCTCCAGGTTGTCGTAGGCACGCGCCAGACGTTGCGCCTTCTGTTTGTTGCGGGTCGTACAGTCGGCCCTGGTCAGCACGTGCAGGCGGGAGAGCAGGGGCCCGGCGTCCCGCACGTAGCGCCGGACCGCCGAGTCGGTCCACCCGCCGTCGTTGTACCCGTGGAACCGCAGGTGGAGTGCTACCAGAGCGGCGACGTCATGGACGACCGCCGCCGGGAAGCGCAGCTTGCCCAGCCGGGCGCGGACCATCGCCGCGCCCGCCACCTCGTGATGGTGGAACGCCACCCGGCCGTCCGGCAGCAGCCGCCGGGTCTTGGGCTTGCCGATGTCGTGCAGCAGCGCGGCCAGCCTGACCACCAGATCGGACTCCAGCCCGTAGCCGGCCTCCAGGGCGATGGCCTGCTCCAGCACGGTCAGCGAGTGCTGGTACACGTCCTTGTGCCGGAAGTGCTCGTCGACCTCCAGCCGGAGCCGGGGGATCTCCGGCAGCACCTGGTCGGCCACCCCGGTGTCCACCAGCAGTGTGATCCCGCGCACCGGGCCGTCCGGGCCCGGCGCCAGCATGAGCTTGACGATCTCGTCCTTGATCCGCTCAGCCGACACCACCGCCAGGCGGCTGGCCAGCGCGGTCATGGCCGCCCGGGCGGGCGGGGCCACCGTGAAGCCGAGCTGCGCCGACAGCCGCGCGGCACGCAGCATCCGCAGCGGGTCGTCGGTGAAGGAGTCCTGCGGCCGGCCCGGCGTCCGCAGCACCCTTTCCCTCAGGTCAGCCAGCCCCCCGAACGGGTCGACCAGGTCCAGCGAGGGCAGCCGGGCGGCCATGGCGTTGACGGTGAAGTCGCGCCGCGACAGGTCCGCTTCCAGGGACTGCCCATAGCCCACGACCGGCTTGCGCGTGTGTGGCCGGTACTGCTCGCTGCGGTAGGTGGTGATCTCGCAGATCGTGCTGCCCTTGCGGAGCCCGACCGTGCCGAAGTCGATCCCGGTCTCCCATACCTTGTCCGCCCAGCCCCTGACGATCTCCAGCACCTGCTCGGGCCTGGCGTCGGTGGTCAGGTCGAGGTCGCCCGGCTGGGCACGCACCAGGAACACGTCCCGGACCGAGCCGCCGACGAGGGCGAGCTCATGGCCGCGGTCGGTGAAAAGCCGCGCGAGATCGGCCACCGGGGCGGTGGCTTTGCGCAGCAGCGCGGTCGCTGCCCGGCGCTGCTCCGCAGTCAGGTCGTGTGAATCCGGCACGGGCATTGAGGGTAGAGGGTAGAGGTGGTCTGGCAAAAGCCGACCGGCCCTCCGGCATCGGTGGGGCCCGCACCCGGCCGCCGGCAATAGCATTTCGGCATGCCGCGTCAGTGCCGCCCATCCGGACGCCGGCACCCGGCCGCGTGCGGGCACCGGGTGCCCCGGCAGTGCCCGGTTCCGCCCGGGCAGTGGCCGCATGCCCAGGCCCGGATGAGCCGCCCCGGGGGCAGACGGTGATCAGACGCGCGAGTATGCGGCTCCTGGCCCTGGCCGCCGGGGTAGCAGCCATCGCCGTCAGCGCCGCGGCCCCGGCCGCTGCCACCGGCGCCGGGCCAGCCCAGCCACACGCGGCGGCGGAGCAGCCCGCGATCGCGATCACGTCGGTCAACCCGCCGATCGGCACGCCCGGCGGGACAGTGACGGTCTCCGGCACCGTCACCAACCCCACCGGCGCCACGGCGTCCGGGCTCTCGGTCCAGCTCTGGTCCTCCAGCCAGCATCTGGACGGCCGGGCCGCCATGGACAGCTACCTGACCGCCCAGGGACCGACCGGGGTGGATTCGGCGACGCCCGCGATGCTGCCGGCCCTGCCGGCCCTGCCGGCGCACACCAGCCGGCCCTGGTCGCTGACCCTGCGGATGAGCCAGGCCGGGATGACCTCCTTCGGCGTGTACCCGCTGGCGGCACAGCTGAGCCAGAACCTGGCGCCGCTGGCCTCCGACCGCACCTTCCTGCCCTTCTGGCCGGGAAAGTCCGAGCTCAAGACGCTGAAGCCGCTGAGCGTCGGCTGGGTCTGGCCCCTCATCGACACCCCGCATCAGGCTGCTTGCGGGGCCCTGCTCAACAATGACCTGGCCGCCACCCTGGCGAGCGGTGGGCGGCTGAACGAGCTGCTCTCGGTGGGCACCACCCCGCTCGCCCGGCGCGCCCGGCTCACCTGGGCGATCGACCCGGCACTGCTCAACGACGCGAAGGTGATGACCGCCCCCTACCGGGTCGGGCGCAGCGCCACGTGTGCGGGCGGGTCTGTCCACCCGGCCAGCGCCACCGCCCGGGCCTTCCTGGCCGGCGTCCAGTCCAAGGTCGCCCGGCAGGACTTCTTCGTCACCCCGTACGCCGACGTCGATGTGGCCGCGCTCGCGCACCGCGGCCTGGACATCGAGCTGGGCAACGCGCTCACTGACGGGCGGTCGCTGGCGCACCGCATCCTGGGGCAGGTCCAGCGCACCTCCGGCGACCCCGGTGACGGCCGGTCACCGAACCCGACCGGCCTGATCGCCTGGCCGGCCGACGGGGTCGCGGACTACGGGGTGCTGGAGACCCTGGCCGCCCACCAGGTGGGGACGGTGATCCTGGACAGCTCGATGATGCGCCCGAAGGGAAACGTCCCCTACACGCCCACCGCGGTCACCAGCACGCCCGACGGCCTGCTGGGCGCCCAGCTGCACGTGCTGCTGGCCGACAGCGACATCGAGCATGTCCTGGCCGTGCCGCGGGGCCGGGTCCCCGGCACCGGGCCGGGCGGCTCCCCGGCCGCGTCATCCGCCGCCCAGGCGTTCGCACGGGAGCAGTGGTTCCTGGCCGAGACCGCCGTGATCGCCGCCGAGGCACCGCCCACCGCCCGGGCCGTCGTCGTGGCCCCGCCCCGGCGCTGGGATCCCAGCGCAGGGCTCGCCCGCGCCCTGCTCACCGAGACGGTGAACACACCCTGGCTGCAGCCGGCCAGCCTGGCCAGCATCGTCGCCCAGCGGCCCGCGCCGGGCGCCAGCGTGCCCCGGCAGGCGCCACGCACCCACCAGGTCCGGCCGAACGAGCTGAACGCCTCGCTGCTGCGTCAGGTGCGGCAGCTGGGCGCGCAGATCAGGCTGCTGGCAAGCGTCTTCGTCCGCCCCGATCCCCGCTACCTGAGCAAGGCGATGGCCACCGTGGAATCGTCGGCGTGGCGTGGCGGGCGGGACGGGCGGCGCACGGCGCAGCAGCTGCTGCGCCGGGTCACCGCCTACGTCGCCGCCCAGCAGAAGAAGATCCACATCGTGGACCCGGGGCGCCTGACGCTGGGCGGCAAGTCCGGCGAGGTGCCGGTCTCGATCAGCAACAACATCGGGCGGGCAATCCAGGTCCGGCTGGCGGTGCGCGTGCCGAGCAGCGACCGGGTCGTGATCGGGAACCCCAGCAAACCCGTGACGGTGGCCAGCGGAACGCAGAAGACGATCAAGATCCCGGTGCGGGCGGCCGCGGCCGGATCCACCACCCTCACGCTCACACTGACCACCCTGGACGGCAAGCCGCTGCGAGGCACCACCACCAGCCTGACCGTCGAGGCGACCCATTTCGGCACCATGGCCATCGTGATCATCGGCGTCGCGCTCGGGGTGTTCGTGCTCACCGCCGCCGCCCGGGCGATCCGCAGTGGCCGCGGGCAGCCCAAGGAGGATGGTGAGGAGTACGGCGAGGCGGACGAGACCGGCGATGCGGGCCTAACCGAGCCCGATCCCGCCTACGAGGCGGCGCGAGCCGATACCGTCGAGCCAGAACGGGGTGGCCAATCCCATCCAGCGAAGGAGCCCGATGACCACGCCAGCATCCCGCGCCGGGCGGAGCGCCGCTGAGGCGACCGGACGGCATGCGGGCGGGCGGGCTGCCGCAGGCATTCCCGGCCCCAGCGAGCTCCCGGCCGCGGGCGGCATCCCGCCCGGCCCGGCCACGGACGGATCTGAGGGCCCCAGCGTGGTCCGGTCCAGCGGCGTCATGGCGCTGGGAACGCTGGCCTCGCGCGGTACCGGCTTCCTGCGCACCCTCGTCCTGGCCTACGCGCTCGGCGTGGGCGAGGTCGCCAACGCCTACAACAACGCCAACACGCTGCCGAACACGGTCTACGACCTGATGCTCGGCGGCATCCTCACCAGCATCGTGGTGCCGCTGCTGGTCAACGCGGCCAAGCGCGACGCCGACGGCGGCGAAGCATACGACCAGCGGATGTTCACCCTCGCGGCGGTGGCGCTGTTCGTCCTGACGGTGGTCGCGACGCTCGCCGCCAGCCTGCTGGTCGGCCTGTACGCCCATTCGATCACCGGGCCGCAGCGCCACCTGATGGTGATCTTCGCCTACTTCTTCATCCCGCAGATCTTCTTCTACGGGATGAGCTCGCTGGCAGGCGGGGTGCTCAACGCCCGCGGGCACTTCGCCGCGCCGATGTGGACGCCGATACTCAACAACATCGTGGTCATCGCGGTGCTGCTGCTGTTCATCATCACCGGCGGCATCGGCACGACCGCGACCTCTATCACCGCTGGCCAGGTGCAGCTGCTGGGCTTCGGCACCACCCTGGGGATCATCGTGCAGACGGCGGCCCTCGTCCCCTACCTGCGCAGGGTCGGCTTCCGGTGGCGGCCACGATTCGACTTCCGGCGGGCCGAGGTCGCGGAGATCCGGCGGATGGCCGGCCCGCTGTTCGGCTACATCGTCACCACCCAGGTCGCGTTCCTGGTCGTCCAGAACGTGGCCAACGCGGCCTCGGTGCACGCGCCGGCCGACGGCTTCTCCAGCTACTCCTACGCCTGGCAGCTGTTCCAGATGCCCTACGCCATCATCGGCATCTCGGTCATCACAGCCCTGCTGCCGCGGATGAGCGCGCACGCGGCGGATAAGAGGTACCTGCTCGTCAAGGCCGACTTCTCGGGCGGCGTCCGGCTGTCATCGGTGATCGTGGTGCCGGCCGCGCTGGTGCTCTTCGTGCTCGGCGGCCCGCTCGCCGAGGCGCTGTTCGGCTACGGCAGCACCCAGGTGTCCGAGGCGCACTACATCGGCCTGGTGTTCGGCATCTTCTCGCTCGGGCTGGTGCCGTACATGATGTTCCAGCTCATGCTGCGCGTGTTCTACGCGATGCACGACAGCCGCACCCCCATGTACATCGGCGTGGCCGTGATGGCCGCCAACATCGCCGCCAGCCTGCTGGCACTCGCCGTGCTGCCCACCGGCCACGTGGTGGAGGGCGTGGCGGCGGCGTTCGGGCTGGCGAACCTGGTCGGGGCGGTCGCCGCCTGGCGCATCCTGTCCCGGCGCCTGCACGGGCTGGCGGGCCGCCAGATCGCGACCAGCCTGACCAAGATGCACCTGGCCGCCATCCCCAGCCTGCTGTTCGCCCTGGCGACCTCGTTCATGGTCAGCGTGATCGTCTCCCCGGGGCCGGTGTACGGCATCGTCACCATGATCCTGGGCGGGGCCGGTGCGCTCCTGCTCTACCTGCTGTTCGCCCGCGCGCTCGGGATCACCGAGGTGACCGAGCTCACGGCGGGCCTGCGGACCCGGCTGCGCCGCTGATCGCGGTCACCGGCGGCGGGCAGGCCGCCGGCCCGGCTGGTTACCTGTGGGCGGAAAGCCGGATATCGTCATGGGCAGCCGGTGTCACTCACGGGTAACGGTTTGTGCCGACAGTCCGCACAGACCTCGGCGTCTCATGCTGGCCGGCCTACCATGGTGTCCGGCACGTGGTTTCTCATGTCGCTGATCGTCCCGGGGGCTAGGAAGGAGGGTCGAGGGCCGGCACCGCTCTTGACGGCACACCCATGAGCACCTTCATCTCTGAACCCGGAACCCGCCTCGGTGGGCGATACCGCCTCGAAGACCGCATCAGCGGGAGTTCTGGCTGGGCGGCCTGGAAGGCGATCGACGAGACCCTCGCCCGCGCGGTGACCGTGCTGACCTTCGCACCCGGGTTCCCGCGCATCCGCGAGGTGATCACCGCCGCGCGCGCGGCCAGCAGGCTGAGCGACGCGCGGCTGGCTCAGGTGTTCGACGTCGAAGAGAACTGGGACCAGGCGTACGTGGTGATGGAATGGGTCGCCGGCGAGTCGCTCCACGATCTGCTCGCCGACGGGCCGCTCGACCCGGGCCAGTGCGCCGAGATCATCGCTGAGGGAGCCGAAGCGCTCGCATCGGCGCACGCGGCCGGCGTGGCCCACCTGTGCCTCACCCCCGGCTCGCTGCGCTGGACCGCCGGCGGCGGGGTGAAGGTCGTCGGCCTCGGGATCGACGCCGCCCTGTCCGGGACCACCGCCGACGACCCGGCGCTCGCCGATACCTGGGGCCTGGGCAAGCTCCTCTACGCGGCGCTGACCGCTCACTGGCCGGGCGACGAATGGCCCGCTCTGCCCCCCGCTCCCCAGTCACCCGACGGCCGGCCGCGCAGCCCGCGCCAGGTCCGCGCCGGGGTCCCCGCGGCCGTGGACGACATCACCTGCGAGGTGCTGTTCCAGAACGGCCAGCACGGCCAGGCGCTGACCACTCCCGCTGTCCTGGCGGACGCGCTCGCCCGGGTGATTCCCGCCCCGGTCGCCCCGCTGCCAGCCCCGCCCGGGCCGCCCGGGCGGCACCCCGGGCCCGGCTGGGACGACATGCCCTCCGGCCCGGACACCGGCCACCCCTACTATCACGAGGATCCCGGCCCCTCCGGCCCGCCGGGCCGGGGCGGGCGTCCCGCTCCGCGCGGCCCCGCCGGGCGGCCGCGCGCGGCCGGGCCCGTCATCGCCATCGCCGCTGTGGTGATCGTCGTGGTGGCCGGGGCCGCGGTCTGGCTGCTCGGTCACCGGGGCGCTGCCGCCAACGGCGGCACCGGCCAGCCGACGCACGCGGCGACCTCGCCGGCGGCCAGTGGGGTGAAGGTGATCCCACCGCTGAGCGCGCACGGGTTCGACGCCCTCAGCAGCCCGGCCGACGACCCGCAGAACGAGAATGACCAGCTCGCCAAGTTCGCCATCGACTCGAACCCGGCCACGTTCTGGAACACGCAGTTCTACTTCAACAACCCCGTGTTCGGCGGCCTCAAGACCGGTACCGGCCTGATCCTGGACATGGGCAAGCCGGTGAAGCTGGCGTCGGTGCAGATCAAGTTCGGCGCCATTCCAGGTGCCGACGTGCAGATCGAAGTGGGGAACAACAACACCAGGGCGTCATCCACGCTGTCCAGCTTCACCACCGTGGCCCAGGCCACCGGGGTCGGCGGCACCTACACCTTCACCGTGCACAGCCACGCCACGGGCAGGTACGTCCTGATCTGGTTCACCAAGCTGCCCCCCAAGACCGGCGCCGCGAACCGGTTCGAGGCGAGGATCTACAACATCGCCGTGCGGGGCTCCAGCTGACAGCGCCGCCGGGGGAACCGCCCGACGCCGAGTTGCTCCGGCGGCACGTGAGTGGCGACGCCGAGGCGTTTGGCATCGTGTTCTCCCGCCACCGGGACCGGCTGTGGGCGGTCGCCGTGCGCACGCTCGGGGACCCCGACGACGCGGCCGACGCGCTCCAGGATGCGATGATCTCGGCGTTCCGGCGGGCTGGCAGCTTCCGTGGCGAGTCCGCGGTCACCACCTGGCTGCACCGGATCGTCGTCAACGCCTGCCTCGACCTGCTCCGGCGCCGGGCGGCCCGCCCCGCCACCAGCGGGCTGGCGCCTGACGCGATGGACATGCTCGCCTTTGCCGGGCCCGGCCCCGCTCCGGCTCCGGACAGCGACACCGCGCTCGATGTGACGGCCGCCCTCGCGACGCTCCCGCCCGACCAGCGGGCCGCCCTGGTGCTGGTGGACATGCTCGGCTACGCCGTCGCCGATGCCGCGCAGGTGCTGGGCATCTCCGAGGGCACGGTGAAGAGCCGCTGCTCGCGGGGACGCGCCAGGCTGCTGCCCCGGCTCGCCCATCTGCGCGGCTCACCGGCGGCACCCATGGTCGCCAGCCGGATCCCGCCGCCGGCGCAGGCGCCGGGGCCAGGACGGGCCGTGACCGGGAACCGGGCAGCGCCGGGCGACGTCTCACCTGCGGAGGGAGGGGGTGAGAGCCGGTGAAGGGGCACCTCGACGCGGACACCGTGGCGGCGTTCCGCGAGGATCTGCTGCCCGGGCGCAAGGCCGCCCAGGTGGCGGCACACCTGGCCGCCTGCCCGCAGTGCGCCGAGATCGACGCGCAGCTGACCGCCGTGACCTCGATCCTGGCTCATGCCCCGACGCCGCCGATGCCTGCCTCGCTGGCCGCACGGCTGGACGCCGCCCTGGCTGCCGAGGTGGCCGCCCGTGCCGCGGGTACCGCCGGCATGAGCACAACCGGAACGAGCACCCCTGCGCAACCCAGCCCCGGGCCAGCCAGTCCCGGGCATGCTGGCCCTGGGCGCGCGGGCCCTGGTAGCACGGGTCCTGGTAGCACGGGCCCCGGTCGCACGGGTCCTGGGCACGCAGGTCCCGGCCGCACGGATCCCGGTAGCACGGGCCGGAGGCGCCGGGCGGCCTGGTCCCGCTCGGGGCTCTCGCTGCGCCTGGCCACCGTGGCGGCCGCCGTGGTGCTCGTCGCGGGCGGGGGCTACGCCGTCGCCCGGCTGGTCTCGGCCAGCACCGGCGGGGTGGCGGGCAGCTCCGCGGGCGCGTCGGAACCCCACAGCGCGCTGAGCCGCCGGGCGGCGCCTGCACTCGGCCCGGAGGCGGCCGGTGCGGCAGCAGGCCTGCGGGTCGTGGAAAGCGGCACCGACTACCGCCCGGGCCAGGTGCGCGCGCAGGTTGGCGCCGTCCTCAAGCGCTACCCGGCCACCCGCCGGGTTCCCGGCAGCGCCACCACGTTCGCCCCGGCCGCGGCACTGCCACCGGGCTTCCCGCAGCTGGCCGGGTGCCTGCGCCGCCTCGCAGATGGTGCCCGGCCCCGGCTGGTGGACCTCGCACGCTACGGCACCCGGCCGGCCGCCATCATCGTGCTGCCCGTGACCGGCAGGCCGACGCTGCGGGTGCTGGTGGTGGGGACCGGCTGCTCGGCGCGTGGGAGCGACCTGATCACCAGCTTCACCCTGCCATCCACCGGCTGAACCGGGGCCCGCCCCTGGCTGACGCGTGGCCCGCGCGGCGGGAATCTCCGGGGCCTAGGATCGGTTGTCCCGGGTGCTCTATCAAGCGAAAGGCGCAGCAGTGTCCGACATTCGCGACGTCATTGTCATCGGATCGGGTCCGGCGGGGTATACCGCCGCGCTGTACGCCGCGCGCGCGCAGCTCAAGCCGCTGGTATTCGAGGGCTCGGTCACGGCCGGTGGCGCGCTCATGAACACCACGGACGTGGAGAACTTCCCCGGGTTCCCGGACGGGGTGCTCGGCCCGGACCTGATGGACGCCATGCGCAAGCAGGCCGAACGGTTCGGCGCGGAACTCGTGGCCGACGACGTGACGCAGGTGGACCTGACCGCCGACCCCAAGCGGGTCACTGTGGGCGCGGACACTCATCTCGCCCGGACGGTGATCATCGCGACCGGCTCCCGCTACCGGGAACTGGGCATCGATGGTGAGAAGCGGCTGTCCGGCCACGGTGTGTCCTGGTGCGCGACCTGTGACGGCTTCTTCTTCCGCGAGCAGGACATCGCGGTGGTCGGCGGTGGCGACTCGGCGATGGAGGAGGCCACCTTCCTGACCCGCTTCGCCCGCTCGGTCACTGTCGTGCACCGGCGGGACGCGCTCCGCGCGTCCAAGATCATGCAGGAGCGCGCGTTCGCCAACCCGAAGATCTCCTTCCGCTGGAACAGCGGGGTGACCGGGGTGACCGGTGACGGGAAGGTGAGCGGGCTGCGGCTGCGGGACACCGTGACCGGCGAGGAGAGCACGCTGGCGGTGGCCGGGGTGTTCGTGGCGATCGGCCACGACCCGCGCAGCGAGCTGTTCACCGGCCAGCTGGCTACCGACGCCGACGGCTACCTGCTTGTCGAGCAGCCAACCACCCGCACCGCGATCCCGGGCGTCTTCGCCTGCGGCGACGTCGTCGACCGCAGCTACCGCCAGGCCGTCACGGCCGCCGGCACCGGCTGCGCGGCAGCCCTGGACGCCGAACGGTACCTGGCTGGCCACGAGTCCTGACCGGCCCTGTGAAGTCCTGTGAACCCATACCCGTCCATCGCGAGAGGGAAGGAAGACCGAGCGTGGGTGCAACGAAGAAGGTAACCGACGACAGCTTCGAGGCCGACGTCCTCAAGAATGACAAGCCGGTTCTCGTCGACTACTGGGCCGAATGGTGCGGGCCCTGCCGGCAGGTCGCTCCGGTGCTGGAGGCGATCGCGGCGGAGCACGGCGACAAGATCGACATCGTCAAGCTGAACGTCGACGAGAACCCCGAGGTCACGCGCAGGTACAGGATCCTCAACATCCCGACCCTGGGTGTCTTCCAGAACGGCCAGGTCGTCAAGGAGCTGGTCGGTGCACGCTCCAAGTCCAAGCTCCTGGACGAGCTCGCCGAGTTCATCTGAGCAAAGCGCCGGACGCGGCCCGGGCCTACCGCCCGGATGCCCGGCCGGGGACGGGCACTAGGCCAGCCGCAGTGCCCGCTCCGGGCTCATCGAGCCCAGCAGGCGTTCCAGCGCGACCTCGACGTCCTCCCGCCACGACACGGTTGCCTTGAGCTCGAGCCGCAGCCGCGGGAAATGGTGGTGCGGGCGGACCGTCTTGAAGCCCACAGCAAGCAGGTAGTCGGCGGGCAGCACGCACGAGCCCTCTTCCCGCCGCAGGTCGCCGAAGGCCTCGATGGCTTTGACCCCCCGCCGGGTGAGGTCCTTGGCCACCCCCTGGACCAGCATCCGGCCGAGCCCGCCGCCGGCGAACTCATCCAGGATGTGGGCGGTCATCAGCAGCACCGCGTCAGCGCTCACCGGGCTGGTCGGGAAGGCCACCGAGCGCGGCACGTACAGGGGCGGCGCGTACAGGACGTACCCGGCCGGCACCCCGTCCACGTAGGCGATCTTGCCGCAGCTGCCCCACTCCAGCAGCGTGGAAGAGAGCCACGCCTCCTTCTCCAGCGCCGGGTCGCCGGCCGCCTGTGCGCGGGCGTGGCTGACCGGGTCCAGCTCCCAGAAGACGCACCGCCGGCACCTGTGCGGCAGGTCGCCCAGGTTGTCCAGGGTGACGTTGGCGAGACGGCGCGGCACCTGGCACCTCTGTGGTCGTATCGGTGGGCGTGGCTTGCGTGCTGATCCGGCACATGTGCTGGCTCAGGAACGTGCGGGTTCTGCGATAATGCCTGACCTCAACTACTGTGCTTGTTCACGGCGAGATACCGGGTACCCCCGGGCACGGTCCCCTTCGGCCCGTACGCTGACATGGTACCCATCGACGTGAGGAGGGGCCGTGGTGACCGGACACGCGAACCCAGACCGCGCTGACCACCCCGGGAGAACCGGGCATGGGACACAGGAGCCCCAGGAGGCTCCGCCGTCCCAAGGGTCCCTGGTGGACCCGTATGTGGGCCGTTATGCCGCGCGGGCCCGGAAGATGATCGCGTCGGAGATCCGGGCGCTGTTCTCGGTGGCGTCCCGGCCGGAGATCGTGTCGCTGGCAGGCGGGATGCCCAACATCACCGCCCTGCCCCTGGACGCTGTCGGTGAGATGGCCGGCCAGCTGGTCGCAGACCGGGGCGCGGTGGCCCTCCAGTACATGTCGGCGCAGGGGGATCCAGGCCTGCGTGACGCCATCTGTGACGTGATGGCACTAGAGGGAATCCACGCCCACCCGGACGAAGTCGTGGTCACCGTGGGTTCCCAGCAGGCGCTCGACCTGATCACCAGAATCTTCGTCGACCCCGGGGACGTGGTGCTGGCAGAGGGGCCTTCCTATGTCGGCGCCCTCGGCACCTTCGCTTCCTACCAGGCTGACGTGATCCACGTGCCGATGGATGATGACGGGCTGATCCCGGAGGCGCTCGCGGAGACGATAGCCAGTCTCGCGGCGCAGGGCCGGCGGCCCAAGTTTCTGTACACGGTCCCCTCCTTCCACAACCCGGGCGGGGTCACCCTCAGCGCTGAGCGCCGGGCCCGGGTGCTCCAGATATGCCAGCAGGCCGACCTGCTCGTGATCGAGGACAACCCGTACGGGCTGCTCGGCTTTGACGGGGAGCCGCTGCAGGCACTGCGGGCGCAGGACGAGCACGGGATCGTCTACCTCGGCACCTTCTCCAAGACGATCGCTCCCGGGCTGCGAGTCGGCTGGGCGCTGGCGCCACCGGGAATCAGGGACAAGCTGGTTCTCGCCGCCGAGGCGGCCGTGCTGTGCCACTCCAGCCTCGCTCAGCTCATGGTCCGTGAGTACCTGACCAGCCAGCCGTGGCGGGAGCAGGTGAAGGTCTTCCGTGAGCTGTACCGGGAGCGCCGGGACGCGATGCTGGAGGCGCTCGGCGCTGTCATGCCTGACGGCTGCCGGTGGACCCGCCCCGGCGGGGGCTTCTATGTGTGGCTGCAGCTCCCACCCGGGCTGAACTCGAAGGCGATGCTCCCGCGCGCCATCTCCTCCCGGGTCGCCTACGTGCCGGGGACCGGCTTCTACGCCGATGGCTCCGGCGGGGAGTACATGCGGCTGTCGTACTGCTTCCCGGAGCCGGGGCGGATCCGCGAAGGGATCCGGCGGCTCGCGGAAGTGGTGGGCACCGAGATCGAGCTGCGGTCCACCTTCGGTGCGGTCCCGCCCGGTTACCAAGGGTCGGCCGGGGGCCCGATCGTCCTGACCGGACCGGCCGGCGTGGATAGCCAGCGGTGAGCGATCTGAACCATGTGCTCATCCTGGCCGGTGGGCTGTCCGCCGAGCGCGAGGTATCGCTGCGTTCGGGCAGCCGGTTGCGGGACGCGTTGCGGGAGGCCGGTGTCGAGGCGGACGTATCGGACGCTGACGCTGCCCTCATCCCCGCGATAGCGGCCGATCCGCCCAGCGCGGTCTTCCCCGCCATCCACGGCGCCTACGGGGAGGACGGGTCGATCCAGGAGGTCCTGACGCTGCTCGGCGTGCCCTTCGTGGGCGCGACAGCTGACGCCTGCCGGTTCGCTTTCGACAAGCCCGTGGCAAAGACTCTCGTGCGGGCCGCCGGGCTGTCCACCCCGCCATCCGTGACGCTGCCCAAGGAGACCTTCCACGATCTTGGCGCCAGCGCCGTGCTGGAGAGGATCGTGGCCACGCTGGGGCTGCCACTGTTCGTCAAGCCCGCCCGTGGCGGTTCGGCACTGGGGGCGAGCCGGGTCATGACCGCCGAGGAACTGCCCGGGGCCATGATCAGCTGCTTCGCCTACGGTGACACGGCACTGATCGAGCGGTGCGTGGTGGGTACCGAGATCGCGGTCGGGGTCATCGACCTCGGTGAGGGGCCACAGGCGCTGCCCGCGGTCGAGATCCACCCGCTCACCGGCGGCTACGACTACGCGGCGCGCTACACGGCTGGGCAGACACGCTTCTACACCCCGGCCCGGCTCGCCCCCGGCGAGGCCGCGGCGGCGGCCACCGCCGCGGTCACCGCGCACCGGGCGCTCGGGCTGCGTGACCTGTCCCGGACCGACCTGATCATCGAGGAGGGCCAGGTCTTCTTCCTTGAGGTCAACGTGGCACCGGGAATGACCGAGACCAGCACCCTGCCCATGGCGATGGAGGCCGCCGGGCGGGCGCTCGGTGTCGTCTGCCGGGATCTGCTGAGCCTCGCGGCCGCCCGCGGAAGCTGACCCGGCCCGCCGCCAGCACGGCGCGATACCAGCGGACCGACCGGGGAGCAGCCCGTGACCTCACGCAAGAGCTTCGGCAGCGACAACCACGCGGGCGCGCACGAGGCGGTGCTGCGCATGCTCGCCCGCGCCAACGAGGGTGACACTGTCGCCTACGGCGATGACTCGTGGACCGAGCGAGCGGCATCGCAGATCGCGGCGCTGTTCGGTGCCGGCGGCGGGGTCTTCTTCGTGTTCACCGGGACGGCCGCCAACGTGCTCGGGATCAGCCTTCTCCTGCGCCCGTACGAGGCGGTGATCTGCCCCGAGAGCGCGCACCTGAACGTGGACGAATGCGGCGCGGCCGAACGGATCCTGGGCTGCAAGCTGCTGACGGTCCCCACCCCGGACGGGAAACTGACACCCGGTCTGGTCGCGAGCCGGCTGGGCGGGCGGGGTGACGAGCACCGGGCCCAGCCGCGCGTGGTCGCCATCTCCCAGGTGACCGAGTACGGCACCTGCTACACGCTGCCCGAGCTGCGGGCGCTGGGTGAGTTCTGCCGTTCGGAGGGGCTGCTGCTGTACGCGGACGGCGCCCGCCTCGCGAACGCGGCGGCCCAGCTGGACTGCTCGCTCGCCGACCTCGCCGCCCCCATGGACGTGCTGAGCTTCGGCGGCACGAAGAACGGTGCTGTCGGCGCGGAAGCGGTCATCGTGATGACCGCGGATCTGGTGAGCGCGGTGCCGTTCCAGCGCAAGCAGCAGATGCAGCTGGCGTCCAAGATGCGCTACCTGGCGGCGCAGTTCCTGGGGCTGCTGGAGGACCAGGTCTGGCTGAGCAACGCCCGCCAGGCCAACCTCATGGCCCGCCGCCTGGCGGACGGCGTGCGTGACGTGCCGGGAGTCGGGCTGTGGCAGCCGGTCGAGTCGAACGCCGTCTTCGCCTCGCTGGAGGAGACCCACATCCGCCGCCTCCAGCAGGGCTGGCACTTCCACGTGTGGGACGAACGGGCCCGGGTGGTGCGCTGGATGACGGCGTTCGACACTACCGAGGCTGACGTGGACGCCTTTACCGCCAGCGTCCGTGACACGGCCGCCGCACGTTTCACGTGAAACCAGGCACCAGGAAGCGGACCTCAGGCGGACAGGTCCTGCGCCCACTCCGGGGAAATGGCGGAGATGATCCGCTCGAGGTCCTCCCGGGAGGCGAACTCGATGACGATCTTTCCCTTGCGGCGGCCCTGCTCGACCTTGACCCTGGTGTCGAACGCATCGGACAGGCGGTGCGCCAGATCGTTGAGTGCGGGGGCCACGGGCTGCCTGGCGGAGGCGTGGCGGGCCTTGGGCGCCTGTTCCCCGCCCATCGCCACGATCTCCTCCACTGCCCGCACCGATAGCTCCTCGGCGACGATGCGGTGGGCCAGGCGGTCCTGCGCATCGGGGTCACTGAGCGCGAGCAGTGCCCGCGCGTGGCCCGCGCTGAGCACCCCTGCCGCCACCCGCCGCTGGACGGCCGGTGGCAGGTTCAGCAGCCGGATGGTGTTGGAGATGTGCGGCCGGGACCGTCCCACCTTCCGGGCGAGCTCGTCATGCGTGGCACCGAAGTCGTCCAGCAGTTGCTGGTAGGCCGCGGCCTCCTCGAGCGGGTTCAGCTGCTCGCGGTGCAGGTTCTCCATGAGCGCTTCGCGGAGCAGATCACCGTCAGTCGTGCCGCGCACGATGGCCGGGATGTGCTCGAGCCCGGCGCGCTGGCAAGCGCGCCAGCGGCGCTCGCCCATGATGAGCTCATAGCGCCCCGGCATGACCCGGCGGACCACCACCGGCTGGAGCAGTCCCACCTCACGGATCGAGGACGCGAGTTCGTCCAGCGCGTCATCGTCGAAGTTCTGGCGGGGCTGCCGAGGATTGGGGGTGATGGCCCCGATGGCGACCTCTTCGAAGTACGTGCCATCCACGCCCGCGTCGGCGCCCTCGCGGCCTGCCCCAGGCGGCCGGCCGGACGTGTCGCTAGCGTCACCTTCACCGGGGCCGGCCCAGGCCACCGAGGACGGTGCTGTCGGGATGAGCGCTCCCAGCCCTTTCCCGAGTCCCCGCTTCTGCTGCGCCATCAACGTCTCCTCGTGCTCCCGCTCCGCCGTGCTCCCGCTCCGCCGTGACACCAACCGCGCGGGCGCCCGCACCACGCTACCGCCCCGTGGCCTGCCGTCCACCCGGTGCGGTTCACCCGGTGCGATTCGCCCGGTACAGTCCACCCGCCCGGTCGCCTAGCGCCGTCCGCCCGGCGCCCACCCGCCCGGCGCCCACCCGTCTCGGCGGGTCCGCCTGTGCGGGTCTCAGGCGGTGCGGCCCATGTCGGCGGACCGGTCGGCGACTTCCTTCGCGGCCTCCAGGTAGGCCTGGGCCCCGCTGGAGCCGGGGTCATAGGTCATCACGGACTGCCCATAGCTGGGCGCCTCGGAGACCCGCACACTGCGAGGGATGACGGTGCCGAGCACCACGTCCCCGAAGTGCTCGCGGACCTCCTCGGCTACCTGGGATGCCAGCCGGGTCCGCCCGTCATACATGGTCAGCAGGATCGTCGAGACGTACAGCGCGGGATTCAGGTGGCTCTTGACCAGGTCGATGGTCCGCAGCAGCTGCTCCAGCCCTTCCAGCGCGTAGTACTCGCACTGGATGGGGATCAGCACCTCCGCCGCGGCGACCAGGGCGTTGACCGTCAGCAGCCCCAGCGATGGCGGGCAGTCGATGAGGATGTAGTCCAGGTTCGACGCGTCATAGGCGCCGAGGGCGCGGCCCAGCCGCGCCTCCCGGGCAACCAGCGGCACCAGTTCGATCTCCGCACCGGCGAGGTCGATTGTGGCGGGCGCACAGTACAGTCCCGGGATGTCAGCCACGGGGCGCACAATGCCCGCCAGTGGCTGGTCCTCGACCAGGACGTTGTACACCGAGGCAATGCTGGCCCGGTGGTCGACATCGAGTGCGGTCGACGCGTTGCCCTGCGGGTCGAGGTCCACCACCAGCACCTGCGCTCCGTGCAGGGCCAGGCTGGCCGCCAGGTTCACCGCGGTGGTGGTCTTGCCAACACCGCCCTTCTGGTTGGCGATCGTGATCACCCGGCACGAGCGTGGCCGGGGCCACTCCCGGCCAGATCCGCCAAGCGCGGCCAGTGTGGCCTCCGCTGGTGTCAGGGCCGGCTTGCCCCCCGGTGCCGGCCTGGCTGGCGCCTCCCGCCCAGGGGCCATCGTGGCTGTCGCGTGTCCAGCCGCGGGACCGCCGCTCCCCCCTGGCTGCCCGCCACCGCCTGGTCTGCCAGCCACCGCCTCATCCCCCCGTGTCTCGGCTTCCTGCGCCGTGCCAGCCGGCCCTGTTTCACGTGAAACCGCCGCCGACAGTGCGCGCTTCACCCGTTCGGGTGCCTCGTTCTCGGCCCGCTGGTCCGCCTCCGCCACAGCCTTTCGCTCCTCATCCGCCCCCGGCAGCCGGACCTCATCGGGTCTACCGGGGGGCCGGTGTGGCCACCCAAGCCCGCTGGACTCCATTCGCGACCCGTCTCCGGCTGGCCCAGCCGTAGGCGGATGGGATTCCCGTGGCCAGCCCACGCCGTCAGCGGAAGACATCGCCACTCCTTTCCCTGCCGCCCCGCTGCCCCCGGTCGTGTCATGGGCCCGCAGTCAGCCGGACCACTGTCGCAGCCGGATCGACCTTACCGCTCCCCGCGCGCAGCACGTCGACATCCCGGACACCGAGCCTGCGCAGGGCCGTGCGCGCTGCGGCGACCTCCCGGCCGGCACCTGCACCTTTGATGGCCAGGACCAGCCCGCCGGGCCGCACCAGTCCCAGCGCCATGGCCGCGAGCCGGTCCAGCGGCGCTACCGCCCGCGCGGTGACCACGTCCGCGGACAGCCGGCCGGCCAGATCCTCCGCCCGGCCACGCATCACCCGGGCATTCGGCAGCTGCAGCTCGTCCACACACTCCTGCAGGAAGGTGACCCGGCGGAGCATCGGCTCCAGCAGGGTCACCTGGACATCGGGGAGGAGCAGCGCGAGGACGATGCCGGGCAGCCCAGCACCCGAGCCCAGATCGATCAGCGAGCACGGATGGGGCACGAGTTCAGCGACCGCGGCGCTGTTCAGCAGGTGCCGCTCCCAGATGCGCGGGACCTCGTGCGGCCCGATCAGCCCGCGCTCGACGGCCGGCCCGGCGAGCAGCTGGGCATAGCGTTCCGCGCCTGCCAGCGCCGGCCCGAACACAGCCCGGGCCTGAGTGGGCGGGGCCGGAACGTCACTGGCAGCTTCAGCCCCCATGGACCCACCGGTCCCGTCCGCCTCACCAGCACTGGCCGGCTCACCAGCACTGGCCGGCATCGGGGCTGCGGCGCGTGGCTGCGGCCGCCGCGGGCTCACCGGGACCGCGCCCTTGCTCAGCTGGCGGGGTGGACGACCACTCGCCGGTTTGGCTCCTCGCCCTCGGACTCGCTCCGCAGGCCCGCCACAGCGACGGCGTCATGTACGATCTTGCGCTCGAACGGGGTCATCGGGTCGAGGCGGCGGGCGATTCCAGTCCGGCCGACATCCTCAGCCACGTCCCGCCCCAGAGCGGTCAGCTCCGTCCGCCGCCGCGCGCGGTAGCCTCCCACGTCGAGCATGATCCTGCTCCGGTTGCCGGTCTGCCGGTGCACCGCGAGCCGGGTCAGTTCCTGCAAGGCCTCCAGGACCTCACCGCGTGGGCCGACGAGCTCCTGGAGGGTCGCGCCGACCACGGACACCAGGGCGCGGTCGCCCTCCACGTCCATGTCGATGTCGCCGTCAAGGTCCGCGACGTCGAGCAGCCCTTCCACATAGTCGGCTGCGATCTCGCTCTCCTGCTCCAGGTCCGCGGCATCGCCCTCGGGCCGATCCGGCGCCTCGTCCCCACCGTCCTCCTGCTCCGCGGGCGCACCCGGCTCACCGGAATAGGCCTCAGCGCTGGCCGGCTCAAAACCTTCCGCCTCAAACCCGTCCGGCCCGTCGTCCAGCTCGCCGTCATCCGGCTCATCGAGATCGCCCGGCCCGTCCACCCCGTCTGCCGGGCCAGTTGCTGCCGGGTCACCTGCTGCCGGGTCACCTGCTGCCGGGCCACCTGCTACTGCGCCGCCAGCCGCCGGGCTGTCCATGGCCGGGCCGGTCGTCCCGGCGTCGGCGCTGGTGCCTGCGGGTGACGCGCTCAGGCCGTCATCGTCGGTCACGGCTACCACGTTCTCCCTCTGGCTCACGGGCCGGGCCCTCCTCATCGCGGGACCAATGCGGTCCTGGGTCAGCACCGGGCTTCCCCGGGTCTTGGCACCTGCGGTCCGGGGGATCCCGGCTCCCAGCGTCCAGCGCCGGGACCAGCAGGCATCACCGCCAGCGCGGGCCCCGGGCTAGCTGGCCGCCTAACGTTTGCCGGAGCGTTTGCTCCGGGACTGGCGTACGCGTTGCTGCCTGACGAGCTTAGTCTCCGGCTCGGCCGGTGGTGGCTCGGGCTCAGCCCGGCCCTTGGACAGGCGGCGCAGCATGCCCGGGCCCCCCGACCCGTTGGCCGAGGCCGGCTGCTGGCCCGCCCGGCCGGCTGGCTTCGGCGGCCCGCCGGGCCCCTTCTTGGGCGCGGGCTGCCCACCCGGGCCGGAACCCTTCACCGGTGCCGCCTTCCCAGCGGCCGCGGCCGCTGGCCCGGCGCCGACAGGGGTGGGCATCGGGTAGCGCTTGAACAGCACATACTGCTGGCCGAGCGTCCACACGTTCGTGGTGACCCAGTACATCACCAGCCCGAACGCCCAGTAGAGGCCGGACAGCGCGAACAGCGGCACGATGTAGGCCATGTACTTCTGTGACTGCGCCATCGGGTTGTCTGGCGTCATCTGCGGGGTCATCCCCCGCTTGGTGCTCTGGCGCACGGTCATGAAGGTCGTCGCCACACTGATCAGGACCGCGATCAGGATGATGATCCTGGCCTGCCACGGTTCCCCGGGCAGCGGGAACAGGAACTTGTCGGGAATGTGGGCACCGAGGATGTCCGCCTTCTGGGCGCTGACCACCACCGCCTGGGTCATCCCGTACGGCGCCTTCTCACCCGGCTTCCAGGCCGAGATGGCCCGCAAGACGCTGAAGAGCGCGAAGAACAGTGGCATCTGCCCGAGCAGGGGCAGGCACCCGGCCAGCGGGTTGGCACCGTTCTCCTTGTACAGCCGCATCGTCTCGGCGTTGAGAGTCTGCTTGTCGTTCTTGTACTTCTTCTTCAGCTCCTGCAGCTGCGGTGCGAGGGCCGTCATCTTGCGGGTCGCGTGCATCTGCTTGATGAACAGCGGCACCAGGATCAGGCGCATGAGAACGACAAGGATGACGATCGTGAGGACCCAGACCAGGCCACTGGTCGGGCTCAGGAGCAAGCTCAGCCCGGAGTGGATCCGCGTGATCACCCATGCGACCGCGTAGTACAGGGGGTTGAGCGGGTTCACGAGCTGGCTCCCTCGGGACGGGACGGACGACCGTGCAGGGCGGGCGGCACCGGGTCGAACCCGCCGGGATTGAACGGATGGCAGCGGCCGATCCTGCGCACCGCGAGCCAGGACCCACGCAGCGCCCCGTGCTCACGGACCGCTTCGAGCCCGTACGCGCTGCAGGAGGGGGCGAACCGGCACCGCGCCCCGAGCAGCGGGCTGATAAACCTGCGGTAGCCGGCGATGAGGGCGATCAGCACGCGCGCGGCGGCCGAGTGCCCGGCCTGTGCCGGCCGCCCGCCTGTCTCCGTCATCGCCGCACCCCTGCCTGCCGCCGCACCAGCGTGCTCATCACCAGGTCAAGGTCGGCGGCGAGATCTGCCTGGCGTGCGGTCGCGGCCTGTGGGTGAGCCCGGACTACAAGCAGGCTACCTCCCGGGAGCGATGCCAGGTACCGGCGCACCAGGACCCGCAGGTGGCGGCGCACTCTGTTCCTGACGACCGCGATGCCGACTGCCTTGTTCACCACAAACCCCACGAGCGGGGCAGTGTCGGCGTCGTCGGGACGGAGGAGAAGGTGCCCGGTCAGCAGCCCTCGGCCCGCCCGGCTGCCCCGCCTGACAGCGAGCGAGAAATCATGCCGCCGCCTCATCCGGAACTCCGCGGGAAGCACCAGAAACCTCCCCGTCGATGAAGAACACAGGAGGTCAGACGCTGACCCGCGCCCGGCCCTTGCGCCGCCGCGCGGACAGAATCGAGCGCCCCGCCCTGGTCCGCATGCGCAGCCGGAACCCGTGCGTCTTCGCGCGGCGACGGTTGTTCGGCTGGAACGTGCGCTTGCTCACGGGTGACTCCCGGTACGGTGCTCTCTGAATTTCCCTGGCTATGGCCGACTCGAAGGCGCCTGCGCGCGCGGAACACCGCCCGGGTAGCTTGGGTCTGTTCACGGTACGCGCATTGGTCACCACCGGTCAAACCAGTGGCGGCCACGGCCCGGCCGGGCACGGGGCGCCGGGAACAGCCGTTTCTGCAACGCGGGCACAGCTCGGCCCCTAGGCTGTGGACAACCGATCCGGCTGCGCACCAGCAGCCACATCAGCGATCGTGGGCCCTGTCTGCCGTTATGGTTTCCCCGGGCACTACGTGGAGATGCGGCGTGCACAGCCTGTGGATAAGCCTGTTGATCACACATGGGGGCGCGAGGTGGCCACCTGATGAGCGAGATCGATCTCGGGGAGGTCTGGGCCAGATCGCTAGACGAGCTCTCTGACCTGCACATCGAACCCCATCAGCGGGCGTGGCTGCGGCTGACCCGGCCACTGGGGCTGGTGGGGAACACCGCTCTGATCGCCACGCCCAACGAATTCGTGAAGGAGCAGCTCGAGAACCGGCTGCGGGCTCTCATCACCCATGCCCTGTCCCGCGAACTCGGCCGCAACATCCAGCTCGCGGTCACGGTCGACCCCGGCGCCATCGCCACCGGTGTCCCGGCTCCGCCGGCTTCCGGGCAGGCGCCGCTGGTCACCGGCGAGTTTCCCGGCGCGCACCAGGGCGGCACTGGCCAGCAGGGAACGCTCGCACCGGCGGCGGCCCGGGCACACATCCCCGCCCAGCCGACCGGCGGCCTGGAGGATCTGCCGGAATCGGCGGGCACGGTTCCGGCCAGCACAGGGCCGGCCAGCACAGGTCCCGGAACTGCGGCGCCTGGCCATGCAGCGCCGGCCAACGCGGCGCCCGGAGGCAGCATGCCCGCCAGCATGGGCCCGCCGCCGCCCGGCACCGGCCACCAGGACGGGCACCTGGGCCCGCAGCAGCCGGGCATCCCAGCCCAGCGCGGGCCCGCCGCGATGCCGGGCACCGGCCACCAGGACGGGCACCTGGGCGGGCTGCCGCCCCGGCCGAACGGCCACCCGGGCGGCACCGGGCAGGCCGGCCCGGGCCTGCCCCGGCCCGCACCGGCACAGGCGCGGCTGAACCCGAAGTACACCTTCGAGACGTTCGTCATCGGGTCGAGCAACCGCTTCGCGCACGCCGCAGCCGTCGCCGTCGCCGAGGCCCCGGCCAAGGCGTACAACCCGCTGTTCATTTACGGCGACTCCGGCCTGGGCAAGACCCACCTGCTGCACGCCATCGGCCACTACGCGCAGAGCCTGTACCACGGCGTCAAGGTCCGCTATGTGAGCTCAGAGGAGTTCACCAACGACTTCATCAACATGATCAGGGACGGCAAGCAGGACGGGTTCCGGCGCCGCTACCGCGACGTGGACGTGCTGCTGGTGGACGACATCCAGTTCCTGGAGAACAAGGAAGGAACCCAGGAGGAGTTCTTCCACACCTTCAACACGCTGCACAACGCCAGCAAGCAGATCGTCATCTCCAGCGACCGCGCACCCAAGCGGCTGGTGACCCTGGAGGACCGGCTGCGCAGCCGGTTCGAGTGGGGCCTGCTCACCGACGTGCAGCCGCCGGAGCTGGAGACCAGGATCGCGATCTTGCGCAAGAAGGCGGTCCAGGAGGGGCTCAACGCCCCCCCGGAAGCGCTGGAATACATCGCCTCCCGGATCTCCACCAACATCCGGGAGCTGGAGGGGGCACTCATCCGGGTGACCGCTTTCGCCAGCCTCAACCGCCAGTCGGTGGACCTCCAGCTCGCCGAGATCGTGCTGAAGGACCTGATTCCCGAGGCGCAGGGCCCGGAGATAACCGCCTCGACCATCATGGGCCAGACAGCCTCCTACTTCGGGCTGTCCATCGACGACCTGTGCGGCACGTCACGGTCACGGGTGCTGGTCACGGCCCGGCAGATCGCCATGTACCTGTGCCGGGAGCTCACCGACCTGTCGCTGCCCAAGATCGGCCAGCAGTTCGGCGGCCGCGACCACACCACGGTCATGCACGCCGAACGGAAGATCCGGTCGCTTATGGCGGAACGGAGGTCGATCTTCAATCAGGTGACTGAGCTCACCAACCGGATCAAGCAGCAGGCACGGTCCGGATGACGATGATCGACCACGTATCAGTAGCGCCCGTCACAATCGGTACACACAGGTTGTGGATATCTCTGTGGACAGCCTTGGGACGGCCGGCGGACAACGGCGACCCAACGGGGGGTAACTGCCGGGAACACGGCGGCCAGACGGCAGCCGTCCACAGGCCATCCCCGGGCGCGCGCCGCCCGCCCACAGGCCCTGTGGTCACCGGGATCCGCTCTGGCCTGGGAGATCAGCGGTTGTCCCCAGCTTCCACCGCACCTACGACTGCGACGTACTTGTTTTCATCTCAAGAACAACCCAGTCGTAGGCAGCCCTCTACGCACCCGCGGCTCCACGGGCACCGCCCGGCTACGAGGCGTGCATACCCACCCCGGCACCCGGTCAATCACGGGGCCGATCACAGCGCCCATCACCCCGTCAGCCACCCGGCTCTGCCGTGCCCGTCACGTTCCCGAGCATCAGGAGGAAGCTTCCGGTGAAGATCCAGGTAGAGCGCGACGCGCTCGCTGAAGCCGTGGCCTGGACAGCCCGCGGGCTCCCGGCCCGGCCTGCCGTGCCGGTCCTGGCCGGCATGCGGCTGCACGCCGAGACCGACCTGATCCTGTCGAGCTTCGACTACGACGTCTCCGCCCAGGCCCGCGTCCCGGTAGTCACCGAGGAGGCGGGCACGGCCCTGGTGTCGGGGCGGCTGCTCGCCGAGATCACCCGCAGCCTCCCGGCCCGGCCGGTGGAGATCGCCGCCGACGGCACCCGGGCCACGCTGACGTGTGGCAGCGCCACCTTCACCTTGCTGACCATGCCGGTGGAGGACTACCCGACCCTGCCGGAGATGCCGCCGGCGGCCGGCACCATCGGCAGTGACGCCTTCGCCACCGCGGTGAGCCAGTCGGCGACCGCCGCCGGGCGCGACGACACGCTCCCGGCGCTGACCGGGGTCCGGATCGAGATCGAGGGCGACACGCTGACCCTGGTGTCGACCGACCGGTACCGGCTCGCTGTCCGGGAGCTGCGGTGGAACCCGTCCCGGCCGGACCTGAGCGCGTCGGTGCTCGTCCCGGCCCGGGCGCTGGCCGAGACCGCCCGGGCGCTCACCTCCGGCGCGGAAGTGTCCATCGCGCTGGCCCTGCCCGGTGATGACGGCGCCGCCGGGGAAGGCATGATCGGGTTCGAGGGCGGCGACCGCCGGACCACCACCCGGCTGCTCGGCGGTGACTTCCCGCGCTACCAGACGCTGCTGCCCGACCACGTCAGCGCGGTCGCGGAACTGACCACGGCACCGTTCGCCGAGGCGGTCAAGCGGGTCGCCCTGGTGGCCGAACGCAACACCGCGGTCCGCCTGTCCTTCTCCGCCGGCCAGCTGGTGCTGGAAGCTGGCGCCGGGGACGAGGCCCAGGCGGTGGAGGTGCTCGACGCCGGGTACGAGGGGGACGACCTGCAGATCGCCTTCAACCCGACCTACCTGCTCGACGGGCTGACCGCGATCGACTCCGACACCGCCCGGATGTCCTTCACCGAGCCGGGCAAGCCGGCCCTGATCACCGGCAAGCCGGCCCCGGACGAGCAGCCCGACTACCGCTACCTGCTGATGCCGATCAGGCTCGGGGGGTGAGCGCGCGCCCGGCCGGCCGGTGACTACGGTAACGGTAGAAGCCGACGACGGGAGGCTGGGCGCTATGCAGATCGGGATGATCGGGCTGGGCCGCATGGGTGGCAACATGGCGCAGCGGCTGCGCCAGGCCGGCCACGAGGTCGTCGGCTACGACCGGGACCCTGCCATCAGCGATGTGGCCAGCCTGGAGGAGCTCGCCGAGCGGCTGGCCCCGCCACGCACGGTCTGGGTGATGGTGCCCGCGGGTGAGCCCACCGGCCAGACCATCGCCGAGCTGCGCGCGCTGCTGGAGGCCGGCGACCTGGTGATCGACGGCGGCAACTCGCACTACACCGACGACCGCGAGCACGCCCGGCTGCTGGGCGCCAGGAAGATCGGCTTCATCGACGCGGGCGTGTCCGGCGGGGTCTGGGGTCTGGAGAACGGCTACGGCCTGATGGTCGGTGGCGACGACGCCGACGTCACCCGGGTGATGCCGATCTTCACCGCGCTCAAGCCGGACGGCGACTCCGGCTTCGTGCACGCCGGCAAGGCCGGCGCCGGGCACTTCGCCAAGATGGTCCACAACGGCATCGAGTACGGCATCATGCAGGCCTACGCGGAGGGGTATGAGCTGCTGGCCGCCGCCGATATCGTGACCGACGTGCCAGGCGCGTTCCGCAGCTGGCGGGAGGGCACGGTGATCCGGTCCTGGCTGCTCGACCTGCTGTGCCGGGCGCTGGACGAGGACCCGGAGCTGGCGAAGATCCGCGGGGTGGCACAGGACTCCGGCGAGGGCCGGTGGACGGTCCAGGCGGCGATCGACCACGCGGTTCCCATGCCGGTGATCAGCGCCGCGCTGTTCGCCCGGTTCGCCTCCCGGCAGGACGACTCCCCGGCGATGAAGGTCGTCGCCGCCCTGCGCAACCAGTTCGGCGGCCACGCCGTCACCGCGGCAGGCGACGCCCCCAGCAGCTGACGGCCGGCCCCGGTAGCCTCCTGGTGTGCACCTGACCCGCCTCGCGCTCACCGACTTCCGGTCCTACGCCGGGGCGGAGCTGAGCCTGGAGCCCGGTGTGAGCACGCTGCTGGGCGCCAACGGGCAGGGCAAGACCAACCTGGTGGAGGCCGCCGCCTACGTCGCCACCCTCGGCTCGCACCGGGTGGCGGCCGACGCGCCGCTGGTCCGCTCCGGCGCGCAGCGGGCGATCCTGCGCGCCACTGTCACCGCCGCTGGCCGCGACAGCCTGGTGGAGCTGGAGATCAACCCCGGCCGGGCGAACCGCGCCCGCCTCAACCGGTCCCCGGTGAGCCGCCCCCGGCAGGTGCTCGGGGTGCTGCGCACGGTGCTGTTCGCGCCCGAGGACCTGGCCCTGGTCAAGGGCGACCCGGAGCAGCGCCGGCGGTTCCTGGACGATCTGCTGGTGGCTACCGCACCCCGGTTCGCCGGTGTCCGCGCCGACTACGAGCGGGTGCTCAAACAGCGGACGGCACTGCTCAAGTCGCTGCGGGGCGTCCGCCCGTCCGCCCGGGCGTACGCGCGGGCCGGCGGCCGCCGCCATGACGGTGCCGGCGGCCCGCAGGACGACGGCCTGGATTCCGCCCCGGCCCGCCCGGCCGCCAGCACCCTCGACGTCTGGGACGAGCACCTGGCGGTCGCCGGGGCCGAACTGCTGGCAGCCAGGATCCGGCTGACCGCCACGCTGCGCCCACTGGTCGCCCAGGCGTACGGTGCCGTGTCGGGCGAGGCGGCGACGGCGGGCATCAGGTACCGGCAGTCGTTGCGTGGCATGGGTCCGGGTGATGAGCCCACCGGGACGCCGGGCGGGCCGGCTGAGGCCAGCACCGACCCCGCCCTGCTGGCCGCCGTCCTGCGCGATGCGCTCGCCAGGGTGCGCGGCGAGGAGCTCGAGCGGGGGGTGTGCCTGGTCGGGCCGCACCGCGACGACCTGGAGCTGCGGATCGGTGAGCTGCCGGCCCGCGGGTACGCCAGCCACGGCGAGTCCTGGTCCATGGCGCTCGCGCTCCGGCTGTCCGCGTTCGAGGCGCTGCGCAGCGCCGGCGACGACCCGGTGCTGCTGCTCGACGACGTCTTCGCCGAGCTGGACAGCGGGCGCCGGGAGCGGCTGGCCGGCCTGGTCGCCGGCGCGGAGCAGGTGATCGTGACCGCGGCGGTGCCGGCCGACGTGCCGGCCACGCTGCTCGGCGCCCGGTTCGATGTCGCCGCCGGGACGGTGACCCGTGCCGGATGAGCCGGTCGCTGGCGGCGGGCAGGCGGCGGACAGCGCGCGCCGGGCCGCCGACGCGCTCGCGGCCGCGAAGGCCGACGCCCGCGCCCGCGGCGAGCACGCTCCCAGCCACGATTTCGCGGCAGAACGTAAGGACCGGGGCGACCCGCCTGCCCAGGCTCGCCGCCCGCGGGCGGCACGGCCGGGCCGGGCCCGCCGGGAGGACCCGCAGCCGCTGCAGGCGGCCATCGACGGGCTGCTCGACGAGCAGGGCTGGCGGACAGCGGCCGCCGTTGGCTCGGTGTTCGGCCGGTGGGACCAGATCGTCGGTCCCGACCTGGCCGCGCACACCTGGCCGGGCGGGTTCACGGACGGCGAGCTGCTGGTCGTCGCCGACTCCACCGCCTGGGCCACCCAGGTCCGGCTGCTGGCGGCCACCCTGGTCCGCAGGCTGAACACCGAACTCGGCCCGGGCACCGTGATCAGGGTCAAGGTCCGGGGTCCCGCACCGCCCCGCCAGAGCGGGCAGTGGCGGGTACGCGATGGGCGCGGGCCACGTGACGACTACGGCTGAGGCGCAGGGTTCTGCCAGGTAAAATGTTAAGTGCGCCCCGGGGCTGAAGTTCGGCGGGGGCCAGCGCGGCCTGGCAGCGCATCCCTTTCAGGAGGAGCTTGCTCTTGTCCTACGACGCACGCTCGATCACGGTCCTTGAGGGCCTGGAGGCGGTCCGCAAGCGCCCTGGTATGTATATCGGATCCACCGGTGAACGGGGGCTCCATCACCTCGTTCAGGAGGTGGTGGACAACGCCGTGGACGAGGCGCTGGCCGGGTTCTGCGACCGGATTGAGGTTACCCTGCTCGCCGACGGCGGGGTGCGGGTAATCGACAACGGCCGTGGCATCCCGGTCGACGATCACCCGGTGGAGAAGCGGCCAGCGGTCGAGGTGGTGCTGACCACCCTGCACGCGGGTGGCAAGTTCGACGGCAAGTCGTACGCGGTCTCGGGCGGGCTGCACGGCGTCGGCGTGTCGGTGGTGAACGCGCTGTCGTCGCGGCTGGAGGTGGAGATCAGCCGCGACGGTTACGCCTGGCGGCAGGCCTACGAGCTGGGCGAGCCCGCCAGCAGCCTGGCCAGGGGCGATGCGACGGACCAGACCGGCACCACGGTCACGTTCTGGCCCGACGAGGGGATCTTCGAGACCACCGACTGGAGCTTCGAGACGCTGTCCCGGCGGCTCCAGGAGATGGGGTTCCTGAACCGTGGCCTGTCGATCAGCCTGACCGACCAGCGGCCGGGGCACGTCAACGGCGAGCCGCGCGTGGTCAGCTACTGCTACCAGGGCGGCATCGCCGACTTTGTGCGCTACCTGAACGCGACCAAGGAGCCGGTGCACGGCTCGGTGATCGAGTTCGGCGAGGAGGGCACCGGCATCGCGGTCGAGATCGCCATGCAGTGGAACTCGTCCTACGCCGAGTCGGTGTACACGTTCGCGAACACGATCAACACGGCCGAGGGCGGCACCCACGAGGAGGGCTTCCGGGCGGCGCTGACCACGATCGTGAACAACTACGCGCGGGACCAGAAACTGGTCCGGGAGAAGGACGAGCGGCTGTCCGGCGAGGATGTGCGGGAAGGGCTGGCCGCGATCGTGTCGGTTAAGCTCGCGAACCCGCAGTTCGAGGGCCAGACCAAGACCAAGCTGGGCAACACCGAGGCCAAGTCGTACGTGCTGAAGGTCTGCAACGACCATCTGCGGGACTGGTTCGACCGCAACCCGGGCGAGGCCAAGGACATCATCACCAAGTCCGCCCAGGCCGCCCGGGCCAGGATCGCGGCCCGCCAGGCGCGGGACCTGACCCGCCGCAAGGGGCTGCTGGAGTCGTCGTCGCTGCCCGGGAAGCTGTCCGACTGCCAGTCGGGCGACCCGGCGAAGAGCGAGATCTATGTGGTCGAGGGCGACTCGGCCGGCGGCTCGGCAAAGTCCGGCCGGGACCCGATGTTCCAGGCGATCCTGCCGATCCGGGGCAAGATCCTCAACGTGGAGAGGGCACGGATCGACCGGGTGCTCAAGAACAACGAGGTGCAGGCGCTGATCACCGCGCTGGGCACCGGCATCCACGACGACTTCGACATCGGCCGGCTGCGCTACCACAAGATCATCCTGATGGCCGACGCGGATGTGGACGGCCAGCACATCCGCACCCTGCTGCTCACGCTGCTGTTCCGGTTCATGAAGCCGCTGATCGAGGCCGGGCATGTCTACCTGGCCCAGCCCCCGCTCTACAAGATCAAGTGGGAGGGCCGTAACGTGCCCCCCGGCTACGCCTTCTCCGACCGGGAGCGGGACGCGATGATCGAGGCGGGCATCGCGGAAGGCCGCAAGGACCCCCGGCCCCGGGAGGGCGTGCAGCGGTTCAAGGGCCTCGGTGAGATGAACGCCAACGAGTTGTGGGACACCACGATGAACCCGGCGCGGCGGGTGCTGCTGCAAGTCACACTCGACGACGCGGCACAGGCGGACGAGCTGTTCAGCGTCCTGATGGGCGAGGACGTGGAGGCCCGCCGCTCCTTCATCCAGCGCAACGCCAAGGACGTCAGGTTCCTCGACATCTGACGGCGGGCTCCCGGCTGGTCACAGCACTGGCTGGCACGGGGCTGGCTGATATGGAGCGCGGGCACGCACGGTGCTGGCTGGCACGGAGCTGGCAAGCACGGAGCGGGCAAGCACGGAGCGGGCAAGCACAGAGCGCAGGCAAGGAAAGGGTAGGCAATTGACGGTGGAGACGGGCGGCGCGCCGCCGGGCGGTCACGACCGGACCGAACCGGTCGACATCCAGGTGGAGATGCAGCGCAGCTACATCAACTACGCGATGTCGGTCATCGTTGGCCGCGCCCTGCCCGACGTGCGGGACGGGCTCAAGCCCGTGCACACGCGCATCCTGTACGCCATGTACGACGGCGGGTACCGGCCCGACCGCGGCTACTCCAAGTGCGCGCGTGTCATCGGCGACGTCATGGGCCAGTACCACCCGCATGGCGACAGCGCGATCTACGACGCGCTGGTGCGGCTCGCGCAGCCGTGGGCGATGCGGATGCCGCTGGTGGACGGGCAGGGCAACTTCGGGTCGCCTGGCAACGACCCGGCGGCCGCCTACCGGTACACCGAGTGCCGGCTCGCCCCGCTGGCCATGGAGATGCTGCGGGACATCGACAAGGAGACCGTCGATTTCCGGCCCAACTACGACGGCCGCTCCAGCGAGCCGGTGGTGCTGCCGAGCCGGTTCCCCAACCTGCTGGTCAACGGGTCCGAGGGCATCGCGGTCGGGATGGCCACCAAGATCCCGCCGCACAACCTGCGTGAGGTCGCCGCCGGGGCCCAGTGGTACCTGGAGAACTTCGAGGCCTCCGACGAGGACCTGCTGGCCGCGCTGATCGAGCGGGTGCAGGGCCCCGACTTCCCCACCCGCGGGCTGATCGTCGGCCGCCGCGGGATCCAGGAGGCCTACCGGACCGGCCGGGGCTCGATCACCATGCGGGCCGTGGTCGAGGTGGAGGAGGACGCCCGCGGGCGCGCCTGCCTGGTGGTCACCGAGCTTCCCTACCAGGTCAACCCGGAGAACCTGGCTTTCAAGATCGCCGAGCTGGTGCGGGACGGCCGGGTCAGCGGCATCGCGGACATCCGCGACGAGAGCAGCGGCCGGACCGGCCAGCGGCTGGTGATCATCCTCAAGCGGGACGCGGTCGCCAAGGTCGTGCTGAACAACCTGTACAAGCACACCCAGCTGCAGGAGACGTTCGGCGCGAACATGCTCGCGCTCGTCGACGGCGTCCCGCGCACCCTGCGCCTGGACCAGATGATCCGGCACTGGGTCACCCACCAGATCGAGGTCATCGTCCGGCGGACCCAGTTCCTGCTCCGCAAGGACCAGGCGCGGGCACACATCGTCCGGGCGCTCCTGAAGGCGATCGACCGGATCGACGAGGTGATCGCGCTGATCCGGGCCAGCCAGTCGGCGGCCGCCGCCCAGCAGGGCCTGATGGATCTGCTGGAGATCGACGAGGAGCAGGCCCGGGCCATCCTCGACATGCAACTGCGCAAGCTCGCCGCCCTGGAGCGCCAGCAGCTGCTGGACGAGTACGAGGAGCTGATGGCCCGGATCGCCGACTACGAGGCGATCCTGGCCTCACCGCCGCGGCAGCGCCAGATCATCAGCGAGGAACTCGGCGAGATCGTGGCCAAGTACGGCGACGACCGGCGGACCCAGATCATCGCCTACGACGGTGACGTGACCGACGAGGACCTGATCGCCGAGGAAGACGTCGTCGTCACCATCACCCGCGGCGGCTACGCCAAGCGCACCAAGACCGACCTCTACCGGGCGCAGCGGCGCGGCGGCAAGGGGGTGCGGGGGGCGCAGCTGCGGACCGACGACATCGTCGACCACTTCTTCGTCACCACCACCCATCACTGGATCCTCTTCTTCACCAACAAGGGCCGGGTCTACCGGGCGAAGGCGTACGAACTGCCCGACACCGCCCGCGACGCCCGCGGCCAGCACGTGGCGAACCTGCTGGCGTTCCAGCCGGACGAGCGGATCGCCGAGGTGCTGGCGCTGCGCGACTACTCGATCGCGCCGTACCTGGTGCTCGCCACCCGGTCCGGGATGGTGAAGAAGTCGCGGCTGACCGACTTCGACTCGCCGCGGGCGGGCGGCATCATCGCGATCAACCTGCGCGAGGACGACGAGGTGATCGCTGCCCGGCTGGTCTCGGCCGACCAGGATCTGCTGCTGGTCAGCAAGAAGGCGCAGGCGATCAGGTTCCACGCCAGCGACGAGGCGCTGCGCCCGATGGGCCGGGCCACCTCCGGCGTGATCGGCATGCGGTTCGTGGGCGGCGATGAGCTGCTCGGCATGCACGTGGTCAGGGAGGGCGCGGACGTGCTGGTCGCCACCGGCGGCGGCTACGCCAAGCGGACCCCGGCCGAGGCGTACCCGGTCAAGGGCCGGGGCGGGCTGGGCGTGCTCACCGCCCGCATCGTCGAGGCCCGCGGCGAACTGGTCGGGGCGCTCATGGTCGACGCCGACGACGAGGTGTTCGCGATCACCTCCTCGGGCGGGGTGATCAGGACCACCGCCGCCGAGGTGAAGCAGTCGGGCCGGCAGACCATGGGGGTGCGGCTGATGAACCTAGCCGCCGGGGACAGCCTGGTGGCGATCGCCCGCAACGCTGAGTCGGGGAACGCCGCCGCCGGGGCCGGTGATCAGCCTTCCGACGAGGCGGATGACGACGCCGGTGACACCGGGGAGGTGACCGGCGAGACGCCGGAAGCAACGGAATAAGCCGCCCGAACGTCATATGAGTAGTACGGGTCTGCCCCCCCTGGCCACCCCAGGTCAGGATGAACCGCCCCATACCGCCACGGCCACTATTGTGGGCCGATAACCTCATAGGAAAGCCCCCCGAGGAGGACGGCGTGGATCACCACGTGGAGCCACCATCGTGGCTGCCCGAAGGGGCCGCGCCGGCGGATACCGATGAGGTAGCTGGTGGCCCCGGTGCGGCAGAAGCCGCCGCGCAGGAATCCCCTAACGGTGCCCACGACCGCAATGCTTATGACAGCGCTGCCCATGACAGCGCTGCCCACGACAGCAGTGCCCACGACCAGGGCGCGGTTGACGCGGCCAGTTCACCCGACGCCAGCTCATATGACGCCAGCTCATATGACGTCGGCTCGTACGGCACCAGCTCATACGGTGCCGGCTCGGACGACGCGAGCGGGCATGACGGCAGCGGGAGCACCGTAAGCGTCGACTACCCAGGAGCCGTGGGAGCACAGCCGCAGGGCCTCGACGTGTTCGCCGTGGAGCCGCTGGCATCCGAGCACCCGGGCCTGAACGTGTTCGCGGTGGAGCCACCGGCCGACCACTCGCCGGAGAGCGTGTTCGGGGTGGAGTCCCCGGCCCCCGAGGCCGCGCCCGCAGACCCGTTTGGCATGGACACCGGTTCCGCTGGCCACGACTCGGCGGACCCGCTCACCTATGGCCAGGACGGCTCCTACGTGTACGAACCGCCCACTCCCTATGAGTTCCGGCAACATAGTGCTTATGGGGCGTCGTATCTCGCTGAGAGCGGGTATGACGACGGGGTGAGCCAGCCAGCAGCCGGCGAACCAGAGGTTCCCCCGTACCCGGCCGAACTGCCGCCCCAGCCCGCCACCGCCGCCGTCACCGCGACCAAGTCCGGTCTCGCCGGCGCCGCGTACCGGGCACTGCCCAAGCCCAAGCCACGGGTGAAGAGCCAGACGGCGAGGAGCCAGACGGGAACGCCCGCCCGCCGGGCGAACCTGGTGATCGCCCGGCTTGAGCCCTGGTCGGTCATGAAGTTCAGCTTCCTGATGTCCCTGGTTGCCTGGGTCGTGCTGTTCGTGGCGGTCGCGATCCTCTACTACGCCCTGTCCGGGCTCGGCGTCTTCGCCGCGATCCAGAAGACCCTGCAGAGCGTCACCTCCAGCCAGCAGTCGGCAGGGGTCAACCTGGGCAGGTGGACGTCGGCGTCCCGGATCCTGGGTTACACGATGCTCATCGGCGCGCTGAACATCATCGTCATCACCGCTCTGTCCACGGTGGGTGCCATGATCTACAACCTGGTCACCCATCTGGGGGGCGGCATCGAGGTCACCCTCAAGGAGACCGACTGACTCGTTCCCGCCGCAGATGCGGTAATCTTTCCCGGCAGCGTCAGGCGGGGAAACCGGGGTCAGCCCGGGCCGGAACGCAGCAAGCCAAGGGCCTATAGCTCAGTCGGTTAGAGCGCATCCCTGATAAGGATGAGGTCGGTGGTTCAAGTCCACCTAGGCCCACCCAGGTCAGGCCCCCTTCCGGGGTCTCGATGACAGGTAAGTCACCTCCTCTCTGGGAGAATTCCGGGAGACGATCTTGTGGTCGTCTCCCTTCTTGCTGCCCTTGTACCGCGCCTGGAGCAATGCGTCCAGAGCACGGACAGGTGAGTGCGGGCGGATGGCGGCGCGGGCGTCGAGCGCCTGCTCCCAGTGCCGGGTCAGGCCGTCCATAAGCTCCTGCCGCATGGGGTCAGTCACATGGCTGTAGCGCCCGGCGATGCCGCCGAGTTGGTGGCCGAGCCGCTCGTGCGAGAGCACTTCGGGGGTGCGCAACTCAGCCATCAGCGACTTGTGGCTGTGCCGCAGGCCGTGTGGGGTGAGGCCTGCGGCAACCGGCAGCCAGCACGCCTGCGCCCGGGCCTGGTTGTCCCGGCCGCGCACCGGCCGGCCCGGCCACGGGTCCGGGAGGATGGGCACTGGCCGGCGTGGCTGCGGTGCCCTCTTCGGGAACCAGCCTGATACGGCCGGCTCGAATACCCAGTCACCGAAACCTGACCGCCTCCAGTGAGCACTCCCCCGCTGGCCACGGAACACGTGGGTGAACCCGTGGCAGGTACACGGCTGCGGCGCAGACCGGGTGATGTGATCAGACACCAGCACCGACAGCCAGCCGGGGATTTCGGCGTCCCGGTAGGAATCTTCCTTCGGCGGGCAAGAGTGTAAGCCGTTATCGTCCGGCCGCTGTCAGTGATAGCTGCTGGTGACGGGCTTGCAGCCGGTGTCACGCTCCGTGACCAGGTTCGCGAGGTGTACCCGGCTACCATCTCCGTGCGGGTTCGTGCTCGGCCTGGTGCCGGGCGAGCGCCTCGGCGGACACCCGGGCGTACTTGGCGAGGCTGCGGACGCTGGTGTGCCCGGAGCGGGCGAGCAGCAGCGGGGTGGACACGCCGTCCTCGGCCGCGTGGGACAGGGCCGAATGCCGCAGCTGGTGCAGGGTCGCGCCGCCGGACGCCGCTTTGAACACAATTTCCGCGCGGCGGTACCCGAGGCGGGCGCGGGCTGTGGTGGCGCTGCGGGGGCCTGATGGCTTGCCTTGCCCTGGTGCCTTCCCTATCGCGAGCCGGCGCCGCGCCGGCGCCTGAGCTGCTGGACACGCTGGTGGGACAGGCGCATGAGCTGGGCGGCCTCCCGCGTAGATACCTTGGCCTCATCCAGCGCTTTGGCGGCCCGTTCGGCGTTCTCAAGGTAACGGCGTTCCGCCACCTCGTGCTCCCGCCGTGATCGCAGGTAGTCCTTCAGTGCCTCGGCCGCCTCGGACGGCAGGTCGTAGTCCCAAGTCAGATCGAAGTCGGGCTTGTCGAGGTCGCGCATCACCACGATGAGGTCGCGGACCATGTCCTCAAGCTCGGCGATCTTCTTCGCCTCGGTTGCGCCCACGCCCTCCACGGTCGCGACCCACCAAGGGTCCTCCCGGCTGATCGTTGCGCGGTAGGTGTCGCGGGTCATTGATCCATCCACCCTTCGCCAAGTTCCGCCTCGAATGCCTCTTCAACTGAGCGCGTCACAATCCAGGACATCTCTCCGGTATGCCTCGTCAGCGCGCCGCGGGCCAGCTCTCTCCCTTCGCCGTCATAAAGTGCCCACACCTCATGCGACCCCTTGCCCCGGGGCTTCCCGGTCTTCGGGTCCACAACTTGCTCAACCACGCGCCCCTTGTCCCGGGCTGCCTTCCGGAGCAGGGCAAGTACCTGCCTGTACGACTTCGGTCCCTTGACCATGGACCTTGAGTCTAACCCGTTAGGCACCTGACTGCCTACTCGGTTAGACGCTCGCTGGCGGACTGCAAGCCGCCTACCGCCTCCGCGCGGGGTCGCGCTGCTCCTGGTGGCGCTGGAGCGCTTCGGGTGAGACGACCGACTTAACCCACGCTGCGGTGGGCACGGCGAGGCCCGCATTAGTCACCTGGTCACGTTCGTCTTGCGTGATCGGCCATGACCAGCATGCGGGCGAGCCGGCCGCGTTCACTTGCCCACCTCCAGCGGCGGAAGCTCGACAGCCGCCAGCGCCGGCGCGCGCTATTCCGGCAGGCCGCATGACGTCCAGCCTGCAGTGGCCCGGCGCCCGCAGTGGCCTCCCGGACGGCACCTCGGCGGCCAGGCACGCCGGATAGCCGGCGTGCCTGGCACCTGGCGCACATGGTGGTGTGAGTGGACGTGCAGCGGCCTGACTGGTGGCGCTACCCGGAGCGATGCGCGAACGGGCACGAGTGGCGGCCCGGCCTGGTCATCGCCGGCTGGTCGCCGTGCTGCTGTGAGCCTGCGCTCGTGGCCCGGGGCAGCGTGGGCGGAGCCGGGCACCGGATTGTGCACTGCGGCACGGAAGGCTGCCGCTTCGTCTTCGTATCAGCCCTGGCACGAGCCGGGGCAGTCCGCAGCCCAACTTGCGGCCCTGGACCCGTCAGCCCATGATTTGCTTTCTAATCTAATTCGCCACACGGGTTAAGCTGCCTTCGCCGGAACCCTCAGCCCGAAGTTATGGTGACGGACCACAAGCAATCGGAGCTGATCACCAAGTGATAGTCGCTCCCCTGATTCTGCGGGTAGAGCGTGGTGTTCTCACTTCCGCCCGAGCCGCTTGCGCCGGCGATCGCCTGATCGTCGTAGGAGAGGCTGCCCGGAGTGCCGCTGACCATATCAGCGTCAAATGCACCTGTGCCTCCCAATTCTGAGCAGTTGTAGTGGTAGCTTGCTGTTAGCATCGGGCCGTTGACCAGGAAAGGTTGAGAATTGCGGTCGCCATTCCCGGAGAATTTGATCACAACGTGCGATTGCGTGGGATTGGATTCGGATGACACCGCTGGTTTGGCGTTCACCGTGGCTGTTGGCGCCGGAAGCGCCTGAGCAGTCACTGTGACGGTGGGCGCTGGCTGGGGCTTCTTCGCGCCCACTGCCAAGCTCACTGCGATCACGCCACCGATCGCCAGGATGCTGGCTGCGGCGATGAGAGCTGCTCCGCGGTGCGATCTGTGTGTGGATGACTGCCCGGGCAGCGCGGCTTTCCCGGCTGGTGGCGGGGACGGTGGCGGTAGGAGAGCCTGGCTCGGGTGGTGCGTGGTGACTGTCTTGTCGGCGGCATGTGGGTGCTGATGGGTTGCCGCCACCTGGGTGGGGTCGTGCGGTGGTGGGGTGGCGGTCCCGGGCACAGACGAACCCGTTGGTGGCGCTGCGGTGGTGAGCTGGGCCTGGTGCGAGGGGGCCTGCACGGTGGCGCTCAACGGGCACCGTCCGTCAGCGGCAGGCCGGCCTTCAGCTTGAAGATGTGCCGCTCCAGGGCGAACCACTCCAGCGCCTCGCTGCGCTCGCTGGGCGTGCCGTAACGGACACCCCAGCCGATCTCGTTGCCGATGCTGTACTCGTCCAGCGGGCCGAGCAGCATGCCCTCGTGGCCGTAGCCGAGCGCCATGTCGAAGCCCATCAGCAGCGCGGCGTGGCGCAATCCCCGGCCCGCGATCCGGTTAAGCACCGCGGACAGGGCGTGGAACCGCCACTCCGCGAGCTTGCCGGTGCCGCTGTACCAAGCGCGCCGGCCGAGCAGCCGGACCCGGCAGAGCGCCCAGGTGAAGCGCGGGCGGGCGGGCATCACGACTGTGTCCCGGCGGCGGGTCATCGTGCACCGTCCCGCGCCGGTGACCGCCTTGAGCACGCCAGCCGGGACAGTGGTGGCCGCGCCGGCTGCATGCGCCCGGGTGACCAGGCCGGCGATGACCGCGCAGGTCTCCGGCTCCCAGCCGGCCAGCCAGCGCACGATCCGGTGGTCGTAGGCGCCCAGTTCCACCCCGGCGGCGGTGAGCGCCTCACACAGCAGCTTGTGGCTGGGCTCGTTCATGCCGCCCTGGCGCGGTGCGGCATCAAACGCCCGGTACACCGCCTGCACTGCGGGGGTCTCCCGGGCCTGCCGCTCGGTCTCAAACGGGCCGGTGGGGCCGGATTGGGTGGCGGCCTGCGTGGCGCAGGCGGTGGCCTGCTCGCGGATGACGTCGAGCACCTGGCCGAACTGGCGGCGCGTCTCGGCCAGCTCACGCATGAGCACACTGGCCGGAAGCTCGGTCACCTTGCGGCGCCGCGCCCCGGCGAGGTACTCGCCTGCGAGGGCGACTCTGTCGTCTAGCGTTTGCTTCATGGTTCCTGCCTCCTGCAGCGGGGTGGGTTCCTAGCCCCCGTCCGGCGCAGTCATCGCCGTGGCGGGGGCGTCTTCACGTGTGGGGGATTCCAGCGGAGGCGATACCAGGGCATGCGGAAATGGCCACCGTCATGCTGTGGTGTGTCATGGCGCTGTCCTCCGGTCTCGCCTCTCCCGGCTCCCTGGTGGGAGAAATCTGGGAGATGATCTTTTGTGCGAGACTCCGTGAGGAGGGGTGATCCGGGGTCAGGCCGAGGCCCTGAACTGCGGGTTCGCGCTCCGGATCAGGTCACAAAGTTGGTGCGACCTTGCTGATAAGGATGAGGTCGGTGGTTCAAGTCCACCTAGGCCCACTCCCCAAACTCCCAGGCCAGACGCCTGATCGGTAGGCGCTGCCACAGCCTTATGAGACACGCCCGGTCTTGCGTGGCCGCTGCGTGCCCGATCGCTTCCCTTTAGGACCGCCAGCGGAGCTACTGGTTTGAGATTCCAGCTCCTGGCGGGCGAGGTCGCTCAAAGTGCCCGCGATCTCGTGCTGGCGGGCGTCACTGCCATGCATATAGATCATCGCGGCGCGGACGCTGCTGTGCCCCATGCGATCCATCAACTCACGCAGAGTCGCCCCGGTGCCCGCCGCAAGAACGTTCCCGGTATGCCGCAGGTCGTGAAAGTGCACACCCGTCAGCCCGGGAACACTTCTCGGAACCTGAGCCGAATGTGATCGAGAGCAGCGCGGGGTCCGCCGAACGAAAGCCACAAGTGATGCCGGGCCTTCTCAGCCTTTCTTCTGGACGTTTGCCGTGACAGCGGCGGCCAGTTTGGTGGCCTGGGCCTGGCCCGTTCCGCTGACTCCCGAGAAGTAGACGGTGATGACGGCATGCCCGACCCGGACGGCTTCGAGGGTGGTATCACCTGCCCAGCGTGGATCGTGCAGCCTGATCATGAGCGTGTCGTCGCCGAGCTGCGGTCCTTTCCTCAGTGTCACGGTGACGGTACTGCTGGTCTGCGCGTCATGGAAGTGCGGGCAGCTGGCGACCATCTGGCGCAGTTTCGCCATGACCTGCTGGGCCGTCGTTCCCTGGAAGACGTCGATCTCCTGGGCGTATTGCCCGGCGTTCTGGTTGAGGTAGTCATTCTGGGCGAAGGACACCGCGCCACCGTCGCCCAGCGCAACCCAGCTGGTGCCGCCCAGCCGCTTGCACTTCAGCGGCCCGGGCGGCGTCACCGGCTGGTAATAGCCGCCGGTGTCGACCGAGCCTTGCGGGTCGAGGGTGAAACCTGGCCGGAACCATGAGGCGGGCACGAGCAGGGCCTTCAGCTGCGTCCCCGTCGGCAGGCCAGCGTCCGGGTTGGCAGGGGCCGACGAAGTCACCTTCACGCTCGGCGATGGAGTAGCCGGTGATGAAGTTGACGAGCACGCAGCAGCTAGCAACGCCAGCGCGACCGCTGCTAACGGGCTGGGAAAGCGCATGGGACCTCCGCGTGATGAACCCGGCCAGGCAACAGGTCAATGAATTATGCCCACAACCCCGGATCCGCGCAATGATTCAGCCCGCCTAGGCCCACCACCCAAGCTCCCGGGTAAGACGCAGGCTGAGGTGGTCCAGTGACAGGCTGGCCCACGTAGGTCATCCCGCCTGGAGGGGCTGGCCAGCGACCTGGATGCCGCCGCGGCAGGACACCCGCAGCTGCACCGCGACGGCGGCTCCGGGCAGTACGGGTGAAAGGTCTCCCGGTGCGCGTCTGCTTTCTCGTTCTTCGCCATGCCGACAGTGTGACAACCCCCCGTTGTCATCCGCGGCGGGTGCCCCTGCTGGAATGCGTCAGAGCCGTATCCAGTAGTGGCATGTGCCATCGGTTATTCCGTCCAGGGCGCCGCCGTTGGCTTCTATGACCCGCCGTGAGGCCACGTTGTCCTGGCCGCAGGTCACGAGGACTTCAGGCATGCCGCGCTGGCGGCAGATCGTGCAGGCGGCGGCGAGCATCGCGGTGGCGTGCCCGCGGCGCCGGTGGGCGGGCACGACGTTGTAGCCGATGTGCCCGCCCTCGCGGCGCAGTTCAGGAGTGAGCCGGTGCCGGATCATCAAGGCACCCAGGTAGACCGGCCCGCTGACGTACCACAGCTCGGTGGTGGGAACGCCCCACATCTGCCTGGTCACCCGGCGCCCGGCGACAAAGGATGCGAAGTCGGCCTCGGCGGCCTCCAGCCACGTGGGTGAGGTCCCGTCCTGGGCGCACGCGGCCAGTTCGCCAGCCAGGAACGACTGCTGAACGGCCAATGTCGGGCGGACGAGTTCGGGCATGGGCCAAGCGTCACATGCGGCCACGGCAGGCGCCAGTGAGCGCGGGTGGCCCGACGCCGGGGCTAGCGACGGGGACAGCTGCCCCCGGCGTCCGCGGCCGACCGGCGTAATGTGAGGTTCCAGGCGCACCGAGGTGTATACGGAGGACGTCATGGCCGCCACGAAGAAGTGGAGCGATCTGAGCGAGCGCTCCCGCAGGCTCCTCATCGCCGCGGCGGTCGCCGAGGGCACCCTCCGGCTCGCGGTGCTCGTCGACATCAAGCGCCGCCCGGCCAGCCAGATCCGCGGCCGTAAGTGGGTGTGGGCCTCGCTGGTCTCGGTGGTCAGCTCCGCCGGAATCCTGCCCGTCTCGTACTTCGTCTTCGGGCGCCGCCGGCCGCCCCGGTCCCAGCCCGGCTGACCGGTAGCTCCCGATTGCGTCGTCTGGGACGATGATGGCGGCGCGCAGCCCGTCAGGTGGCCGATTTCCCACGACGGGCGACCGGATCCCGCTAGCGTTCGGTGCATGTCCGGTTCGCATGTCAGCGCCGCCGAGGACAAGCTCCGCCGCTGGGCTGACATGAACGCCAGCCGGGACGAGGTCGTGCGGGAAGCCGTGCGAGCCGGGGTCACCATCCGCCAGATCCAGGAGATCACCGGTATCGGCAGGACCGCGATCATGCAGATCCTGGCCCGCGGGACGAAGCGGCCCCAGCTGAGGCTGATTTCCAGCGACTAGTCTCGCGGTCCCGGCGCAGGTCCGGCGGAGGGTGCCGCGCAGGGTCCCAGCGGAGTGCGGAACATCGGGCCCCCTCCCAGCGCTGAAATATCGTGAGGGAAGCTGGCTGTGGCAGCGCCGCGGGCGGGCCGATAAGAGATCACTTAATCGGCTGTCGCCCCAGCGGTGAACAGCGATTACAGTCAGCTGGACAGCAGTGCGGCCGGAAGGTGCCTGACAATGAGTCGCGAGCCGGAAGAGACCCTGGAGGTGCTCCGCGGGGTGTGGAGCGCGCAGGGGCAGACTGCCGCGGACCTCGACGAGGCCGCCGGCGAGCGGAAAGCCTGCAAGAGGATGGCCAACGTCGGCTTCGCCGACATGGCCGACGACGACGCCGACCTGCGTGCCGCCTGGCGGGACAGGCTGGAGCGGGAAGGCAAGCTGCAGCCCGGCGGCAGCCTCGCCGAGCTGGTCCTCGGGTCAGCAGAACCGCGTACCTGACGCCTATGCCAGACCCAGCAGAGCACCCGGCCGGCTACCCTGCCAGCGTCGGGGAGCTGACGGACATCTTGCGCCAGGGTGGTTACCTCGCCGACCGTGGCCTGGCCACCGCGCTGTTCGTCGCCATGTCCCTGCGGCGCCCCATCCTGCTCGAGGGTGAGGTGGGCGTCGGCAAGACCGAGGTCGCCAAGGTGCTCGCGGCGGTCTTCGGCCGCAAGCTCATCCGGCTGCAGTGCTATGAGGGCATCGACACCAACCAGGCCCTGTACGAATGGGACTACACCCGGCAGATGCTGCAGATCCGCGCCCTGTCCGAGCACCAGGTGGTCGGCGACGAGGCGGTCGACAAGCTGTTCGGCCCCAAGTTCCTGCTGGAGCGGCCGCTGCTGGAGGCGGTCCGGTCCGGTGACCAGGCGGTCCTGCTGATCGACGAAGTGGACCGCGCCGACGACGAGTTCGAGGCGTTCCTGCTCGAAGTCCTCTCCGATTTCCAGATCAGCATCCCCGAGATCGGCACCATCAAGGCGGAGAGCCCGCCGCTGGTGGTCCTCACCTCCAACCGCACCCGGGAACTGCACGACGCACTGAAACGGCGCTGCCTCTACCACTGGATCGGCTACCCGCCGGCCGAGCGGGAGATCGAGATCGTGCTCATCCGCGAGCCCGGTGTGTCCGAGGCGCTGGCCCGCAAGGTGGTCGCCGCCGTGAACCGCCTGCGCGAGCTGGACCTGGCCAAGCCGCCGGGGGTCGCCGAGACGATCGACTGGGCGCGCAGCCTCGACCTGCTCGGCGGGACCGGGCTGGACGCCCAGGCGGCGCTGGACACGCTCGGCGCCGTGGTGAAGGAACGTGACGACCTCGACGTCGTGCGGGACAACCTGGAAGAGATCACGTCCGGTGCCTGAGCGCGCTCCCGTCGTCGGGGTGCTGGTGGAGTTCGCGCGCGAGCTCCGGTCCGCCGGGCTCGCCGTCGGCTCGGGGGAAGTGCTCGCCTACTGCTCCGCCATGACCGCGCTGGACCCCACCGACCTGCTGGACCTGTACTGGGTCGGCCGGGCCACCCTGGTCGCCCGGCGCGATCAGCTCAGCCTCTATGACGAGGTGTTCCGCCGGTTCTTCCTCGGGCAGGACAGCCCGGCCGCCGAACTGCTGACCATCCGGGCTCAGGTGACCACCGAAACCTCGGCTGTGCTGGAGGTCCCGGCCACCGAGCCGGGCGAGCAGAGCCGCGAGGAGGAGGCGGTCCTCGGCTGGATGGCTTCCGACGTGGACGTGCTCAAGCACAAGTCGTTCACCGCCTGCACGCCGGAGGAACTGGCCGCGCTACGGCGGATCATGACCAGGATCCGGCTCACCCCGCCCCGGCGCCGCACCCGCCGCACCCTGGCCGGGCCTGCAGGCCGCACCCCCGACCTGCGCCGCACCATCCGGGCCGGCATGCGCGCCTACGGCGAGCCCGCGCAGCTGTACTGGCGGCAGCGCAAGGTCCGGCTCCGGCCGCTGATCCTGATCCTGGACATCTCCGGCTCCATGGCCGACTACTCCCGGGCGCTGCTGCAGTTCGCCCACACGGCCTCCCACGCCGCCGCCCGGGTCGAGGTGTTCTGTTTCGGTACCCGGCTCACCAGGATCACCGGCGCGCTGGCACACCGCAGCCCGGACCAGGCACTGGCCGAGGCGGCCGAGCAGGTGTGCGACTGGGAGGGCGGGACCCGGATCGGCGCGTCCCTGGACAGCTTCGTCCGCGAGTACGGGCGCCGGGGCCTGGCCCGCGGCGGCATCGTCGTGATCTGCTCCGACGGCCTCGACCGGGGCGACCCGGCGGTCCTGGCCACCGCGATGGAGCGGCTCTCCCGGCTGTGCCACCGGCTGGTATGGATGAACCCGCACAAGGGCAACAACCCTGACTTCCGGCCGAGCACACTGGGAATGATGGTCGCAGCGGAGCACATCGACCTGATCCTGTCCGGCCACGACCTGAGCAGCCTGGAAGAACTCGCGGCGCTGCTGCCGACGATGCACTGAAGATCCGGCACGGGCGACGCCGCACGGACGACGCCGCACTGAAGGAGCACCCGGTGAGATGGAGCGTGGGGATCGAGACGGAGGGCGATCGCGTGCTGTCACGCGAGGAGGTGGTGGAGCTGGCTGACGCGGTAGCCATCAGCTCCGGCATCGCCACCGGGATCGGCACGAACCGCTACGGCGCCCAGCTCCTCGTGCAGGCCGCCAGCCGGGACGAGGCGATCGAGAAGGCCACCGGGGAGTTCGCGCAGGCCGTGGCCAAGGCCGGGCTCCCGGTGTACCCGATCGTCCGGGTGGAGGCGGTCAGCGAGGACGAAGACGAGGACTTCGGCGGATGATCCGGCTGGGCTCGCTGGCCGGGTACCCGTTCGAAGGCCCACGCCTGCTGGGCGGATGGACCCCGCCCGCCACGCCGGCCGTGTACGCGATCTTGTACAAGCCCGACCCGGACACCAAGCCCGACCGGTACGCGGTCATCTACGTCGGCCACTCCGCCGACCTGTCCACCGAACGCTTCCCGTTCCAGCACCCGCGAGCCCACTGCTGGGTGCGGCGGGCCGGGTCCAAGTGGAAGGTGTACATCGCCACCTACGAGATACCCGGCGGCGGCCCGGGGCACCGCGAGCAGATCACCCGCGAACTCGCCACGGTCTACCAGCCACGCTGCAACACCGAGCGGTACAGCCAGTCCTGGAAGGACCAGTGGATCGGCGAGTACACGGCGGCGCCCAACACCGGCCCGCTCACCCGCCGCGGCCCGGACTCGCCGGAACGCCGCACCGAACCAGAAGCCTGACCTGCCCGAAGTGACTGGATCATGTGGTAGCGACATAATTCCCTTGCCCGCCCAAGGCATGCGGGTGTCCCGGCCCAGGTCCCCCGCCGTCGCTGGCCGGCCGTTACCGCTGGCTGAATGCCGCGCTTTGGGGGTGGTCGTTGGAGCCGCTGAGGGCGGGGGATCCGCGTCAGGTGGGGCGGTACCGGCTGGCGGCCCGGCTGGGGTCGGGTGGGATGGGCCGGGTCTACCTGGGGTTCTCGCCTGCCGGGCGGGCGGTCGCGGTGAAGGTGATCCGCCCCGAGCTCGCCCGTGATCACGGGTTCATCCGCCGCTTCCGGCGTGAGGTAGCCGCCGCCCGGATGGTCAACGGCCTGTACACGGCCACCGTGGTGGACGCCGGGGCGGACGCGCCGTGGCTGGCCACCGCGTTCGTGCCCGGCCCGTCCCTGGCTGACGCCGTTGAGATGCACGGCCCGCTGGCCGAGGACCCGCTGTGGCGGCTGGCCGCCGGGCTGGCCGAGGCACTGGTCGCGGTGCATGCCTGCGGCCTGGTCCACCGCGATCTGAAGCCGGCGAACGTGCTGCTGGCGGCCGACGGGCCGCGGGTGATCGACTTCGGCATCTCGCTGGCCCTTGAGGGCACCGCCCTGACCGGAACCGGGCTGACCGTCGGCACACCGGGGTTCATGTCCCCCGAGCAGGCCGACGGCGAGCGCGCCGGGCCGGCCAGCGACGTGTTCTCGCTCGGCAGCGTGCTCGCCTACGCCGCCACCGGCACCGGGCCGTTCGGCGGTGGCCAGCCCGCCTCGGTGATCTACCGCGTCGTGCACGCCGAGCCGGAGCTGGCCGGGGTGCCCGGCCAGCTGCGTGACCTGATCGCCCGCTGCCTGGCGAAGGACCCCGCGCAGCGGCCGGCGCTGGCGGAGCTGATGGACAGCGCGGCCCAGCAGGCCCCGGCGGGCTCGGTGATGTCGTTCTGGCCGCCCGGCCTCAGTGAGTTCATCGCCTCCTACCTGGCGGACCTCGCCGTCCCTGCCGCGCCGCCGGCTGTGGCGGGTGACAGCGGCGGCAAGCCGCCAGCCCGCCGCGAAGCCACCGAGGCCGTGGCCCTCCACCCCCCTCAGCAACCAGGTCCGCCGACTGCACCCGGGCGCGACGCCGGCCTGCCGGCCTCCCCGGCCGCCCTGGCCTCCCCGGCCGCTGGGCCGCTGGCAACCGCCTCGCCACCCACCCGGCCATCGCGGCGGCGGGCACGCCGCGGCGCCGTGGTCACTGCCGCCCTCCTGTGCGCCGCCGGCATCACGGCAACCGTCCTCGCCAGCCAGCTGTCTCCCGGCAGCACCGGGCATCCGCCCCGGCGCCGCCACCCCGGGACGAGCCGTACGGCTCCCCGGCCGAGGCTGGTGCGCACCCTCACCGATCCCGGTGCCCGGGGCTTCACCCCGGCGACACATGTGTCGGCCGTGGCGTTCAGCCCGGACGGCAAGACCCTGGCTGCCAGCTACGACACCGAGGAGTTCGCCGGATACACCGACCTGTGGCGCACAGCCACCGGCCGCCTGGCCGGCACACTCGACGACCGCCGGTCCTTTGGTGTCCTGGCGATGCAGTTCAGCCCGGACGGTAAGACCCTCGCTACCGGCGACTACGGCGCCTTCACGGATCTGTGGGATACCGCGGCCAGGCACCGCAGAGCCACGCTCACCGCGCCGGGAACAGGATCATCGGGGGTCACCGCGGTGGCGTTCAGCCCGGACGGCAGGACCCTGGCCACCGGCGACAGCGACGGCCAGACCTATCTGTGGGACACCGCGACCGGGCGGCGGACCGTCAGGCTCACCGAGCCCGGGTCGGCGCCGGTGACGGCGGTGGCGTTCAGCCCGGACGGCAGGACCCTGGCCACCGGCGGCTTCAACCTCAGCACCTACCTCTGGGATGTCCCCGGCGGAGCTAGCTGAATCCCCACCAGGGGCTGGGCTTTCCCCGCGCACCGTCAGACCTGATCGCCGTTACCCGCCACAGCGCGGGGTTGCCGCCAACCTCCAGCAGGTAGTGGGTGACGGTGACCGTGATGACCGAGCTGCTGTACGGCCTGTTGGGGCCCGTCCGGCTGCAGCCGCCTGGCGGGCAGAACTTGGCCTGCACCAGGTAGGCCGCCGCCCCCCGGACCGGTCGCCACCGCAGGGTGACGAAGCGCTGGGAGTAACCGACGATCGCGCCGTTGGCTGGCGACACCAGAGCGGGCGGTGGCAGCTGGGGCCGCGCAGATGTGCCGGCAGGCGGCGACTGGGCTGGCCCGGCCTGCCCGGCGGGACTGGCGCTGAGGGTGGCCGCGCGCGAAGGCACGTACCGGTGAGAGTCGTGGACGTGGACGGCCACCAGGCCGCCGGCGCCGGCAGCGAACGCTGCGACCAGGCCGCCCACCGCCAGCAGCAGGCGTGAGCGGCGACGCGGCCCGCTGGCATCCCGCACGCCGCCGGCCCGGTCCGCAGTGGCTGGCCCGCGTGCCGGGACGACGGTGCGGGTCGGCTGCCCGGCAGTGGAGCCGGGCGTGTCCCGCACCCGCCGGGCGGCTGCTGGCTGAGTGGTCTGCTGAGCCACGGGCCGGGACCGGGCAGCACCGTGCGCGCGGGCCCCGGCCAGGTCGGCGAGGAGCTGCGCGGCCCCGGGGCGGTCTTCCGGGTTCTTGGCCAGGCATCGCTGAGCCACCGGCCGGATGTCCGCGGGCACGTGCTCGATCCGTGGCTGGCTGTGGACGATGCGATATACCAGAGCGGCATTCGGGCCCGCTCCGAACGGGCCCTCACCGGTTGCCGCGAAGACCAGTACCGCGCCCAGGCTGAAGATGTCGCTGGCTGGCCCCACCGGCCGGCCCTCGGCCTGCTCGGGGGACATGAAACCGGGCGAACCCATCACCAGGCCGGCCCGCGTCAATGTGCTGACGTCGGCGGCGCGGGAGATGCCAAAGTCGATGACCCGCGGCCCGTCCGCTGTCAGCAGCACGTTCGATGGCTTGAGGTCACGGTGCACCACGCCCGCGGCGTGGATCTCGGCGAGTCCTTCGGCGAGTCCCGCCGCCAGCGCCAGCACCGAGCCGGCGGGCAGTGGGCCGTCAGCGGCCACCGCCTCCGCCAGCGACGGCCCTGGGACGTAGGCGGTGGCCAGCCACGGCTG
>DATKRG010000274.1:0-12433 GCA_035532275.1 Streptosporangiaceae bacterium | reverse complement strand
GATGACCCGGCGACTCGACGACGGGCGCGAGTTCCGGATCGTCAAGCGGTTCTACGAGCCCGAGTGGCTGGAGCGGGAGCTGGCCCGGCTGGGCTGGCGGGCGTCCGCCGGGACGACCGGCGAGTTCTTCGTCTGGGCGATCGCTGAGCCGGCGGACCCGACGGCCTGAAGGAAGCGCTCCACCTCCGCCGGCGAGCGCAGGCGAATGACAGGGCGACCCGCGAGCCGCGCCGGGAGTTCGCGCCGCCTGCCATGCGTCGTCTTGCCGTTGCCGCTTGCCGAGGCGATCACCCACACCTTGCGCGCTCGAGAGGCGGCGCCCATCTTACGGCGTCATTCCGGTCGGCGACCGTAGATCGCGCCAACCAGGAGCTGGTGCAGCGGCGCCACCAGTTGTGGCAGCTCGGCGCTCCCGGCTCGCCGCGCCGACACGTGCATCGCCCGCTCGACCGTCCAGACCAGAGACGCGGCGAGGGAGCGACTGTCGGCGCCGCCAGGAGCGATCCCGGCGGCCCGATCGCGGTCGATGATCGCCGCCAGCCGCTCGGTCGCCTGCGCCTGGAGCGAGAACCACATGGTCCGCAGCGCGTCCACCCGGGGCCAGCCTTCGGCGGCCGCCACCATCAGCGGTGCGTGGTGGGCCCAGGTGGCGACCAGGCTCTCGAGCCCCGCGCGCAGCGCCTCGTCGGGCGAGCGGTCGCGGCGCTCGTAGAGCGGCTCGAGCGCCGCTCCGACCTCGGCGCTGACGGCACCAAGCAGCTGCACGACGACGTCCTCCTTGGAGTCGAAGTGCTCGTAGAACGATGTCCGCCCCACACCCGCCGCAGCGATGATCCGGGCGACGCTGAGCTGCGCGAGCGGAGTGGTCTCAAGCAGCGTCTCGGTCGCCCGCAGGACGGCCGTGCGGGTACGCGGCCGGCGTCCGCGCGTTACTGCCATCGATCAGACGCCCAGCGAGCGGCCGACGATCTCCTTCATGATCTCGGTCGTCCCGCCGTAGATCCTCGTCACGCGCGCGTCGAGAAACGCGCGAGCGATTGGATACTCCAGCATGTAGCCGTAGCCGCCGTGCAGCTGCACGCAGCGGTCAACGATCTTGTTGCACAGTTCGGTGTTCCACCACTTGACCATGGACGCCTCCTCGTTGGAGAGCCGCCCGGCCACGTGCTCCATCACCGCCCGGTCGGTGAAGGCGCGGGTCACCGCAAGCTCGGTGGCCATCTCGGCGAGAACGAACCGGTTGTGCTGGAAGCGGCCGATCGGCCGCCCGAACGCCTGGCGCTGCTGGCAGTAGGCCAGCGTGTCGGCGAACACCTTCTCCGCCCCGGCCAGCGCGGTGGCGCCGATCGAGATCCGCTCACGGGGCAGGTTCTGCATCAGCGCGACGAAGCCGCCGCCCTCCTCGCCGAGCAGGTTGGCGGCCGGGAGCCGCACGTCGCTGAACGACAGCTCGGACGTGTCCTGGGCGTGCATGCCGATCTTGTCGAGATTGCGCCCGCGCTCGAACCCCGGCATGCCCCGCTCGGCGACCACCAGGCTGATCCCCTGATGACCGGTGCCGGGGTCGGTCCGGGCGACGACGATCACCAGGTCGCACAGCTGGCCGTTGGAGATGAAGGTCTTGCTCCCGTTGAGCAGGTAGTGGTCGCCGTCGCGGACGGCGGTGGTGCGGATTCCCTGCAGGTCGCTGCCGGCTCCCGGCTCGGTCATCGCGATGGCGGTGATGATCTCGCCGGAGCAGTACCCGGGCAGCCAGCGCTCGCGCTGCTCGGGCGTGCACAGCCGGCTGAGGTAGTGCCCGTTGATGTCGTTGTGCACCGCGAAGGCAGGCCCGGTGGCGCCGGCCGCGGCCAGCTCCTCGTTGAGGATCAGGTAGTAGCGGTAGTCCGGGTTGCCGCCGCCGCCGTACTTCTCGTCGATCTCGATCCCGAGCAGGCCGGCCCGGCCGGCCGCGAGCCAGACGTCCCTGGACACGACCCCGTCCCGCTCCCACTGGTCGTGATAGGGGGTGACCTCGCGGGCGATGAAGGCGCGGACCATGTCCCGGAACGCGTTGTGCTCGTCGGTGAAGATGTCACGCTGCATGGGCGCGCCCCTCCTGCGGCTCGGGCACCGGCGGATGACCGCACGTACCGGTCAGTAGTGACGGTAACACCCCGGCTCGGCCCATCCGGGCCAGCACATTCGGGCCAGCACATCCCGGGCCGCGGACAGCTCTCTGCCGCGGAAGGCTCTCTGGAGAGCATGAGCAGCAACTACGTATCTGATGTTGTTGCAAGTCTTTTGCATCTTTCCTAGAGTTGGCTCATCCAAGCCGCTGAGGAGGATGCGCGCCCATGGCCGACATACGCGCCCGGGCACGGCAGGTCACCGGCGCGCTGACCCCGTCGGAGTGGGCCAGGGCCGGCGGCATGACCGCGACGGTCCTGGCGCTCAACCTGCTGGGCTGGGGAATGCTGGCCGCTGCCCTGCGGGGTCACTACCACATCACCAAGACCGAGATCTTCGGCGTCGGGACCGGCATCCTGGCCTACACCCTCGGCATGCGGCACGCCTTCGACGCCGATCACATCGCGGCCATCGACAACACCACCCGCAAGCTGGTCAGCGAGGGCAAGCGGCCGCTGTCCGTCGGCTTCTTCTTCTCCCTCGGCCACTCCAGCGTCGTGTTCGTGCTGGCGCTGCTGCTGAACTTCGGCATCCGGGCGCTGAACAGCCAGGTGCACGACGGCGGCTCCACCCTGCACAGCGTCACCGGGATCGTCGGCACCCTGGTCTCGGGCACGTTCCTGTTCCTCATCGCCGCGCTCAACGCGGCCGTGCTGGTCTCGATCGCAAAGGTGTTCCGCCAGATGCGGCGCGGCCGGTACAGCGACCAGGAACTGGACGAGCAGCTGGCCAAGCGCGGCCTGATGAACAGGTTCCTGGGGCGGCTGTCACGGCGGGTGGACAGCCCGTGGAAGATGTACCCGATCGGCCTGCTCTTCGGCCTCGGGTTCGACACCGCCACCGAGATCGCCCTGCTGGTGCTGGCCGGCTCGGCGGTGGTCAGCGGGCTGCCGTTCTACGCGGTGCTGTCGCTCCCCTTGCTGTTCGCGGCGGGCATGAGCCTGTTCGACACCGCCGACGGCTGCTTCATGAACTTCGCCTACGACTGGGCCTTCGCCCGGCCGGTCCGCAAGGTGTACTACAACCTGACCATCACCGGCCTGTCGGTGTTCGTCGCCTTCTTCGTCGGCACCATCGAGATCCTCGGCCTCATCGGCCAGCAATCCCACCTGAGCGGCGGGTTCTGGGGTTTCGTGCGCAGCCTCAACATCAACACGGCCGGGTTCGTCATCGTGGGCATGTTCGTGCTCACCTGGGTGGTGGCGCTGGCGATCTGGCATTTCGGCCGGATCGAGCAGAAATGGGAAGCGGCCGCCGACAGCGCCGGCGACTAAGCAGCTGGGCTGACCAGGCACCAGGCTGACCAGGCACCAGGCTGACCAGGCACCGGGCTGACTAGGCTGCGCTGGACTCCGCGAGGTAGGCGGCCCACTGCGGGTCCCCGTCGTGCGCGGCGCCGATCAGCCGCCAGTGCATGCCCCGGGGCACGGCCGGATCGCAGCGCAGCGTCCAGCCCAGTTCCTCGACCAGCCGGTCCGCCTTGCTGTGGTTGCAGCGCATGCACGAGGCCACGCAGTTCTCCCAGGTGTGGGTGCCGCCCCGGCTGCGGGGAGTCACGTGGTCGATCGTCTCGGCCTTGTGCCCGCAGTACGCGCACACGTAGTTGTCCCGGCGCATGAGCGCGCCCCTGGTCAGCGGCACCCGGCTGCGGTAGGGCACCCGGACGTAGCGGCGCAGCCGGATCACCGACGGCATCGCCAGCACCACGGAGGTCGAGCGCAGCATCGTGCCGCCCGCGTCGTCGTGCACGACCTCGGCCTTCTCGCCGAGCACCAGGCATACCGCGCGACGCAGGCCGACCGTGGTCAGCGGCTCATACGTCACGTTGAGCAGCAGTACCCGTCGCACGCCCGCCTCCCGCCTGGTGCTGTGCCAAGGCACAGCCTAATCGGCCGCCACCCCAGGGGCCTAGCACCCCAGGGTGTACCGGCTGCACGCCCTGCCGCACAGGCTGCGCCGGGCCGTAGAGTGCGGTCCATGACCCCTGGCTACCCCCCCGCACGGCGCCTGGATCTGGTTGAGAACGTGGCCGGTCATCAGGTCGCCGACCCCTACCGCTGGCTGGAGGACCCTGGCAGCGACGAGAGCCGGGCCTGGCTGGCGGCCCAGGATGCGCTGGCCCGCGAGCAGCTGACGGGGCTCCCGCTGCGGCCAGCCCTGGCCGCGCGCATCGCCGAGCTGACGGCCACCGGCTATGTGAGCGCACCGCGCTGGCGCGGGGAGCGCTGCTTCTTCCTGCGCCGCGACCCGGACCAGGAACATCCGGTGCTGATCACGTCGGGACCGGGCGAACCGGACCGGGCCCTGGTCGACCCGGGCGCACTCGACCCGTCCGGCGCGACCACGCTCGACGCCTGGACGCCGGATCATGACGGCAGGCTCCTGGCCTACCAGGTCTCCCATGGCGGCGACGAGGAATCCGAGCTCCGGGTGCTGGACGTGGTCACCGGGGAGCAGGTGGAGGGCCCGATCTACCGCTGCCGCTACACCATGGTGGCCTGGCTGCCAGGCGGGAAGGCGTACTACTACGTCCGCCGCCTGGACCCGGCATCGGTCCCGGCGGGCGAGGCCCAGTACCACCGCCGCGTATATCTGCACACGGTCGGCACCCCACCCGAAGCGGACACCCTGATCTTCGGCGAGGGGCGGGACAAGACCGAGTACTACGGCGTATCGATCAGCTGGGACGGCCGGTGGCTGGTGATCTCCGCCGCCCAGGGCACCTCGCCCCGCTCCGACGTCTGGCTCGCCGACCTGGCCGCCTCCTCGCCCGCCGCCCCGGCGCTGCACGTGGTCCAGGAAGGGACGGACGCACGGACCGGCGCCCACGTCGGCCGGGACGGCCGGCTGTATGTGTTCACCGACGCCGGGGCGCCCCGCGGGCGGCTGGCCGTGGCGGATCCGGCCCGGCCCGGCCCGGACGGCTGGCAGGACCTGATCGGCGAGGATCCCGAGGCTGTCCTGACCGGCTACGCCATCCTCGACGGCGGTGGCGTCCAGCCGCCGGTGCTGCTCGCCGCCTGGACCCGGCACGCCATGAGCGAGATCACGGTCCACGATCTGGCCACCGGCGAGCGCCGTGGCATGGCCGGGCTGCCCGGGCCAGGCGTGGCCGGCGGCGGCCACCTGGGCACTGCCGGCCAGCTGACGGAACGGCCAGAAGGCGGGCACGAAGCCTGGTTCGCCTACACCGACCACATCACACCGGTGACCATCCACCGCTACGACGCCCGCACCGCCGAGGTCACGCCGTGGGCGCGCGCCCCCGGCTCGGTGACGATTCCCCAGGTCGCCATCAGCCAGGTGAGCTACGCCTCGGCCGACGGCACCGAGATCAGGATGCTGGTGCTGAGCCCGGACAGGGACCCGGCCGGCCCGCCCGGAACCGCACGGCCGGCCATCCTCACCGGCTACGGCGGGTTCGCGATCAGCCTGCTCACACCGGCCTTCTCCCCCGCGGCCCTGGCCTGGGTGGAAGCCGGCGGCGTCTACGCCATCGCCGGGCTTCGCGGCGGCGGCGAGGAGGGCGAACAGTGGCACCGGGCGGGGATGCGCGAGCACAAGCACCATGTGTTCGAGGATTTCCACGCGGCTGCCGCCAAGCTCGTCGGTGACGGCTGGACGACCCCCGGGCAGCTCGCCATCTCCGGCGGGTCGAACGGCGGCCTGCTCGTCGGTGCCGCGCTGACCCAGCAGCCGTCCGCCTGGGCCGCGGTGGCCTGCTCCGCGCCGCTGCTCGACATGGTGCGCTATGAGCTGTTCGGCCTGGGCCAGACCTGGAACGACGAGTACGGTACCGCCGCCGATCCGGCGGAGCTGGCCTGGCTGCTGTCGTACTCGCCCTATCACCATGTCCGGGCCGGGGTCAGGTACCCGGCCGTGCTGCTCACCGTCTTCGACAGTGACACCCGGGTAGATCCGATGCACGCACGCAAGATGTGCGCGGCACTCCAGCACGCGACGTCGGCCCGGCTGCCCGATAACCCGATCCTGCTCCGGCGCGAGTCGCAGGTGGGCCACGGCGCCCGCGCCGTCAGCCGCTCGGTCAGCCTGTCCGCCGACACACTGGCCCTCCTGGCCCGGCACACCGGCCTGGCCCGGCACACCGGCGTGGCCCGGCACACCGGGCTCACCAGCCCGGCTGCCTGACGCCTGGCGGCTCAAGCGCTGGCGAGCGCCTCCCGGTACTCACGGACGGCCCGGACCTCGCCGTGCCGGCCGGCCACGCTCTCCCCCAGCGACCGGGCAGTGCGCATCATGATCTCGGAACGGTACCCTCGCGGGACGGCCAGCAGGGTGTCGCGGCTCAGGCGCAGCGCCTCCTCGGGCTCGTCCGCCTCCAGCCGGCAGCGGGCCAGGCCAAGGTTGATCAGTGACCGGTCGAGGACCTCATCGGGCGCGTACAGATCCAGCGACCAGCTGAACGCCTTCTCCGCACCCCGGTGGTCGCTCAGCATGACCCGGGTGTCCCCCTCGTGGAACAGCAGCTGGCGCTCGGTGTACCCGAAGGCCGTGTCGCTCCGCTCGGACGCTGGCAGCCTGGTCAGCGCCTCGTGTGCCTGGGCCAGCAGGGATGTGATGCGGCGCAGCGCCGCGACGCCGCCAGCGTCCTCCCGCCGGGCGGCCGCCCATGCCAGCGCGCGTGCCTCCAGGACAGGTGCCATCGCCCCGGCCACGCACGGGTTGCGGCCGGCCAGGCCCGCCCCGGCCCGGGCCAGCCCACTGGCCTCGGTGGGGTCGCCGTAATAGAGAGGGACGAGCGCCTCCCGGACGGCAACCCAGGCCCGCAGGTGACGGTCACCGGTCTCGTCGGCGGCGGTGCGGGCGGTGCGGAAGAACGATCTTGCCAGCCGCTGGTCGCCGACATTGATCATGATCATTCCCGCCAGCCCGGCGAGCCGGCCGGCCAGCCGGGACAGGCGCTCGCTGAACTCCAGCGGCTGCCGGCGCTCGGACATCCGCCGGACGTCACCGAAGTCCAGCAGCACGTCACACAGCAGGCGCAGCGGTGGCACCGTCATGTACTGCCTGCCGTAACCGACCGTCGCCTCCTCCCACTGGTCCAGCATGATCGCCGAGACGTTTCCGCCCACCAGGGCGTCGTCCATCCGGCGGCGGATCCGGTCGACCGCGCCGAAGAACTGCCCATCGACCGCGGCCCCGGAGTCCGCGATCAGCCGCAGCAGTGTCCGCCGGACCACGTCGTCGTCGTCCTCGGGCCCGGTATCGGCCATCCCGCTCGCGATCTCCGCCAGATCCCCGCCGGGCAGCTGGCCTCCAGGCGGGGGCGGGCCGGCTGCCGAGCTGGCCCAGCCGTGGCCCGGCTGTGCGGACCCGGCAGCAGCCAGCGCGAGCGGGCTGGCCACATGCACCCGCTCGTTCCCCGGGCCAGCGGCGGCCGGCCGCAGTGGTGGGCGGGCCGGCCTGTCCTGGTGCCCCCGGCCGCAGAAACAGGGATCGGGGTAGCCAAGGTCGGGCGGGTTGACCCGGTAGACGGCGCACAGATAGTGGAGGTACTCCGGGCCCGGCCGCTTCTGCCCGCTCTCATAGGCCGACAGCAGCGTCTCGCTGAATCTCGGCACCGCCCGGCCCTCGCTGACGTACCACGCGCGCACCTGCGCGGCGACGTCGGCAAGTGAGATCCCCAGCGCCAGGCGGCGGGCGCGGATCAAGGTAGTCCCGGCCGTGGGGCCGAGCTCGTCATGAATATCCACCGCGATCTGGCTGGGCAGCAGCCCGGCGACCAGGCCACGGGCACGGATCTCCCGGGCGAGCACGATTTCCTGCTTCAGCTCGCTGCCCGGGGCCCGCCCGGCGGGCCCGGGCCCGGCGGGCCCGCCACCCGGCCGCAGTGGCGGCGCCTCCTGGGCGGTGGCAATCAGCGGTCGCTCGCGCTTCCCGGGCGACATCGCCACTGCCTCCACACGTCCCGGCATCCCGGCCCTCCCTGTGTGGGCGCTGGCCCCGTCCCCCGACCGGGTTATGACTGACTCAATGTAACTTGCAAGTCGCTGAGTGAGAATCAGACTCTGCGAATCCGTGCTGGGCTGCTAAGTTCGGCACTCTTCGCGATTGTGTCGTTCCTCCATGCACGGTGCATCCGGTGTGGTCACGGTCCGGTAAGGAATGGAATTGTGACCCTCGAGTAAGCATTGAACCGGGAACCCGGCCGGCCTACTACGCTGGACGCCAGCATGGACACGACAACCGGACCCGTCAGCTTCTACCAGGCCGTGGGCGGCGAGGAAACCTTCCGCCAGCTGGTGCGCTCCTTCTACCTGCGGGTCGCCGCCGACCCAGAGCTGCGCGCCGTCTACCCCAGCAAGGATCTCGGGCCCGCCGAAGAGCATCTGCGGCTGTTCCTGATCCAGTACTGGGGCGGGCCGCGCACCTATGAGGAGCGGCGCGGCCATCCCCGGCTGCGCATGCGGCACGTGCACTTCACGATCGGGGAAGCGGAGCGGGACGCCTGGCTGCGCCACATGCGCGCCGCCCTGGACGAACTCGGCCTTGACGAGGCACACGACTCACTGCTCTGGGACTACCTGGTGATGGCCGCGCACAGCCTGGTGAACCGGCCGTCAGGCCCGGAAGACCGGCCGGACCTCGGCCTCTCACCCAAGCCTGACAGTCCTGCCTGACGGCCCTGCCTGACAGCACTGCCTGACAGCTGATGCCGGGTCAGCCCCGGGTGAGCTTGCGGTAGGTTATGCGGTGCGGCCGTGCCGCTTCCGGGCCGAGCCGGTCGATCTTGTTCTTCTCGTAGGCCTCGAAGTTGCCCTCGAACCAGAACCAGCTCGCCCCACCCTCCCAGGCCAGGATGTGCGTGGCGATCCGGTCCAGGAACCAGCGGTCGTGGCTGGTGATCATCGCGCAGCCGGGGAACTCCAGCAGCGCGTCCTCCAGCGACGACAGCGTCTCCACATCCAGGTCGTTGGTGGGCTCGTCGAGCAGGAGCAGGTTGCCGCCCTGCTTGAGTGTGAGCGCCAGGTTCACCCGGTTGCGCTCGCCGCCGGACAGCACGCCCGCTGGCTTCTGCTGGTCAGAACCCTTGAAGCCGAAGGCGGCCACGTACGCGCGGCTCGGGATCTCGGTCCGCCCGACCCGGATGTAGGACTCGCCGTCCGAGATCACTTCCCAGACGTTCTTGTCCGGCTCGATCCGGGCCCGGTTCTGGTCCACGTAGGAGATCTGGACCGTGTCGCCGACCTTGATGGTGCCGGCGTCGGGCTGCTCCGTGCCGACGATCATCTCCAACATGGTGGTCTTGCCGACCCCGTTCGGCCCGATCATGCCGACGATGCCGCCCTGGGGCAGGGAGAAGCTGAGGTTCTCCATCAGGACACGGTCGCCGAAACCCTTGGTGAGGCCCTCGGCCTCGACCACCAGCCGGCCCAGCCGCGGCCCCGGCGGGATCTGGATCTCCTCGAAGTCCAGCTTGCGGTTGGCGTCAGCTTCGGCCGCCATCTCCTCGTAACGGTCCAGCCGCGCCCGGCTCTTGGCCTGCCGCGCCCGGGGACTGGACCTGACCCATTCGAGCTCCTCTTCAAGCCGCTTGCGCCGCTTGACGTCCTTCTGGCCCTCGATCTTGATCCGGGCGGCCTTGGTCTCCAGGTAGGTCGAGTAGTTGCCCTCGTAGGGGTAGGCGTGGCCACGGTCGAGCTCGAGGATCCACTGCGCCACGTTGTCCAGGAAGTACCGGTCGTGGGTGACCGCGACCACGGTGCCCGGGTACTTCTCCAGATGCTGTTCCAGCCACTGCACGCTCTCGGCGTCCAGATGGTTGGTCGGCTCGTCGAGCAGCAGCAGGTCCGGCTGGGACAGCAGCAGTGCGCACAGCGCGACCCGGCGCCGCTCACCGCCCGACAGCACGCTCACGTCGGCGTCCGGAGGGGGGCAGCGCAGGGCGTCCATGGCCTGCTCAAGCTGGCTGTCCAGGTCCCAGCCACCCCGGTGGTCAAGCTGCTCCTGCAGCCTGCCCATCTCGGCCAGCAGGTCGTCGGAGTAGTCGGTGGCCATCTTCTCGGCGATCTGGTTGTACTGCTCCAGCAGCGCCTTGACGTCGGCTACCCCCTCCTCGACATTGCCCAGGACGCTCTTGCTCTCGTCCAGCGTCGGCTCCTGGGCCAGCATGCCGACGGTGAAGCCGGGCAGGAGCCGGGCTTCGCCGTTGGATGGCTGTTCCAGCCCGGCCATCATCCGCAGCAGGGTGGACTTCCCCATCCCGTTCGGCCCGACGACGCCGATCTTCGCGCTGGGCAGGAACGCCAGGGTGACGTTCTCCAGGATGACCTTGTCGCCGTGCGCCTTCCGCACGCCGCGCATCTGATAGATGAACTCGGGCATGCCCACAAGGGTAGGGGCATCGCGCACCCGGATCGGACGGCCGGGGGCCCGGCCGGCGCCAGCCGGGCCCGCCGCCGCCCCGCCGCCCGGGCGGTGTCGTGCCCGGTCAGACGGGGACCTCGCCCAGCGAACTGTTCATCTCGCGGGCGAACTCGGCCACCGCCTGCTCGTCGAGCACGCTGTCGCCCGCGTCAGCACCGGCCCGGTCAGCACCAGCCCCGCCGTCCTCGCCGTCCAGGATGCGGCCGTCCCCGTCCCCGGCGCCCGGCTGCTGGTCCTCGGCGACATCCAGGGCCTCCGCACCCTCGGCCGCACCCCCGGCCGCGCTCTCGGCCGCACCCTCGGCCGCGGTCTCGCCCGGCGCCCGGCGGGTGCGCGAGAAGTGCGCGACCCCCCGGTTCAGGTCGTGCCCGACCGAGCTCGCGTCGATCTCGACCGCGATCCGCGCCGCGCCGTCCTTGTCGTGGTACGGCCGCACCCGCAGGCGCCCGGTCACCAGCACCGGCTCGCCCTTACGCAGGCACACGGCGACGTTGGTGGCCAGGGTGCGCCAGCACTGGACGCTCACGAAGGAGGTCTGCCCGTCCACCCACTCGCCGGTCTCCCGGCTGATGTGCCGCGGGGTCCATGCCACCCGCAGGGTCGTCGTGGTGCTGCCGCCTGCCAGGCGTTTGAAGGCTGGCTCGCTGGCGACGAACCCCGCCAGGGTTATCTGCGAGTCGTTCAACATGTCCCGGTCCTCCCATCGACCGCTGTGACGGAGCGGCGGCACTGCCGCCGCTCCGGGCAGGCGGCGCCGTGCCGCTGCCGCCACCACGGTCGCGGACCGGGCAGCACCCGGGCTACGCCGAGTTCAAGCCTGTGGACAGTCGCGTCGACTCGGGCGGCCTGTGGACAGGCCGCGCCACGATTCCCTCGTTATGTGTGATAATCCGCCCGCGCCAGCGGGCGGCGGTCAGGCAGCCACCAGCTCGGAGGGCTGGGCGATGACGTCCACCAGCGCGCCGTTGCGCATCACGGTGATGGCCAGCGGCCGGCCGATGGCCTCGCCGAACATGAGCCGCTGCAGGTCCTGCGCCTTCGCCACCGGCTTCCCGGCCGCGGTCAGCAGCAGGTCCCCGGCCCGCAGCCCGGCGCGGTCGGCCGGGCCGCCCGCGACCACCTCGACCACCCGCAGGCCGCTGCTGCGGCCGAACCGCTCGTGCAGCGCGGCTGGCAGCGGGGCGGGCATGCTGACCAGACCGAGATAGGCACGCCGGACCTTCCCGTCCCGCATCAGGGTCGCGATGATCCGCCGCGTGGTCGCGTTGACCGGGACCGCCAGCCCGAGGCCGACCCCGGCTACGGCGGTGTTGATCCCGACCACCCGGGCCTGGCTGTCGGCGAGCGCCCCGCCCGAGTTGCCCGGGTTGAGCGCGGCGTCGGTCTGGATGACGTCCTCGATCAGCCGGGCGGCGGCCCCGCTGCGGGTGGGCAGCGACCGTCCCAGCGCACTGACCACACCCGCGGTGACCGACCCGGCCAGCCCGAGCGGGTTGCCGACCGCCACCACCAGCTGGCCGACCACCAGCTGATCGGCCTCGCCAAGCTCGGCGGGCGGTGGGGTGGGCCCGGCCGACCTGAGCACCGCCAGGTCGGACAGCGGATCCGCGCCGACCACCGTGAACGGGGCCGTGGTGCCGTCGGCGAACGACGCCGTGCCCGCCGGGGCGCCGCCCACCACGTGCGCGTTCGTGAGCAGGAAGCCGTCGCTGGTGTACACCACGGCCGAGCCGAGGCTTTCGCCGCCCCGCCGCCCGGCGGACCGGGGCACTCGCAGGCTGGCGACCTTCCCGGTCAGGTGCGCGGCTACGCCCGCGACGATCTGGGAGTAGGCGTCAAGAGGGGGATGATCGGCCACAGTCGCCTCCGGACACTG
>DATKRG010000273.1:0-2085 GCA_035532275.1 Streptosporangiaceae bacterium | reverse complement strand
GACAGGAGCGGATGCAGTGAAGCCGCCGATCGACATCTCGTGGACCGGGCCTGGGGAGACCTTCAACCTCCGGGTAGCAGCGGTCATCACTCGCGGCGCGAAGATCTTGCTGTGCACCGTTGACGGGCTCGGATACTGGTTCCTGCCTGGCGGCAGAGTCCGCTTCGGCGAGTCCAGCCAGGCGGCTCTGGCCCGTGAGCTGGCGGAGGAGCTGGGGCACCAGCTCCCGGCCGGGCGATTGGCGCTCATCGTGGAAAACATCTACCGCGGTGACGCGCTCGAGCACGAGGTTGGCTTGTACTACCACCTCACCTGGCCAGATGCGCTGGCCGAGGATGATCTGGACGGCGGCTCCGAGCCCGGTCACCGGTTCAGCTGGGCGGCAGTCGGCGAACTCGGTTCGGAACGCTTCGAACCGGCAGGCCTCATCCCCGTCCTGCGCGATCCCGGTGACGGCCTGCGCCACGTGGTTCTCGACCCGCAGGTGGGATAAGCGGGCGGCACCCAGCCAGCGGTGCCCTCCCCGGCTACCACTGCGATGGCCTCGAACTACAGGCCCAGCCACCCAAAGGGTTGCTGCGCGTTCACGTCCATGGGCCCATTGACAGCTTCTGTGCAAAGAGGGACGATTCGGTCGTTCGCGATAAGAAGTTCCGTACGCAAGGCGTACACATGGCGTCTGCCTGCACCTATGGCCACGCACCAGGTGCGGAGCGCTCTCCGTCGCGCCAGAAATGCCACCTGGCGCCTCGCAGTCCCCACTCCCGGCCAACAAGATCCGCAACGAAGCGGGCCTGATACGCGCCGGCATCGTTGCCGCCGCAAAGGCCAGCACCGGACACGAGACCACGGAGGGTATCCCGATGACAGAACTGCACCCCAGCCCGGCTGCCGCTGAGGCATCCAGCCCCGCGCCACCGCCCGCCGCAGGCTGGGCGGCCGGCAATCCGGCCGTGTTCGGCCTGCTGATCTTCTCGGTGGGCGGCACGGCCCTGGGCATCTCGCTGCTGGGCTTCGTGTCCGCGGCGGCCCAGGGCGGCAGCGTCATGCCGATCATCTATGCGGCCACCGGCCTGGGGGTGCTGATGTGCACCATCTGGGCAGCAGCGCTCGGGCAGACCTTCGTGGCCGCGATCTTCGGTGCCTTCACCGGCTTCTGGCTCAGCTACGCCGCCCTGGTGCTGGGCCTCACGCACAACTGGTACGCCATCCCGCCAGCGGACATAGCGCACACCGTCGCCCAGTTCCTCATCGCCTGGGCGGTTGTGATCCTCGCGCTGGCGGTGGTCAGCATCCGCGTCCCACTGGCCTTCACCCTCATCCTGGCCTCCGCTCTGGTCGCGGTGATCCTGCTGATCATCGCCACCCTGAGCGGCTCCGCCGGTCTCGACAAAGGCGCCGGCGTCTTCGTTCTGCTGTTCTCGGTCGTCGGCTTCTACTCGTTCCTGAGCACCGGCATGGAGTCCGTCGGCGGCGCACCACTGCCACTCGGGCGGCCTCTCATCAGCGTCTTCACCAAGTGAGCCAAGGCACGCTGGCCTCCCGGCCAGCGTGCCTTGCAACTTTTTCCTGAGGCGCCCATGGTGAGAGCTCAGCGTGGTTCGCAGATGACCAGCGGGATGTCGCGCTCGGTGCGGCGCTGGTACCCGCCGTAACCCTGGTAGGCCGCCACCACTCGCGGCCACAGCTCGGCCTTCTCCTCCGCCGAGGCGCGGCGGGCCAGCATGGGCCGGCGCTGGCCGGCGATAGTCAGCTCGATCTCGGGATGGGCTATCAGGTTGCGGTACCAGTCCGGGTCGCGGTCATCGCCGCCCTTGGAGGCCACCAGCACGACCCGGTCGCCGTCGACGACCGGGGCTGCGAGCATGGTCGAGCGCGGCCGGCCCGACATGCGCCCCGCGGTGTGCAGTTCGACGGCGGGCATCCCGAACGCTGAGCCCAGTACCCGCCCGCCGCTCGCGTGAAGGATGGCCCGGTGGACGCGGCTCATGGTCTTGAGGCCGATGTCGGCCAGGGACTGCTGCAGGCTCATGGAGCGACCTTATCCAGCCAGCGGGGGCAGTGCCGTGGGCGTCAGTGCCGTGG
>DATKRG010000272.1:0-3576 GCA_035532275.1 Streptosporangiaceae bacterium | reverse complement strand
GCAGGTTGCCGCAGCCCACCACGAGCAGTTCGCAGGCGAGGGCGGGATCTGGCGGGTCCAGGCGCGGGGCCGGTGCGGTCATGTGGTCTCCTTGGCAGGACAGCTACACCATCCCGTTGATGGCGAACTTGCTCAGCTCCCCGGGCAGCCGGTCAGGATACGCTTCGATCACGATTCACCCCAGCTGATCGTCCGGGTGGAGCAGGACGCCATGGAGCGCCATCTGACCCGTCTCGTCGGCCGGATGCTGACGCAGCCGCTGGTCTTCGAGCCGGAACTGGACCTGACGGCTGACGCGGCCACCCGCTGGCACGGCGCCGTTCAGCTGCACACCGAAATCTTCCACAGCGGCTCGCTGGTGCAGCGCGGAGTGGGCATCAGCCCGCTGGAAGAGTTCCTGATGAGCAGCCTGCTCTTCTTGCAGCCCTCCAACTACCACCACCAGCTGGCACGTCCTGTCAGCCAGCCGGGCCGCCGGACCGTCCGGCGCGCGGTCGACTACATCGAGCAGCACCTGTGCGAGCCGGTCAGCATGCGAGACATCGCCCAGCACGTGGGCGCGAGCATTCGCTCGGTGCAGCAGGGCTTCCACGACGAACTGGGCGTCAGCCCGATGACCTACCTGCGCGATCGGCGGCTGGAACGCGCGCGCGAGGAACTCACTGATGCAGAGCCGTCCGACGGCGTCACCGTGACCGGCGTCGCCGAGCACTGGGGCTTTCATCATCTGGGCAGTTTCGCGGGCCTGTACCGCAAACGCTGGGGCGAATCCCCGTCGGACACCTTGCGCAGGTAGCGAGGGTCCGGGGTAGTGTCTGTGCACCTTGATGACGCCACCACCAGGCACCAGGACACCATGCACGAACTGTCGATCTGCCGGTCCATCGCGGACATCGTCGCCCGGCACGCTGGCGAGGGCAGGGTCAGCACCATCCACGTGCGGGTCGGCCAGCTGCGCCAGATCGTGCCGGACACCCTCAGCTACTGCTGGTCGCTGGTCAGCGCCGGAACACCGCTCGATGGCTCCACCCTGGCAGTCGACAGCGTTCCGGCCCGGCTCAGCTGCCAGGCCTGCGGGGCGGCGAGCGACATCGGCCGTCACCCTGCCTTCGCCTGCCAGGCATGTCAATCCACCGACGTCCGCGTCGTGGCCGGGGAGGAACTCCTGATCACCTCACTTGATCTCGCAGAGGTGTGACCAGCATGGGACGCTTCCACCGCCACGACGACGGCGCCGTCCACACCCATGACGCTCACCACGACCACGGGGTGCAGGGCAACCTCGGCCCAGGAACCGCGGCGCCGCATCCCGGCCCCGGTGACCACTCCGGCTACCGGACCGGCGCCGAGCGCATCGAAGTGCTGGAGCGGATCTTCGGCGAGAACGACCGCACCGCGGCTGGCAATCGCGCCGACTTCGCCCGCCACGGCGTCTGCGCCATCAATCTGATGTCCTCGCCGGGAGCAGGCAAGACGGCACTGCTGCGGCATACCCTCAGCCGGCTCGCGGACTCGATCCGGATCGGGGTGATCGAGGGGGACATCGAGACCAGCCTTGATGCCGACCGGCTGGCCGGGTTCGGCGCAGCGGTGACCCTCGTCAACACCGGCAATGGCTTTGGTGGCGAATGCCACCTTGACGCGCCGATGGTGCGTTCCGCCCTGCCACGCCTGCCGCTCGCCGAACTCGACCTGGTGCTGATCGAGAACGTCGGCAACCTCGTCTGCCCCGCCGAGTTCGACGTCGGCGAGCACGCCCGGGCGATGATCTACGCGGTCACCGAGGGCGAAGAGAAGCCGCTCAAGTACCCGGTCATGTTCCGCTGTGCCGACCTCGTCGTTATTAACAAGATTGACCTGCTCCCGCATCTGGACTTCGCCCTCGATGCCTTCCACGCCAATCTCCGGGCGGTTAACCCGAAGGTGGCCACCATGGAGGTCAGCGCCCGAACGGGTCAAGGCCTGGAGGCATGGTGCGATTGGCTGTCAAACCAGGTCACGACAAGCAGCTCATAGGTGATGAGTGTTCATGCCGTGGATAGGCTCGCATGGAGCGGTCGCAGGGCACATGCCCCTGTTGACCCCATTCGGAGGCTGACGCTGGTGGAGCCCGGCGCGAGCCGGGCCTCAGGCCCATGAACCTGCGGCAGCATTGTTCGCATCGAGGCCCAGATTGACACGCTGACGGCCCGGATCGAGATGCTGGTCTTGGAGATCCCGGCCGCACCGCCAGGGGGAATCCGTATCTCAAGGGCGTCCTGGGTGATGCCGCTGCGGCGGCGGGGAAGACGGACACGTTCCTGGGTGAGCGGTACCGGCGGCTGGCCCGCCGCCGTGGCAAGCTCAAGGCCCTGGTGGCCATCGCCCGTACCCTGCTGGTCACCGTCTGGCACCTGCCCGCTGACCGCGCCGCCCGCTACCGCGACCTCGGCATGGACTACTACATCAGCTGCCTGGACACCGGCCGCAGGGCCCGCAGCCACATCCGCCAGCTCGAAGCCCTCGGCTACACCGTCACCCAAGCCGCCTGAGCCACCTGCCGCCCGCCAGGGGCCGGGGTCCGCTGCCGCGGGCTCCTCAGTGAGCCTTTCCGCGCAAGGTGGTGGTCACCCTGAGTGATCATGAAGTAGGGCGTGCCCGAACCCGTTGACCATGAGTGCAGTGTCGTTGATCCCTTGTCTGCCGCCTTGCGCATCGCCGATGATTGCGGCCATGGCCACGACCCGGCGAGCCGACATGTTCACCGCGGACGGCAAGCCGTCTGACGACGACCCGCGTGAGAACGGGCCAGCGCTGGGCGACGAGCGCACCACGCTGGCCGAAGCCCTGCGCTGTTCACGCCTCACGTTGGAGATGAAATGCTCAGGGCTTGATGCGGAGGCTATGGCGCGGCGTTCCGCCGAGCCGTCGACGATGTCGCTCCTGGGGCTGGTGCGGCACCTGGCCGAGGTGGAGCGTGCGACGTTCCGGGTGATGATGGCGGGACAGGACGTGCCCCGGCTGTTCTGCTCCGGCACCGACCGTGACGGTGATTTCGATGGTGCTGTTCCCGACCCCCAGGTGGTTGCGGAGGCGTGGGACGCATGGCGTGCGGAGGTGGACTTCGCCACGCGGTTCGTGGCCGAGGCGCCCAGTCTCGACATCACCGGCGACGATCCCTTGAATCAGCATGGCAGCGGCGGAGGGCCGATGTCGCTGCGCGAGGTGCTGGTCGGAATGATCCACGAGTACGCCCGCCACATGGGTCACGCGGACCTGTTGCGCGAGCGGATCGACGGACGCATAGGCCAGTAATGATCATGGGCAGGGCTCGCCGAACCCGTTGAGCTACAAGCAGGCGGTGCTGGTGATCCGCTGGTTGCCCGGCGCCACCCGGGTGCGGCAGCTGGCGGCCGGCAACGCGATCGGCAAAACCACCGCCTGCGTGCGCCTTCATCAGGGCATCGACGTGCTCGCCGCGCAGGCGCCGAACCTGCACGCGTCAGCACCCGCGGGGGGAGCCCGAGAGCGGCTGCAAGCCCGGCCGCGCCCGCATCACCTCCGGCGCGAAGCGCCCTGGCGAGATCCTGGAAAGTG
>DATKRG010000271.1:0-5398 GCA_035532275.1 Streptosporangiaceae bacterium | reverse complement strand
ACTTGCGCCGTGACACGCGCCGCGCGGTCCGCCGGCTGGTGCGGCGTGCGACTCTGCGTGATCCGAACATGTCGTCTCCGTTCGTCGTGGAGCGGTGTCAGCGCCTGCTCGCCGCGGCGGCCGTCTCCAGGTCGTGCAGTTCCTTGGCGTCCTCGGCCGTCAGCAGGCCGATCTCGATCAGGTCGAGCGGGCTGATGAAGCCGTCACTGATCCGGAAGCCGCCTGCGCGGGCGACCGCGTCCCGCAGCGGGACCGCCCAGTGGTGCTCGAGCAGCAGCAGCGCGGCCGCGCTGTCGTTCGGGATGTCGTCCAGGACATCCCAGTCCTGTCCGTTGCCGAACACGTTGATGCCCTCGGTCGCGGCCTTCTCCGCGCCGAGTTCGGCGCCGGCCTCCATTCCTTCCTCGCCCTCGATGCCGAGGCCGATCAGCGCGCCGACCTTGGTGCCGAGCTCGACCGCCTCCTCCTGCGACAGGTTGCTGAGGTGCTCGACCTCTACCTCACCGTCCGGGTCCTTGTAGACGACCAGCGAGTCGATCACCCGCACCATGCCGTTCTCGCGCAGCCGCTCCAGTTCGTCGATGATCTCGCCGTGGAAGTCGGGGTTCCGGAACCCCAGCACTATGAGCTGCACCGGCCCGATTGCCATCGTCTGCCCCCTTCGTCCGGCCAGCCAGGGTGGGTTCTGGCCGAGGCGGCCGCTGGCAAGCATCCGGGTGACGCCGGCCCTATCCGGCCACACGTGGGCAGTATGTGACGCCGGCCATCGGGAGCACATCACCCGCAGCGGTCTATTACGCTCCTGACGTGCCCGTATTCACCCAATCTGGATGATGTGCGGCCGGTGATTGTCGGCGAGAGTCCGTCTCGGCGGGACAATCCGGTTCACCCCGGTGGGAGGCGGCCATGAAACAGCGGCGGTGGCTGGCCCGGGGCGCCTTCGCGCTGATGCTTGCCGCGGCGGCGGTCCTGGTCGGCTTCGCGGACCTGGCAAGCCTGGCCATGGTCGGCTTCGGGGCGATCGGGGCCTGCCTGATCCTCGCGGGCGGGTACTGGTTCCTTGCCCGCCGGGGCGTCATCCGGTGGCTGGCGCTGGCCGTCGTGATCCTCACCCCCATCGCCATGCTGATCGTGTTCGCCCTGAACCACCTCGTCTGGGTCGCGCTGCTGTCGGCCGCGCTGGTGGTGCTGGCGACCGGTGCCGCGCGGCTGGCACTGAGGGCCGACGGCGATGACACCGCCATGCCGACGGCCGCCACCGCTCCCCCGGAGCACGCCGTCCTGATCATGAATCCCCGGTCCGGTGGCGGCAAGGTCGCGAAGTTCGGCCTGAAGGACAAGGCCGAAGCCCTGGGAGCCCAGGTCCTGCTGCTCGAAGGCCCGGGCACGGTGGACGTGGCCGCCCTGGCCCGGCAGGCGGTGGCGGCGGGCGCGGACCTGCTCGGCGTCGCCGGCGGGGACGGGACGCAGGCACTGGTGGCAGGGATCGCCGCCGAGCACGGCCTGCCCTTCCTGGTGATCAGCGCCGGCACCCGCAACCACTTCGCGCTGGACCTGGGCCTGAACCGGGACGATCCGGCGACCTGCCTGGACGCCCTCACCGACGGGGAAGAACTGCGGATCGATCTGGGCGTCATCGGCGACCGCATCTTCGTGAACAACGCCTCGTTCGGCGCCTACGCGGAGGTCGTGCGCAGCCCCGCATACCGGGACGACAAGCGCGGCACCACGCTGCAGCTGCTGCCAGACCTGCTGAACGGGCAGACCGGCACCCCGCTGTCCGCGCGCACCGGCAGCGTCTCGATCACCAGCCCGCAGGCGCTGCTGGTCAGCAACGACCCTTACCAGATGGGCGACATCGCGGGCCTTGGCCGCCGGGCCCGGCTCGACACCGGCACGCTCGGCGTCATCGCCGTGACGGTGGCCAGCGCCCGGCAGGCTGTCCAGCTGCTGCGCCGCGGGCACGGCCCCGGCCTGACCACGCTCACCGCCGACGAGATCGTGGTGGAGGCCGACGCCCCGCAGATCCCGGTCGGCATCGACGGGGAAACCGTCATGATGCCCACTCCGGTGCGCTGCGCCACCCGGCCGGCGGCGCTGCGGGTCCGGGTGCCCAAGAACCGTCCCGGGGTCCCCCCGCCGCGCCCGGCCGTGGACTGGCCCGCGCTCCGGCAGCTGGCCTCCTCCCGCTCGTGAGCCGGGCAGGCGGGCAGCGGGTCAGACGCCGTGCTCGGCGGTGATCCTCCCCGAGGCGGCGGCCGCGGCCAGGGCCTCGTAGTCGCGCTGGTTCTGGTCGGCGTAGGCTTCCGCGAAGTCCGCGACCGCCCGGTCGAAGACGTCGGATCCGCCCAGGTAGGACGCGATCGCGATGCGGTCCCCGGACCTGGCGTGCGCCCGGGCCAGGGCGTGCCCGCAGATCTGGGCGTAGATCCGCAGCCCGTGCGGGATCATCGCCTCGATCGGGAACGAGAACTTCCAGTCCCGCAGCTGGCGGATATAGAAGTCCCGGTACTGGCCGTCCAGCCCGGTCGTCCGCTGCCAGCCCAGGAAGATGTCGCTGGCCGCCTGCATCAGCCGCTGGCCCGCGACCACCCGCTCCCCCTGGTTGGAGTACTTGCTGGCACCGGCGTAGCGGGCGAGCACCGATGGCTGCGCCTCCTTGACCTGGAGAAACAGCGGATCGGACTCATCGCGGCCCAGCAGCAGGATGATCCAGCAGCGGGTCCCCACACTGCCGACCCCCACCACCTTGCGGGCCATGTCGGTGAAATCGAACTGCTCCAGCAGAACCCGCCGGTCCGACTGCAGGGTGCCCCGGTACTGGCCGACCAGTGCGCGCAGCTGCGTCTCGATCCCGGCCCTGTCCATCTGCTCCGGGAGCAAGTCGGTGAGCGGGACCACCAGCGGCGGGTCGGCCACGATGCGCATCTTCCCGTCCTGGACCGCAGCCAGCTTGCCCAGGGCCTGCCTGCTGTCGTGGCCGCGCGCCTTGACCATTATCTTGTCGATCGTCTTGAGCTGCCGGCTGGTCATCTGCGCGGCGAACTCCCGGCGGAACTCCTCGATGTTCACGTCGGTGTACCAGACGCCCAGGTTGCTCAGGCCCGCGAGCTGGCGCATCATCAGCCGGTACTGGCCGACCCCGGCCAGCACGATCTGGCGCCGGTCCTTGCGGGCGAAACCGTTGTCCCTGGCCGCCACCTCCAGGCTGGCGGCGAGCCGCTTGACGTCCCACTCCCACGGACCGGGCAGGGTCTCGTCGAAGTCGTTGACGTCGAAGAGAAGCTTGCGCTCCGGTGAGGCATAGAGGCCGAAGTTGGACAGGTGCGCGTCGCCGCATGCCTGGACGGTCAGCCCGGTGACCGGCGTCCTGGCCAGGTCGGCCGCCATCGGCAGGGCCGCACCGCGGAAGTAGCTGAAGGCGGAGGCCAGCATCCGGCCGTACCGGAGCGGGATCAAGTCGGGCAGCCGCGACACAGCCTGCTCCTCCAGCAGCGCGACCGGGTCGGGCCGGCTGGCGGGCGGGTCGAAGGCCGCGTGACTGGTACGCGGGACCGCCGCCCGTGCCGCCTTGCCGAGCGCGGCGCGCTGCGCCGGGGTCAGCGGCTCCGCCTCCTCCGCGCCGAGCCGGCCGGCCCGGATCGATGACCCCCCTGGGGTGAGCGGCTTCGGCGCCGCCCGCCCGGCCGGCTTGGCCGCGGTCCGCCGGGCCGATCGCGCCGCCGCTGGCCGGGCGGCTGATCGCGCCGCAGGCTGGGCCGGTGCTGCCGGTGCCTGCCCTGCCGGTTCCTGCGCCGCCGGCTTAGCTCCAGCGGGCTTGGCTGCCGCCGGCTTGGCCGGCGTGCGAGCGCTCTGCCGCCCGGTCGTGCTGGTCTGATTGCTGGTCCGCGCCTGCGGCATGGCGCCTCCATTCGTTCGTGCGCCTCAGTTTTGTCTACCCGCCTTCAGCGGGGCTTCACCCGCCCAGGGTGAGCCGCCCGGCTTCCGGCGGGCCTACAGTGGCGCGGCGGCTGCGGGCGCGGGCTGCGGGACCAGCCGGGGTGAGGTCCGTGCCGAGACCACGTAGGCGACGACCACCGCCACGATCACCACCGGCATGACCTCCAGGCCGTCCGATGCCAGCAGCAGGGTGGCGAGCAGCACCGAGGTCATCGGCAGGGTGAGCATCACCACCGACATCGCGCCGATCCCCATGGCGACCCCCGCCACCAGCGGCAGCCCAGGCAGATGGGACATGGCCGCACCGCCAGCCGCCCCGATGAACATGGACGGGAAGACCGGGCCGCCCCGGAAGCTGCCCAGGGACACGCCGTAGGCCAGCGACTTACAGACCACCAGCAGGACCAGTGCCCCCGCTGTGTAGCTGGCACTGTGCTCGACTAGGGGCCCGAGCGACGACTCGCCGGAGAAGAGCACGTCTGAGGAGGCCTTCCCGGTCACCGCCGCGTAGCAGATGGCCAGCCCCGCGACGGCCAGGCCCGCGACGGGCACGACCAGCATTGTCCATCGTTGCGCATAAGGCTGGATCAGCCGCCCCAGCCACTGGATTCCGGGGCCGACCAGAGCGGCCGCGATCCCGATCACCACCGCCCACGCGAACTCGGACGCGAACGGATGATGGACGGGCGGCAGGCCGGGGATGGCCAGCGAGAACGTGCCAAGCCCGGTGATCTGGTCCAGGCCGGTGAAGATGAGCGAGCCGAGCCCGGCGGCCAGCAGGCCGGGCACCAGCACCAGGCCCAGCATGGGCCCGCCCAGCCCGGACGCCTCCATCAGCAGGAAGGCGCCGAGGATCGGGGACCCCAGCAGCGTGCTGATGGCCGCGAAACTGCCGGCGGAGGCCAGCACGGTGACCGCCTGGGCGGGCACCTGCCGCCGTGCGGCCCGGGTGGCGAGCACGGCCAGGCCGCCGCCGATGGCGATCAGCGGCATTTCCGGGCCGAGGACGGCGCCGAAGACCAGGGTGGCCAGTGCCGCCAGGATGACGCCGGGCAGCTGGGACGGGGTCGGGGCGCCGTGGATGGCGAAGCCGCCGGCTGGCGAGGGACCGCCGTTCCCCGGCAGATAGCGGATGGCCAGGGCCGCCAGCAGCCCGCCGACGGCCAGCACGGGCAGCGGCCACCAGAGGGGTTCGGTGGCGAAGCCGAGGCCGTGCGGAAGGTGCGTGAAGATCTCTTCCTGCAGATAGGTGACCAGGGCCAGGAATCCGTAGGCGGCGGCCGAGATCGGAATGCCCAGGATCGCCGCCATGGCGAGCAGGCCCAGGTAGCTGCGGCTGCGGAGCAGTGCCCTGGGGTCCGGCGCGGATGCTGGCGTGGACATCGGCTCATCCTCGCCCGCCCGGGAGGGCCGCGGCTCACCTGCCCAGGGTGACCTCCGGGGCCGCAGGCGGCCGGCG
>DATKRG010000270.1:0-2678 GCA_035532275.1 Streptosporangiaceae bacterium | reverse complement strand
GGGCGTGTACTGCGTCCGAACCGGGCGGGGGCTCACTGAGGCGAACGTGTACCTTGTGCGGTCCGGGCCGTCCTGGGTGCTGATTGACGCGGCGTGGCCGCATCGCGGGCAGCTCATCAAGTCGGCTGCGGAGTCGCTGTTCGGGGCCGGCGCGCGTCCGGCCGCGATCCTGCTGACACACATCCACCCCGACCATTCGGGCTCGGCGCTGGAGCTGGCCTGGATGTGGGATCTGCCGGTCCACGTGCACCCCGGTGAACTGCCGCTGGCTTCCGGCCGGTACCTGCCGGAGTACGGCAATCCGCTCGACCGCTGGCTTGTCGCCCCGCTGCTGCGGCTCATGCCACGCCGGCGGGTCGAGGCGATGCAGTCGCGCGGCAGCCTGGAGGGGACGGTGCGGGCGTTCGACCCCGATGCCGGCGTTCCGGGCCTCCCGGACTGGCAGTGTGTGCCCACGCCCGGTCACACGCCGGGCCACATCGCGTTCTTCCGCAGCAGCGACCGCGTGCTGATCACCGGCGACGCCGTTTTGACCATGAACCTGAACTCCGTGCGCGACCTGCTGACCGGCAAGCATGGCGCGGCCGGCCCGCCCTACATCTCGACCTGGAACTGGCCGGAGGCCAAAGAGTCGGTCGCCGCCCTCGCCAGCCTCAACCCCCAGGTCCTGGCGTGCGGCCACGGCCCTCCCCTGGCCGGGCCCGGCACCGCAGACCACCTCAGATCCTTCTCCGAACGCTTCTCCCACCCGCACGCCCACAAAGAGGGCGCGATCTCTCTCACCGGGCAGGGCATGGCCAGCATCACCGGCGAGATCATCATCGGCTGCCCCGTCGAGGAGGTGTTCGACTTCGTCGCCGACGAGCGGAACGAGCCGAAGTACAACCCGCGCATGGTGTGTTCGGAGAAGGTCACCGACGGGCCGGTCGGTGACGGGACACGGTTCGCCGCGTCGATCCAGTCGATGGGACGGCCGCTAGACATGACCACCGCGGTCACGTCCTACGAGCGGCCAACGAGGTTCGGCATTGAGTCGTGGATGTCGTGGGCGGAGTTCCGCGGGGAGCTGACGTTCGAGCCTGACCCGGCAGGGACCCGGATGCGCTGGTCCTGGCAGGTGCGCCCGAAAGGAGCGTTCAGGCTCCTGACGCCGGTCATCGCATGGATCGGGAAGCGCCAGGAGCAGGCCATCTGGACCGGCCTCAAGCGCTACCTCGAAACACGCCAGCCCCCAGCGCCGGTCCTGGCGAGGTGACGGAGGACGGCCTGCACTCACTTGTCAGGTCGGCTGCCTGGGTGGTCCTGGCCGTCAGAACCTGTGGCGCAACGCACGCTCCGCAGCCAGAATCCGCCGCCCGCTGGCGAGCTGAACTCTACCGGGTTGCCAGCGCCCTGGCGCTCACGACAGTTGCTGCAGCAGGGCGGGCAGGTCGGCGAAGGAGCCGAGGACGTGGTCGGGTGTGCCGCTGGCGTCTCGGTGAGTGCGAGGGAGGTACTTGCCCGTCTTGACGAGTACCCCGGTGAGCCCCTGCCGCTGGGCGGCGAGCACGTCGGTCTCGATGTCGTCGCCCACCATCAGGGTGTGAGCGGGGTCGGCGCCCAGGTGCGCCAGTGCGGTGGCGAAGAATGCCGCGGCGGGTTTGCCCACTACTTGCGCCTGTGTCCCTGCCGCCTGCTCCAGGCCCGCGACGAACGCGCCGGTGTCGAGTTGCAGGCCTTGCTCGGTGCGCCAGTACAGGCCGCGGTGCATGGCGACCAGCCTGGCTCCGCGCTGCAGGTGGCCGAAGGCCGTGTTGAGCGCCTGGTAGCTGAACTCGGGACCAGCCCCGCCGACCAGCACCACGTCCACGAGTGCAGGGTCGTCCTCGCGGGCCAGAGTCAGCCCGGCCAGATCCTCGCCGATGTCCCCACTGTTGAGCAGCAGGCAGCGGGTGCCCGGGTAGTGGTCCTGCAGGTAGGCGGCGGCGATGACCGGCGCGGTGAGAATGTCACCGGCGGTGACGGGGAAGCCCGCCCCCGCCAGCGCGCCGGCGATCGATGCGCGGGTGCGCGAGGTGGTGTTGGTGACCAGAGCCAGCGGGAACGCGGCAGCGCGCAGCCGCTTCAGCGCCGCGACCGCCCCCGGCAGCGGTTTCCACGAAACGGTCAGCACGCCGTCGATGTCGATCAGCACCGCGCGGATGCGCCGCATGCCGTGACCATAACCCCAGCCGCCGCCCAGGCCCAAAGCGCCCCATACGCACCCAGGCCCGAACTGGCTGCTGGCGGCACATGGCGGGAAGGCCAGCAGTCGCACATGCCCGATCAAGTCTCGCTGTGAAGAAGATCCTGACCGTTAGGTATTTGCCAGGTTGCCCCGCAGTTCAAGATCTGCGTCAGCCGACCCGTCCATCACCTGATGCTGCGTTCATCTCGTCCGGACGGTCCCGCCTCCCCACCCTGGAACAGGCCATGCCACGATCTTGCCCCAGGAACTGCCCCTGCGGCACCTCAGACCTTGCTTACCTGACCACCCAAACCGCCCCTGACCTGCATATCTGGGTACAGGCCGAACCGTGGACCTTCTATCGCATATTCGCCACACCGAAAAGAGGTCCTCGGATGCACAGACGAAAAAGGCCCCTGACCTGCAGAGCCCCCTTACGGAATCGAACCGTAGACCTTCTCCTTACCATGGA